>JACDCC010000355.1 GCA_013694595.1 Chthoniobacterales bacterium
GATCATTTCCCATTGGCGATCGGAGAGCAGCGTTTGGTCGTGCATTCCAAGCTTTCCACACCAAAGTGACAAATCGTACCAGCACAAAATGTGGGATGCCGGCAAATAAATTCACTGCTCCCCCTCGTGCGTTTTGAAACCACTTCTAGTATCGTGTGATCAAGCTCAAGTCCTTGTGCTTCGAATTCGGTGATCGCCTCGCGTAACTGTCGGCACGACTGCGGCGACGATTCCGGGTCAGCGTACCACGGACCTGGTCGGAAAAAGCGTCGCGGGCCGGTTATCCAGCACTTCAGCGATTCGTTTATCTCGGCTGGAGTGCAGCAGCCCAAATCGCGCATCGGGCGAGTCGGCGTATTTCTTCCAGACGAACTCCTTCGCCGTCCCTATCGCGCGGGTGACGCGAAGCTGATAACCCTGACTTGCGAGTTGTTGTGCCACTGGTGCGAGTCGCGCCGGGTCGGGTTGGTCGTTAAGAAGACCGGATTCCCACTCACTCAATCCGGCAGCAAAATGGAACCGCACCGACTGACCCAAATGAAGCTCTTCGGTCGCAGTGTAAGTCACACCGCTTGCTTCAAAGACTGCCTGGAACTGTGGCGGGCCACTCACCTCCCATCCGGATATATTCTTCGCGATTGCGTTCGCCCAGAGAACCATGCCGCCCTCTTCGCCCGCATGGATCTCTTGGCCTGTTCCAATCAGCCCTATCACCACACACCAGCCCGGCACTCTATCGGCGAAGGCAACAAACGCGTCTGGTTCCGAGACTGCTTCGGGATCTTTGTGTTTGAGACGCACTCTGTCGGCATCCCACGCACGCTGCGCCTCATCGAAAATGAGTACGTGATGCGGTGGAGGTCCTGAGCGCTTCTTCGAATACTTCGCAACGAAATCCTTCACGCCACGGACGAAGACCCGGCCGTCACCACCTGCGCTTCTCAGCTCATATTGCAGCACATCGACGAGCGGGCCGTTACCTGAAAGGAATACGGCAGGCGCGGTCGGCTTTTCGCCCGATGCCTCGGTTCAGCGAGTTCATCAAGAAATCCGTCATGAGCGATCTGTAGCCCGACGTATGTCTTGCCGGCACCGGGCACTCCGCTAACGAGCAACAGCTTTCGCCTGCGGCGAGCATGAGTGTCGCGGATTTCGTTTACCGCACGTTCCAGCGTCTTCTTCGTTACTTCATCGATTCGTTTGATCTTTGGGAGCGCGTGTTGCGAAAAATAGCGCGCACCGCCTGAACGAGTGATGGTGAAGGTTGGCATGCATCTGCCGAAAGGAACCGCTCCAGCGTCAATGGCGGTGCAATCTCTGGCTGGTCGAATCGCTTCATCACCTCCGATAACCGTTCGAGCCTCGTCGTGGTGAGAAAATCGCGCTCCTCGTCGCTTTCACCGTATCCGTAATTCACGAGGACGGTGTGCACACGGACGTTGTTCTCACCACAGTAGCGGTGAAACCAAAACAAGCGGCGCGCGTAGTCTGCAGCCTGCTCGCGGTACTGCGGCTGCCAGTTTCCGTCGCCTTTCATTTCAACGATCAACACCGCGCCGGAGAGAAGCAGCACCGCGTCGACCCGTTTGGAGCCGTCGGGCATTTGATACTCGAGGATGGCGCAATACCGTTGCGCGCTCGAGCGTTCGTCGAGCACGGCTCCGCACTGCTGCTGCAGACCTGAAATCGAGCCGCGCCACGCCCTGATTTGCTCAGGTGTCGTGTCACGAACGAACGCGGTGAGGGTGCTCACGATCTCATCCAACGTAGCAGCGCGAAACACCGGAAACTCGTCCGCCCATCCGCACAGATCGGTCGCGACATCTTCGCTTCGCTGGATCACTGGCGCATCAAACATCGGCGGCGACGATGATGTCGAGAACTCCGCGAGGGCACGTTCACCATTCATGCTCGTCAGCGAGTGACGGCGCTTGCGTGATGCGAAGCAAAGCGGCCTGAGGGACACGCCGTTTTCCAAGCGCGGCCTTGCTCGACGCCGTTGCGGTTGAATAGGCTGCCGCGTCAGGAGGGTGATCGATGCGACTTTTTGCTCGCAGCTTTGCTCGGTGCCGTCGCGATGTTCGTTTGGGAGTCGACGGCTCACATGTTCACTCCGCTGGGAGAAGCGGGCATCTCTTATCTGCCGAATGAAAGCACCGTCTCGGCGGCGCGGTGAGCCGATCCGTGGGCCAATGGCGAGCCGATTAATGCGCTCACAGAGCGCACGCTACACGATCGGTGATCAGCGCCGGCTTTACGCGTTTCCCAACGCCGGCCTGACGAAATCATCCGCCCCTGGTCGGCAGCGTTATGACCTCGATCCTCGATCAATCTCAGCCTTGTATTCCGATTCAACTTCAACTTAAAGTTGATGTTCATGAAGACGATCACGATGGTGGAACTGCGCCAGAATGCCGCGCGCGTGCTGCGGCGAATTGCGAATGGGGAGCGTTTTGTCCTGTCACACCGCGGCAAGCCGGCGGCGCGTCTGGAGCCGGTGGATGCCCCGATCGCGGGTGATCCGCGCATCGACCCGTTCCTCACCGTCGCGCGGCAAGCTAGCGCAAGTCCGAAGGGCAGGACGACACGCCGAGATCGACCGCATTCTTTATGGCCGCAGCTGACGTGTTCGTCGATACCGCAGGCTTTCTCGGACTTTGGGACGCGGGCGACGAACACCACCGTCGCGCGGTCCAGCTCCAGGAGGAACAGGCCCAGCGGAATAGACGTTTCTGACTACGGAATATGTGGTCGACGAAACGGTCACGCTGCTTCTCGTGCGGCACAGCCACGCGGCGGCAGCGGATTTCCTTGAAACGATCGAACGGAGCGAGGCGTTGCGCCTGGAGTGGATCGACGCTGCGCGCTTTCATTCCGCAAGCGTCTGGTTTCGTAAGCATTCAGATAAGGATTGGTCGTTCACGGACTGCGTCAGCTTTGTGTGATGCGCGAACTGCGGATCCGCGATGCGTTCACGACCGATCACCATTTCCGCCAGGCGGGATTCACTCCGCTGCTGAAGGCGTGAGTCGGTCTGCACGTGTACCGGTGCACGAGGAGACGTGGCCTGACGAAAGAATCCAGCGGCGGCAGCCCACTCTGCGGAACTCGACCGCTGGCTTGTGTGAATTGCTCGCCAGCGGCGGCTGCCCTATGGCGCTAACACAGGGCACGCCTACAACGCGTGCGGCGTTGATTTCTGCCGCGGTTGGGGCATGATTGCTCCGCTTCCGGAAGGGTGGCTGAGCTCGGTTTAAGGCACTCGACTCGAAAGCGAAAAATTAAATTTTGCGTGGGTTTGCAGGGCTTTTATTGTCGTCGCTGAAACGCGCTCCACCAAGCATTTGCGGGCTATGGGGGTTTGCAGGTCGTTTCTTTGTTTGGCGCATTTTTGCTCGAAAATTGATGCTGACCGTAGAAGCAGACCGTAGAAAAAATTCGGCCGTTTGCATGTTCGACGCGTGATTGAATGCCCTGGATGATCGCTTCCCGAGTTTACATTGTCTTTGTGAACATCGATTGCGCCATTCGCGGCGCATCTCCTGCGTCTCGCCGTGGGATGCTGGGTCGTATGGAAAACGATAACGAGAGGACCCAACCCCCTCTGCTCGACAAACGGATGGCGTATTCGCCCGGAGAATTTGCGGCCTTATTTGGAAAACATCAGACGTGGGGATACCGCCAACTCTATCGAGGCACAATTAAGGCAATTACCCAATGCGGCCGCATCATGATTCCCTGCACCGAGGTGGAACGACTCTTGAGTTCTGCGAAAACGTATAACGGCAAAGTTCAGCCGCAACGAAGCCGACGCTAGCTCTCCATGTAGAGCGATCGCGCTAAATGCGTGGGGAATCCCCAAAAGGGGTCAGGCGACATATCCTGACAGATTTGCCCATTGGCGCAGTGAGGCCGGCAGTTTTTCATTCCTTTTCTGCAACGCCCCAGCTGCTGGCTGGCATTGGCGGCACTTTTTAAAGAGAGGCGTTCCGCGATCCAACTCATACTCACAGTCGTGTTCTGCCAGATCACGCTCGCAATCGCCACCTTGCGCGCATCGCTGCCCTTCAATTGTTTGACCGCCGCAGCGTCCAAACCCGCCGCGGCCAGTCCCTCGGACAGCAATCGCCTT
>JACDCC010000382.1 GCA_013694595.1 Chthoniobacterales bacterium
CGACGGGAAATACGATCCTGCGGCAGCTGCCCTCGCGAAGCTGAGCACGGAGGCGAAAGGGCAGCAGCCGCTCTTGAATTGGGTGCGCCTGCATCGCGGACTCGCGGCCTTGTTGCAGGGGAAGACAACTCCGGCGCGCGAGGCATTTCAGGAAGTGGAACGCAGCGGGAACTTCAGCGACGCACAGAAGGATGCCGCGCTGGCGCAGTTCTTCACGGATACCGCCCGGGTGCTCGCCGCGGCCGGTCCGGCGCGCGCGAGCGTCACGGCCGATCTGGACCTGAAAGGAGCGCAGGCGTTCGCGGCGTTCCTCTACGGGATCAAGAATTGGCAGCTCGGCGAGTTTAACGAGGCTGCGCCTCTGTTCGAACGCTTCCAAGCGGCTGCCCCGGCAGGCGAGCTGGCCTGGATCAACGACTACAAGCCACTCGCGCAGAAATTTCTCGCCGATCACCGGCTGTATTCGGAGTGGAAAAAGGAGCCGCAACGGTTCAATAGCCCGGCTGAGCTGCGCGCCGCCATCGGCAAGTTGCGAGAGCTGGAAGGCAAGCTGCAAACACGCAGCGCCCTCGCGGACGCGGTGAAAGAGGAGGCGAGGAAATTGACGGCTCACGTTGCGGAGCGCGAGAAAGCGGAGAAAGCAGCGCGGGACGCCGAAACGAAGAAGCTCGTCGAGCAGGAGTCGCCCATCCTGGCTGCCGCATTGGAGGCGGCACGGAAGAAGAGCGCGGTCTATGACTTTGCGGGCAGTCTCGCGATCATCGACGGAGCCGCAGTCACGCAGGCTTCGCTGAAGGAGGCGAAGGCGGCGGAACGCAAAAAGGCGGAATGGCTTGCGCAGTGGAAGACGCAGCTGATCTCGGACCTGCAACGCGTCGGCGTGGCCGGGGCGATCACCGATCTGCTGGGTACGACTTACTCCGGCGCCGCCGGGGCGACGGAATCGCGCATTGTCCTGCGGAGCCAGTACGGCACGGCTGAGCTGGAGTGGACAAAACTCTCCCCAGCGACATTGCTGGCACTCTCCACCTCTTTCTTTCGCGGAGCGGAAGGTGCCGCACTCGCCGACCGGCAGTGGCTATCGGCTGCTTTCGCTCATGCGGCGGGGCAGCAGGACCGAGCGCGCGAACTCGCGGACGAGGCGGCGAAAGGTAAGCCGCAGTACCGCGACGATAGAGCTCTGCTCGGGCTGCCGCGGTAAGCACCAGGAAAAGCTGTCGGTCGGGCGGATTTATCCGCCCAAAGTTTACACTCCGGCGGAGGGTGATAGGTTCCCGGACGCCACGCGCCGCGGATCGCGGCCGATCTCCACGCATGGAACAAAATCCACCCTTTCCCTCGCCGGACGAGCTTCGCTCGAAGCTCTCCGAGTTCATGAAAACGAACTTCGGAGACAAGGTGTCGTTCTCCACTTTCGCTCAGCCCGAGACGGCCGAAGCGGGCGGCGACGAGAAGCCCGCGAAGCCCGATGCCGACGAGTTTGGCTTCAATTTCCTGCCGCGCGATATTAAGGCGCATCTCGATCGGTTCGTCATCAAACAGGACGAGGCGAAGAAGGTGCTCTCAATCGCCGTTTGCGATCACTACAACCACGTCAATTACCTTCGCCAGCTGGAGCGCGAGGACACCGCGCGCGCCGAGGAGACGGAATACGCGAAGCAGAACGTCATCCTCGTTGGCCCGACGGGCGTCGGGAAAACCTACCTGATCAAGCACATCGCGGAGCTCATCAAAGTGCCGTTCGTGAAAGCCGACGCGACGAAGTTCAGCGAGACCGGCTACGTCGGCGGCGACGTCGAGGATCTCGTTCGTGAGCTCGTGCAGAAGGCGGATGGCGATGTCGGGCTGGCGCAATTCGGCATCATTTACATCGACGAAGTCGATAAGATTGCGGCGGCGGGGAACCTGGTCGGACGCGACGTCAGCGGGCGCGGTGTGCAGACGACGCTCCTGAAGCTGATGGAAGAAACCGAGGTGCCGTTGCGGAGCGCGAACGATATCCAGTCACAGCTCCAGGCGGCGTTTGAATTCCAGAAACGCGGCGGCCAAGCCAAACGCGAAACGATCAGCACGCGCCATATTTTGTTTGTGGTGAGCGGCGCGTTCGAGCGCCTGAAGCAGCAGGTTTCGCGGCGCATCGCGCAGGGGCAGATCGGGTTCAACGCCGAGCCTCGCCAGGTGATGGATAACGAGCTGTTCCAGCACGTCACGACGCAGGACTTTATCGAGTACGGCTTCGAGCCGGAATTCATTGGCCGACTGCCGGTGCGGGTCGTCTGCGAGGAGCTGACGGCGGACGATCTCTACAAGATCATGAAGTTCTCGGAGGGGAGCATTCTCCGGCAGTACGAACGGTCCTTCCGCGCCTACGGCATCGAGATCAGTTTCGAGGACGAAGCGTTGCGCTTGATCGCGGCCGAAGCGGCGAAGGAGAAAACGGGTGCGCGCGGTTTGCTCACCGTGTGGGAGAAGCTGTTCCGCGATTACAAATATCACCTCGCCGGCTCCGGGCTAACGCAGCTGCGCGTCTCGATCGAGCTGGTGCAGGAACCGGCGCGTGTGCTCGAGCGCCTGATGGCGGAGGGGCATCGGCAGGAAGAAGCGGCGCTGGTGCAGAGCGCGATCATGTTCACTGATCAATTCAAGGCGCAGCACGGGCTCGGGATTCAGTTCGATGATTCCGCCTTGAAACGGCTCGTGGAGCGCGCCGAAGCCGAACGCATGACGATGCCGGAGCTCTGCGCGCATTTGTTCAAGGACTACCAATTCGGCCTCAGCCTGGTGCAGAAGAACACGGCGCAGGAGAGCTTCGTGCTCACGGCCGAGGCGGTGGATGCGCCCGACAAGTTCCTGAGCGAGCTGGTGGTGCGCTCGCACTATCCGCTTGCGCCAGCGGAAAAAGATTGAGAGCTGTTCCGCGATGAAACGTTCGTTAGTCGTGGTGGCGCTGATCGTTGGCCTGGTGGTCAGCGCGTTCATCATTGTCCTGCATGCGACGGGTGTGACGCTGCCGCTCGAAGAAGCGACCATGGGGCTGCTCCCGGACAAAGAGGGCACTACGAAAGTTGTGAGCGTGAAGGCGCAGTATGGGTTGATCGTTCTGTTCTCGGTTGGCGTCGCCTGGCTGGTGTTGCGGAGCTCGCGTCGGAAGCGGCTCGGCTGGCCATTGGGCATCCTCGTCCTCGAGCTGGTGACGGTCTCGTGGGTTTGTTTGCTCTACCACGTATTCTTTCAGCCGCTCCCGTCGATCCTCGCGATCGCTCTCGCGTTTGTGACCGCCTACAGCTACTCGTCGTACGGTGGGCGGAGCCGCGCTACGATGGCGTACGGTCTCTTCGGTGGCCGGCTTTCGGAGGAACAGCTGGCGGCGCTCTCGACCGGCGACCTCGCGTTCGACGAAGAGGCGAAGAGCTACGAGACGACGACGGTCGTCTGCGACATCGCGAATAAACACGATCTCGCGGAGGAGTTTCCGCCCGCGGTGGTCGCAGAGATGAGCGAAAAATTCATCCGGCACGCGACGGAGTCATTCCTGAAAGCCGGCGCCTACATCGATTCAGCGGGCGGCGAGGGGATCGTCGCGATGTTCGGTTTTCCGGCGCCTGATTCTGAGCAGGCAGAAA
Source organism: Chthoniobacterales bacterium (assembly GCA_013694595.1). Lineage (GTDB taxonomy): Bacteria > Verrucomicrobiota > Verrucomicrobiia > Chthoniobacterales > UBA10450 > JACCTI01. Next base: position 3,624 of record JACDCC010000382.1, read on the forward strand.
AGGCCACGCGGCATGCGCTCTCGCTGCTGGAGACGTTCGAAACAATGAGCAGCAACGGTGCTGACGGACGGACGGCGAAGTTTGAGGTGCACCTCGGGATCAGCTCCGGCACGACGATCGTGGCCCCGGTACAGCCGGAGGGGCGCAGGACGCTGCTCGCAACGGGTGAGCCGGTCGAGCTCGCGCGGCGTTTTTGCATCGCGAACCGTTTCTACGGCTCGCGAATCTTGATGGGCCCCCGAACGTTTGAACTCACCAGCAAGAACGTGCTGGCGCGTCCGATCGATTTCCTCAGCGGCGTTGATGTGCGCGAGCGACACGAGATTTACGAGCCTCTCACCCTCGCAGCCAATGCGACGCCCGAGCAGATCGCGCGACGTGACTCCTTCTGGAATGGCGTGGTCCTTTACCGCGAAAAGCGGTGGGGCGAGGCCTACACGCAGTTCCAGCAGGCGTGCGAGCCCGGCGACCGTGAGGATGCGCCGCTGCAATTGTATCTCCGCCGGATCGAACCGCTCGCGCTCCATCTCGCGATGTCGTCGGACGACTGAGCGCCACGCCTTGAGGAGAGTCGAGTATCCGGCCGCTATCCGGGAGTTGATCGCACAGTTGCGGCAAATGCCCGGCGTGGGGCCGCGCTCTGCCGAGAGGATCGCGCTCTGGATGGTGCAATCGCGGGGAGATCAGCCGGAGGAGATTTCGCGTGCGATCTCGACGACCCGCGAGACTGTCCGGCCTTGCCCGCAGTGCGGATTCTTCACGATGCAGGAGCTCTGCGAAATCTGCGCTGACCCGACGCGCGCCGCAGATCAGCTCTGTGTCGTAGAGCAGCCGACAGATATTCTGCCGCTAGAAAAAACGAGCGCGTTCCGCGGCCGATATCATTCGTTAGGCGGACGCATTTCGCCACTGGATCACATCGGCCCGGAAGACCTGCGGATCAACGAACTAGTGGCACGGGTGCAGGGGGGCGGCTTCGCTGAAGTTATCCTGGCGCTGGCCGCGGACGTCGAAGGTCAGGCGACCACGAACTACGTCGTCGAGCTGTTGAAGCCGTTGGCGGTGACGATCACGCGTATTGCGCACGGCCTGCCGGTCGGCGGGGGGCTGGAATCGGCCGACGAGTTGACGCTTTACCAGGCGCTCTCCGCGAGAACGAAGCTCTAGCGGCACTCTTTCGTCCGTCATCGCGTGACGGTCTGCGACGGCGGGTCTGTTGCTTTTCGAATGCCGCGCGGATAGCTTCTGCGCGATGTCGTGCGCTAAGATCGACCCGTCGCTGCACCAGGCGCAGAAGCCGCCATGGATCAAGGTGCGGCTGCCGTCGAACCCCGTTTTCTTTTCGACCAAGGCGCTGATCTCAGACCTGCGTCTCCACACCGTCTGCGAAAGCGCGCAGTGCCCGAATCGGTGGGAATGCTGGAGCCAGGGCACTGCAACGATGATGATCGCCGGGGAGCGCTGCACGCGGGCGTGCGGGTTTTGCGCCGTCAGCACGGCGAAGCCGTTCGCACTAGAGGAGGATGAACCGCAGCGCGTCGCCGAAGCGGTGCGCAGGATGGGCTTGAAGCATGTCGTCATCACGGCGGTCGCGCGTGACGACCTCAAGGACGGCGGCGCGAACCACTTCGCCCGCACCATCACGGCGGTGCGCGAGATGGATCCCTCGATCGTCATCGAAGTGCTGACGCCGGATTTTCACGCGCAGGACTGGTGCATCGAGATTGTGTTGAACGCCGGGCCCGAAGTGTTCAACCACAACATGGAGACGGTCGAGCGGCTGAGCCCGCTGGTGCGCTCGCGCGCGAAATACCGCACCTCCCTCGAGACGCTCCGCAAAGCGAAAGCGATCTCTCCCAAAGTCGTCACGAAGAGCGGCGTCATGCTCGGCCTCGGCGAAACGGAGCCGGAACTTTTCCAGACGATGGATGATCTGCGCGAGATCGGCTGCCAGGTTCTGACCCTGGGACAATATCTCCGCCCGACGCCGAAGCATCTTCCGGTGATTGAGTTTGTGACGCCGGAGCGTTTCGAAGCCTATGGTGAAATCGCCCGTGCGAAGGGCTTTGAACATGTCGCTTCCGGGCCGCTCGTTCGCAGTTCTTACCACGCGGCGGACTTTCATCCCGTCGTGCGCTGAGCATGCATGGTTCGCCTGCGACCGACGCGGTGAACCGAACCACGGTCGCAGCGGTGATTCCGGCGTACTGCGAGGAGAAGCATGTCCGCGACGTCGTTGAGCGAACGTTGAAACAAGTCGATCACGTGCTGGTGGTCGATGATGGCTCGACCGATGCGACAACCGCGAACGCCCGCGCCGCCGGCGCCGAGGTAGTCACGCATGAGCGCAACCTGGGCAAAGGCGAGACCATCAAGACGGGGCTCCGTTACTGGCTAGAGCGCAATTTCTCGCACGTCATCATCCTGGATGCGGACGGGCAGCATCTGCCGGAGGAGATTGCCCGCTTTATCGCCGTGGCGGCCGGCGGAGCAGAGTTGCTGATCGGTACGCGCATGAACGACGTGCGCCAGATGCCGCTCATTCGGCGGGTGGTAAACCGCTACATGAGTCGCCGCATCAGTCGCGTCTGCGGCCAGCAAGTGCCCGACACGCAATGCGGTTTCCGGATGCTCTCCGCAGCCGTCATTCCGGACCTTCTACATGGCGCTGCGCGTTTCGATTACGAGACCGAGGCGCTGTTCATTGTTAGCCGGAAAGGCGGGCGGATTGAGTCAGTGCCGATCAGCACGGTCTACGGAGATGAAGTCAGCAGCGTCCATCCGATCCGCGATTCGATCCGGTTTCTGAAGCTGATGCGTCGCTACGAAAGACCCTAACGGCCACGCAGAGCGCGACTGCGAGCGCTATAGGAGCCCGCGACGCCGGAAATCGCCGAGGTTCTCGCCGGACGAGCGTCCGATGAGATCGATCGTGAACTTCAACAAGCAGACTTCCCACGCGTCATCCACGCCCTGGATCACCGCACTCCGCGGTTCGGCCGCATTCTCGACGTGCATGCATGTCCGCGCGATCACCGCTTCAATAGAATCGCGGACGCGGTTCTCGGTCACATCCGTTTTGCGAAACTGGAATCCGTAGCGCAGGACCGCGATGCTGCGCATTCGCTCGCGTAGCTGCTCCGCATACTGCTGCGCCTGTTCGCCAAAGCCCTCGAGCAACAAACGCGCGTATTGATCCGGCGTCACGATCTGCGGCCGCTCGGCGTGGATCCGGCCGTCGCGCACGCGGACCTCATTCACCTGATCCATCAATTCCGAGATGAGGTAAAAGCGAAAGCTTGTCGCGCCGAAAGTCGCGATCTGCTGCTCCGGCGCGACGATCACGCGCGTGTTCTCCACCGCGTAATGAAAATCGTCTTCGCTCCACATCGCGGCGCACAATAGAACGCCACCTGCTCCACGCAAACAGTCCACGCGCGTGTCGTCTACTCCGCGATCGGTGGTGCTGCTTCCGGAGCCGGCCGAGCCGCACGCCAGATCCGCACCATTTCCCACGTGAAGATTGCCAGTGCGGTCCAGATCAATCCAAACGTAATGAAATGCGCGGTCGTAAACGGCTCGTGGTAGAGAAAAACGCCGAGAAAGAACGTGCCCGAAGGCGCGAGATATTGCAGGAAGCCGATGGTCGTGAGGCGCAAGTGGCGCGCAGCGTGACCGAACCAGACGAGCGGCAGACCGGTCACGATGCCGGTGCTGATCAGAAGAACGGAGAGCGTCTTTTGATTCATGCCCATCGTGCCGCCCTCGCCGCCGTGAAGAAGAACGAGGTACAAGACCGCCAGCGGCGTGAGGAGAATTGTCTCCAGGAAGAGCCCGGGAATCGCGGCCGTGCCGGAGAGCTTGCGCAGCAGACCGTAGATGCCCCAGGAAACGCAGAGGACGAGCGCGATCCAAGGGAAGCGGCCGTAGCCAAAGGTGAGGTTCAGGACGGCGACCGTGACGAGGAGAACGGGCAGGAACTGGAAGCGCGTCAGGCGTTCCCGCAGGAAGACCGCACCGAACAGCACATTCACGAGCGGAGCCATGAAATACCCGAGACTCGTCTCAAGGACGCGGCCGGCGTTGACGGCCCAGATGAAGGTGAGCCAGTTCAGCGACACTGCGATCCCGCTGGCGATGCAAAAGACAATCGCGCGGCGGGAATGGAGGTGCCCGCGGACTTCGGGCCACCGGCCTTGCCAGGTGAGCAGAAAGACGAGGAACGCAGTCGTCCAAACCAAGCGGTGCGCGAGAATTTCCGCGGCTGGAACAGCTTGAAGAAATCTCCAGTAGATGGGGATGATGCCCCAAAACCCGAATGCAGCGATCCCTGCGATGAGGGCGGAGCGCTGCACGCGCGCGTCATTGTCGGGAGAAGGAGAGATTCGCCTCCTATTTCACGGATGCGAGGGGCGGGCAACCGGAGCTCTGCTCTTACGACGCTGCGCGCGAGCCTGCGGCGGCATCGGCTGCGTCGCGCCCGCCGAGTTCCGGATGAATCTCCGGCACGCGAATGCAGGCAGCAGGGTGATCGGCGCCCCAGGTTGCGAGCGGCGGCACCTGCGCTTTGCACTTCTCGATCATGGACGGGCAGCGCGGATGAAACGGGCAGCCCACCGGCGGATTCATCGGCGACGGCGGATCTCCCGCCAACACGATCCGCTTGCGGTGGCTCTCGCGTTTTGGGTCCGGAATCGGCACCGCGCTCACGAGCGCCTTCGTATACGGGTGAAGCGGCCGCCCGAGCACCTGCTCGGGCGTGCCGAGCTCGACGATTTTCCCGAGATACATCACCGCGATGCGATCGGAGAGATGCTTCACGACCGACAAATCGTGCGAAATGAAGACGAGCGTCAGATCCATCTCGCGCCGGAGCTTCGCGATCAGGTTGATGATCTGGGCCTGGATCGAAACATCGAGCGCAGACACCGGCTCATCGGCGATGATCAGCTTCGGCTCGACGGCGAGCGCGCGGGCGATCGCGATGCGCTGCCGCTGCCCACCTGAGAACTCATGCGGATACTTCTTCATCGCGCGCGGCAGCAGGCCGACCTTGCTCATCAACTCCGCGACTCGCGCTGGCATGTCACGACGTGCGACTTTTTTGTGCGTGCGAATCGCTTCCGCCAAGGTGTCGAACACGGTCATGCGCGGGCTCAGCGAGGCGTAGGGATCCTGAAAGATCATCTGGAAATCCGCACGCGCGCGGCGCAGCTCGCCGCCTTGCAGAGCGTTCAAGTTCCGCCCTTCGAGGATGACCGAGCCGGCAGTGGCGCGAACCAGCTGCAGGATCGTGCGACCGAGCGTTGATTTTCCGCAGCCCGATTCGCCAACCAGCCCGAGCACCTCGCCTTTGCGGAGTGAGAGCGAAACGCCGTCGACCGCCTTGACGGTGCCAAGGTGACGCTTGAACAGGAAGCCGCTCTCGACCGGGAAGTGCGTCTTTACATCTTCGAGCTCGAGGAACGCAGCGGACATGCAGGGCAAGATAACACAACGCGCGTTACTTCGGTGTCCTGGGGAGCGCAGGCTGCCAGCCTGCAGTTTTCGGCAGCTTGCCGAAAACATCTTCGTCACTCCGCGTGCTTTCGGTTCGGCGCGTCCTGTTCCGCAGCGTGCGTCCGGCAAGCTGCCGGACGCGGCAGGCTGGCAGCCTGCGCTCCCCAAAGCAGATCGGCCTGCGCGCTACTTCTTTCCCTCGAACAGCGGAAGGAAGCGCTCGTAGCCTTCCTCCTTCAGCTTCTCGACCGGGATGAACCGGAGCGACGCCGAGTTCATGCAATAACGCATCCGGGTTGGTGCTGGTCCGTCGTCGAACAGATGCCCGAGATGCGCGTCACCTTTTTTGGACCGCACCTCCACGCGGGTCATGCCGTGCGAGCTGTCGGTCTTCTCCAGCACGTTCTCTTTCTCGAGCGGTTTCGTGAAGCTCGGCCAGCCGGTGCCACTATCGAACTTCTCCAGTGAACTGAAGAGTGGCTCGCCGCTGATCACGTCGACGTAGATGCCGGCGCGTTTGTTGTCCCAGTATTCATTGCGAAACGGCGCTTCGGTCCCGTTTTGTTTGGTGACGTAATATTGCTCCTTTGTCAGACGGCTTCGCAGGTCGGCGTCGTCGGAGGATTTCGAAGAGGTCTCAGTATTTTGGGCCATGGCTCGATTCAGAATGAGAAGTGCTGCCGCGATTGCGAGGGTCGTGAAGACCGCGGCGAAAAGCCAGCGGCTGGAGCGTTCCGACGGTGCGATGTTTTGCATCTTCATGATACGGCTGTCGACGAGCGAAAGTTACGCCGGAACGGGAGTTTCGACAGCGATATCACCGGTCGGACGCGATGGAGTGAGGTCGATCTCGCCCAGCTGCACGCGCAGACACGCAGAGCGATGATTCGGCGCCACTTCTTTCAGGAGAATCTCCGACGTGACGCATTTTTCCTGCGCATACTCACACCGCGGTGCGAACGGGCAGCCGACGATCGGCTTTGCGACATCGGGTGGCGCCCCAGGAATTGTGTAGAGGTCGCGGCCTTTCTCGTTCAGCGCTGGAATCGCGCGTTGCAGCGCCTGGTTATATGGATGCTTCGGCTCGTAGAATAAAGCCGCGGTCGGTGCACTCTCGATGATGCGGCCGGCATACATCACCAGCACGCGATCGCAGAAACTGGAGACGATCCCGATGTCATGGGTGATGAAGATGACCGCGCTGCCGAGGTCATTCTGCATCTTGCGAATCAACTCAAGAATCTGTGCCTGGACGGTGACGTCGAGCGCAGTCGTCGGCTCATCGGCGATGAGCAGCTCGGGACGTGTGATCAACGCCATCGCGATCATCACGCGCTGGCGCATGCCGCCAGAAAACTCATGCGGATAAGCGCGCATCCGGTTCTCGGGATCCTGAATCCCGACATCACGCAAGGCCGCGATGCCGTCGTTCCACGCCTCGCTCCGTGCAAGGCCGCGGTGGATGAGAAGCGGCTCGATCAGCTGTTCGCCGATCCGCATGTAAGGATTCAGCGACGTCATCGGATCTTGGAAGATCATCGTGAGCCGCTGGCCGCGGATTTTGCGTAACTCCTCGTCCGAACAATGAAGCAGATCGGTGCCGTCGAACATCGCGCGGCCGCTCTCGAAGCGTCCTGGTGGCTGTGGGATCAGACGCAACAGGGAGTAGCAGGCGACCGACTTGCCGGATCCCGATTCGCCAACGATGCCGAGCGTCTCGCCTTTGTTGATGTGGAACGAGACACCATCGACGGCGCGCACCACGCCTCCACGCGTGTGGAAGTACGTGCGAAGGTCGTCGACGGCCAGGAGCGAGTCGGAGCCCATGTGGGGAAAACGTCGAACGTCCCACGTCGAACGTCCAACGCCGAACGTCCAAACGCCGAACGGCAGACGTGCGAAGCTGTTAGTCTTTCGAGGCGCGCGGATCCAACGCGTCACGCAGGCCATCGCCGAGGAAGTTGAGCGAGAAGAGGGTCAACGCGAGGGCGGCGCCAGGGAAGATGAGCATCCACGGGAACTCTTCCATGTTCTCCGCGCCTTCTTTGATGAGCACGCCCCAGGAGCTCATCGGCGGTTGCACGCCGAGGCCGAGAAAGCTGAGGAATGCTTCCAGCAGCATCACACTGGGCACCGTCAGGGTCGCGTAGACGATGATCGGGCCGAGCGCGTTCGGGATCATATGGCGGAAGATGATCTTGTGCGTTGGCAAGCCCAGCGCTTCCGCCGCTTCGATAAATTCCATTCGCCGCAGCGACTTCACCTGCCCGCGAACGATGCGGGCCATCGTGAGCCACTGGACCGCGCCGATCGCGGCAAAGAGGAGCACGAATTTCCGTCCGAAAAAGACCATCAGCAGAATCACGAAAACGGTAAACGGCAGCGCAAACATGATGTCGACGATGCGCATCATGACGGCATCGACTTTACCGCCAAGGAACCCGGCCACCGTTCCGTAGATCACGCCGATCGTTAGCGCCACGGCGGTGGCGCAGAGGCCCACCGCGATGGAAACCTGCCCGCCGTAGAGCAGGCGCACGAACATGTCACGACCGAGCGTATCGGTTCCGAGCCAATGCTGCGCGCTCGGGCCGGTGGCGCCGAGCGCGAGGTCTTGTGTTTCGTAGGATTGCGTCAGGAAGAGCGGCCCGAGAAACGCAGCCGCCGTGAGCACGAGCAGCACAATCGCACCGGCGACGGCGAGCCTATTCTTCGCGAGCCGATGCCACGCATCCTGCCAGAGCGAGGTGCCTTGCTCCACCGGTTCCGCTGCAGCGGTGCCGCGCGCCTCTTCGATGACGGGCACAAAACTCATGCGAACTTTTGTTTCGGATCCATCCAGACGAGCACGAGGTCTACCAGCAAATTGAAGAGCACAATGAGCGCGGCGTAGAAGAGCACCGCGCCCAGCACCATCGTGTAGTCGCGGTTGAAGGCGGCGTTCACGAAATAGCGGCCAAGCCCCGGAACCTGGAAGATACTCTCGACGACGAATGAGCCGGTGACGAGACCTGCCACTGCCGGTCCGAGATAGCTCACGACTGGCACCAGGCCGCCGCGCAAGGCGTGTTTCATGACGACGCGGAGCTGCGATGCACCTTTCGCGCGCGCGGTGCGAATAAAATCCTGCGAGAGGATCTCCAGCATCCCGCCGCGAGTAAGCCGCGCGATATAGGCGGCATAGAGCACACCGAGCGTGATCGACGGCAGGATGCGATCGATCCAATCGTCCCACCCGGAGACGCGCACCCATTCAAGCTTCAGGGCAAAGACGAGCACGAGCAGGGGACCGATCACGAAATTTGGGACCGAGATGCCGGCCATCGCTAGCGAGCTGGGGATGTAGTCGCTCGGAGTGTTCGGTCGCAGTGAAGCGATGATGCCGGCCGGCAAGCCGAAGCCGAGCGCGATGAGCAGCGACCAAAACGCCAGCTCGGCAGAGACCGGGAACGATTCGCGAATGAGTTCATTCACCGTGCGGCTGGAGTACTTGGACGATGGGCCGAGATCGCCTTTTGCGAGGTTCCCGAGGTAATCGCCCAGCTGGAGCCAGAGACTGCGGGGGGTGCCGTCCGGGTTTACCATCCGGTAATATTTCTCGAGGCTCTTCCGGATCTCCGGGCTAACGCTTTTCTCGGCGTCAAACGGCCCACCCGGCGCGAGGCGAATCATAAAAAACGTGAGCGTCGCGATGATCAGCAACACGGGGATCATCTGCAGCAGACGGCCGAAGATGAAGCGGAGCATGCGCGGTTAACGTGCAGCAACCGGCGATGATTTTCTACGGGGGAATTGTGGCTCTGCGTGGAGCGTCAGCCGCCTTGGCTTGGCGGGCGTTGTGCAGGGGACCATGTCTTCCGTTCGCCGAATTGTCATGTCGAGCGAAGCCGAGACATCTCTTACCTTTCCCCGAGCACGTCCGGGGCGAGATCATTGCAGCGTGCGTCCAAGCGCTCGATCAGCGCCACCTTCTTCGGACGCGACCACTTCTTCAGTTGCGTCTCGCGTGCGATGGCATCGTTCACATCGCGGTAGTGCTCATAGTAGATGAGCGACCGACACTGATACCGCGCTGCGAATTCGCGGAGCGATGCTCGTGCACTCGCCGTGCAAGATCGTTGGTCATCCCGATGTACAGCACCGTTGTGTTTTTGTTCGTCAGGATGTAAACCCAGAAGTCGTAGTCGCGCGGCACGAACAGAAAGTGAGAGATGTCTCGGCTTCGTTCGACATGACAAAAGGGTGGGGAGTCGCGGTGCTTCAAAGAGCACGAGGAGCAGGCAGAGGCGTAAGACCAGTTCGCCGCTACACCATCTTCGCAATGAACTCCCGCCCGTCGAAAGGCGCCAGGTCCTCGAGCTTCTCGCCTGTTCCCACGAAACGCGTCGGAATCCCGAGCTCGTTCTGGATCGCGATCACGACGCCACCTTTACCGCTGCCGTCGAGCTTCGTCACGATCAACCCAGTCAGCCCGACAGACTGATGAAACTCCTTGGCTTGCGAGAGTGCATTGCTGCCCGTCGTCGCATCGACCACCAGCAGCGTCTCGTGCGGCGCCTTCGGCTCGTGCTTCGCGATGCTCCGCTTCACCTTGTCGAGCTCCGCCATCAGGTTGCTCTTGGTGTGCAACCGACCCGCTGTATCGCACAGCAAAAACTCAATGTCCTGCCGGTCCGCAGCCTGGTAGGCATCGTAACAAAGCGCCGCCGGATCGGCATTGTATTGGCTCTTGATCATCTCCACGCCGATGCGGTCCGCCCAGACGCCGAGCTGCTCGATCGCCGCGGCGCGAAATGTATCCGCCGCTGCGAGCAGCACGCTGTGCCGCCGTTTTTTAAAGTAATGCGCGAGCTTCGCCGTTGAAGTGGTCTTGCCGGTGCCGTTCACGCCCACCACCAGGATCACCTTCGGGCCGGTCGGCAACGGCCGGATCGGCGGCGGCGCGATCGGCAACACGCGCGCAATCTCATCGCGCGCCACTTCCGCCACGTCGTTCGCAGTGATGGCTTGTGTCGCCGCCCGCTGCTGCAGCGCCTCCACGATCCGCAAGCTCATGGGCACTCCGAGATCGGCGCGGATGAGCGACTCCTCGAGCTCATCCCAGTCGACAGGTTTGCCGGTAAACTTTTGAACGAGTGAGCGAAGGAAATTCATGGGGCGTGCAGTCGGCAGTTACTGCATTGAAAATCGCGGTCGCGCCATCCCTTTGTGCAACACCGCGACAGGCGCGTTTCTCGCGCTTTCGGCATGCCCCTCAGCCATAGGGATTTAACCTAAGGGCGTTCAAGGGGGGTGCCCAATTGTGGCCTCCGAGCCCGTTGTGCATGGTGCGGAACATGCCACTCCGGAGAAACCTTTCGAGCGAAGACAAGCTCGCGGCGCTGCGCAAAGGCGACCCCACTCACCAGTGGGAAACGCTGGATGACAAACTCAGCTGCATTCTCTGCGACCGGACGTTTTCAGGCCGCATGATCGACGTCTCAGTCGGCGTCACTGGCCGCGTCCGCCTGCGGTGCCCGAGCGACGGATGCAGCGCCACGCCGCGCGAATGGGTGATTCCCGGTAATCCGCTGGTCTCGGCCAAGGCTTGGCAGGATTGGGTTCGGGTTTTGGCCGCGAAACGGCCTCGGGTGAGAGCCTCGGCAAGGCAACAGCAGAAGCAGGGAGTAGCAAACAACTAAAAATATGATCACACCAACCATCGACACCGCAGCTCTCGCCGGATTCCCCAGTGACGAATCGCTCATGGCGAATATCGCCGAGCGCAAGCAATTGGCCATCGGGAAGCTCTACGAGCGCCACGGCAAAACCTTGAAAAAGGTGATCTACCAGGTGGTGCAGGATGAAGCGGAGGCCGATGACGTTCTGCAGGAGAGCATCTTGCAGATCTGGAATGAAGCGAAGAGCTACTCCGCCGCGCTGGGTAAGCCGCTTGGCTGGCTGGTGACGATCGCGCGCCGCCGTGCGATCGACCGCGTCCGGCGACGGGCGGCCTATTGCCGGGCGAAAGATCGTTTTGGCGTTTACGTGGAAACGGAGCCGCGTTCCTGGCTGCAGAGCTGCACGCAGGAAGACAACTCGGCGTCCGACATTCGCAGCTTCCTCGAGCGCGAAATGAATCGCCTCCCGGATTTCCAACGCGAAGCGCTCCGCCTCTCGTTCTTCAAGGGCCTAAGCCATCGGGAAATCGCAGCGCAAACGCGGACGCCGCTGGGCACGGTGAAGACCCGGCTCGAGCTGGGACTGCGGAAGCTCTCGAGCAGTGTGCGCGCGCAGCGCAGCAAAATTTAGCCGGCCACAACGGCGAGGTAGGGCGGGCCTCTGTCGGGCCCGCATGGGGATGCGAAGGGTGGCTCGGCAGAGTCCCGCCCTACCTTTTTAGCTGAATTTCACCTGGAGTGCCGGACCTCGGGCGGTGTCGCGACGCCGGACGACTGGGCAGATCCTAAAAGCGGCAGCGACCAGGAGGACGTCGCGTGTCAGACAGGTGGTTCGGCACGAAATTGCAGGCGAGTCCGAAGAGATATTGAGCACACACAACGTAGACGCGGTTGTCATCGACCGCCGGTCGCGCCCGGCCGATAAGCCGATTGCACGAGGTCTGGCAACGACAAACGGCAACGGCAGTGCACCGCCGCGGAACGTCCGTTGGTTGAAGCGGAGCTTCGCTTCGATCGCCACGGACTGGCGCGGCGTCCTTGGACTGCTGCGTTGGACCCGGCGCACCCAGGCTCACCCGATTCGCTAAGCCACGGTTTCGGCTCGCCGAATTTCGCATCCATATCATCTCCCGGTAGCGATTTAGCTGCCAATGGCAGTGACCTCAAAGTCGGCGGGAGGCGCGGCCGCGGAATAGACGACGATGGTGGCGGATACTTCTCCTCTCGGCGGCGTTACGCGGAGCCTTCGCATCTTCGTGGTGGAGGACCATACTGAAACTGCGCGGGCCCTGGCAGTGTATCTCCGCAGCATCGGCCATGAGGTCCATGTTGCTCTGGACGTCCGCTCTGCGCGGCAGCTCTCGACCGAGATCGATTACGACATTCTCCTGTGTGATATCGGCCTGCCGGACGGGAACGGCTGGGACTTGCTCGAAGAGCTGACCGCGCGGCGCCCGATCAAGGCGATCGCGATGAGTGGCTACAACACGGACTCTGATCGCGCGCGGAGCAAAGCTGCTGGCTTCGCCGAACATCTCCCGAAGCCGTTGACGCCCGATGAACTCGACGAGGCTTTCACGCGCGCCATGGCTGACGGCGCCGCGTAGCCCTTCGGCAGAGGCCTCCGGCAAGACATCGGCCTTCTACACCTGCTGATTCACCCAGGTCACCGCGAAACGCGCCACTTCGCGCGCGTTTTTAAAGTCGAGCTTCTCTTTGATGTGCGCACGGTGGGCTTCCACCGTTTTCACGCTGATGTGCAGCTCCTGCGCGATGTCACGCAACTCGCGACCTTTGCCGAGTAGTTGCAGAATCTCAAGTTCGCGATCCGTCAGCCGATCAACCGGTGACGCTGCATCGCCGCCGCCGTGGAGATGCGCAAGCACCATCCGCTTCGACATGTTCTCGCTGAGGAAAATCTCGCCGCGCAAAACCGTCCGCACCGCCGAGATGAAATTGTCGAGTGCTTCGCGTTTCATGACATAGCCACGCGCACCTGCGCGCAACGCACGCTCCGCGAACATCGTTTCGTCGTGCATCGATAACACGAGCACCGGCAGCTCCGGCTTCTCTGCCTTGATCGATTTGGTAAGTTCGATGCCGTTCGCGCTTCCATCGAGTCCCACATCGATGACCGCGAGGTCGAACTTCTGGCGCCGCAACTCGCCGAGAGCCTGCTGGCTGTTGCTGGCTTCACCGCGTACCTCGAGGTCGGGCTCGTCGGTGAGCAATTGCACCACGCCTTTGCGAAAAAGCGGGTGATCGTCGACCACGAGCACGTGGTATTTCCGCGCCGCGGCGTGCTCGCTCTTCGGAGTTGCGTTGTTCCCGTTGCTTTTCATCAGGTGAGACGCCGATCTAGTTCGGCGTGCTGCTCACAGGAACATCGCAGCGCGTCGCTTCCGCGGACGCTAGAAGGTGCAGCTGGTTGCCTTGTAGTGTGCGCTGTCTCCAGCGCATGGTTCCGTGCGTGATCGGCGCGCTGCGATTTCCGCTGAGGACAGCGGACGCTACAACGCTGCGGTGCAGCGTTTTGTTTCACGCGCGGTCGATCAGCACGATCTCGTCGGCGTACGGCCAGTCGTCAGCTGCTGTGACCAGGCGTCCACGCACAGGGTTCTCGCGGACGTAGTTCCACTTCTCGGCGTAGGACTCGCTGTGACGTAGCATGTGATCGTGGAAGCCTGGCTGCCAGAACGTGGCTAGCTTTTGATTGACGACGCGGACTGGTTCGTGTCCCGCTGCGCTGATCGCAAGACCGAGATGTCGCTTCAGGCCTTTGATCCAGTTGCCTAGCGTGAGCGGACTGCCCGCGCCGAGGCGCACGAATAGATGAATGTGGTCGGGCATAATTACGTATCTGCCGACTGCATGTGATATTCAGGCGCACGGCTCGCGTACTGCACGAACGCGCCGTGAACAGTTGGCGACGCGAGCAGTGGACGACGCGCCTGCGTGTTGAATGAGACAAAATACAGCGGCGCGTCGTAGCGCTGGAAGACGTGCTGAAGCCGTGGCGGCTTCGCTTTACGCTTCCGTTCCACAGAAGCGTTGTAGCGTGCGCTGTCCCCAGCGCAAAGGTTCTGTGCTTGGCCACGCCTAGCGTGTTCCGCTGAGGACAGCGGACGCTACAACGGCGGCGCTCCGCGCGCCTACTGCTTCACCGGCACGCGGCACATGACGTTCGTGCCTTTGCCGCGCTTCGATTCGACGGTGAGCGATCCGCCCGAGACACTCGCGCGATACTGCATCATCTGGATCCCGAGACCGCCGCGCTGCTTTGACTTCCGACGTGGTGTTCCGTTGTCTTTGATCGACAACACCACGTCGTCCTGCACGCGCTCGACACAAATGACCACTTCGCTGGGCTTCGCATGTTTCAGCGCATTCGTGACCGCTTCCTGCGCAATCCGGTAAAGGTTCACCGCCACGTTCTCGTTCGGCAGACGCAGCGACCGCGGACATTCGCAGCGGCAGGTGACCGTCTGGCTGGTGCGTGAGGCGAGCTCGCGCAAGGCAGAGACGAGTCCCCCGGATCCTAGTTCGAGTGGATGCAGTCCGCGCGCAAGGTCACGCGCGAGCCCCGCGTTCCGGTTCACCATTTGTGCGCTTTCCGCGAGCGCCTCGCTGGCTTCGGGGTCGTTCGCGGCGACGCTTTTGGCGCGTGACTTCAGGAGGAACGCCGTCGCGGTGAGTTCCTGGCAAAGACTGTCGTGCAAATCCTGGCTGATGTTCGCGCGCTCGCGTTCCGTCACCTCGAGGATCTCGCGCTCCAGCTTCTGGCGGCGCGTCATTTCCTGTTCGAGCGACTCGTTCATCGCCTGCAATTCCTTCGTGCGATGATGCACGCGCTGCTCGAGATCGTCGTACGCCTGGATCAGCTTTTCCTCCGCCATCTTCTGCTCGGTCGCTTCGCGCGCGATCTTGGCGAAGCCGCGCAAACTCCCGTCAGCGTGATTGAGCCGGCGCATGAAACCATCCAGCCACAGCCGCGTCCCATCCTTGCGAATATGCCAGCGTCGATCGGGCGCAGAGCCTTCATCCAAAGCCACGGCTAGCTCCTTCTGGTCTCCACCTTTTTCGAGATCCTCAGGCGTGAAAATCATCGAGCCCTTCTGCCCGATCGCCTCGTCCGCGGTCCATTGGAACACCCGCTGCGCGCCGGCGCTCCAGTAGGTGATGTTGTTTTCCGGATCTAGCAGGAACATCGCGTAATCCGGCGTGCCTTCGACGAGCAGGCGGAACTTCTCCTCCGTCTCGCCCAGCTTCGCCTGCGCCTGCTTGAAATCGTCGATATCCGTCGCCGTGCCGAACCAGCTCAAGACGCTGCCGTTGTTCCGCAGCGGAACGTTGCGCCCGAGGAACCAGCGGTAGCTGCCGTCAGCGCCGCGCAGCCGGTATTCGACTTCGAACACCTCGCCGTTCGCCAACGCCTGTTGCCACCGCTCGATCGACTTCGGCGCATCTTCAGGATGCACCACGGCCTGCCAGCCGGGGCCGCGCGATTCGTTCTCGGTTAAGCCGGTGTACTCGAAGAAGCGCTTGTTGAAATACACCGCCTCGCCGTTCGCGTCGTTCGTCCAGATGACCTGCGGCACGTTGTCCGCGATCGTGCGGAAGCGTTCCTCGCTACCCTGCAACGCCTGCTCGATCTCCTTGCGGCCACTGATGTCGACGACGAATTCGACGCCAAGTTCGTCGTTTAATTTCGTCGCGCTGAAGAGCACCCACCAGCGACTGCCGTCCTTCCGCAGGCATTGCTTCTCGTAGGTAGTCGTTTTGCCGGTCCGCTTGAACTCCTCCAGCGCGTCGCGCACAACGGGCATAAACTCCGGCGGCGTGGTTGAGTCGAGACTGAGGCGGCCCTTGGCTACATCGTCCGCGGAGAAGCCGCTCATGCGCAGGTACGCGCTGTTCGCGTGCTGTATGCGTCCGTCGACCGAGAAGTAGATCACGCCCACCGTCTCGATTTCTAGAGCGCGGCTCAGGCGCACTTCGCTCTCGCGCATCTTCGCTTCAGCCTGCTTCCGCGCGGTGACGTTGATGAACGTCGCGACCACGCCGGCGATGCGGTCCTCGCTTGTTCGGTAGGGCGCGATGCGCGTGAGATACCACTCGTTCTCGTCACCCATCGTGACCTCGCGCTCGATCGTGTGGAGGTCGACGAGCACCTTCTCCACATCGGCGAGGAAGCCGTCGTAATTCAGCCGGCTGGTAATGTCGGAAATCGGCCGGCCCATGTCGGCCGGGATGAGATTGAAAATCGTCTGCGCCGCGGGCGTGAAGCGATGGATGCGCAGCT
Organism: Chthoniobacterales bacterium; assembly: GCA_013694595.1. Taxonomy (GTDB): domain Bacteria; phylum Verrucomicrobiota; class Verrucomicrobiia; order Chthoniobacterales; family UBA10450; genus JACCTI01. Next base: position 20,085 of record JACDCC010000382.1, read on the forward strand.
GCCGGTCGAGGAAAACCGTTCCCACGTCGGTCGATGCCATCAGGTTGTTGAGGTCGGCGTTCGTGCGGATGAACTCCTCAAGATTGCTCTTCAGCTCATGGTTGACGGTCGTCAGCTCTTCGTTGACCGACTGCAATTCCTCCTTGCTCCTCTCGAGTTCCTCGGTGGCGGAACGCATCTCTTCGTTCATCGCCTGCAGCTCTTCGTTGGAAGCTTTCAGCTCGTCGTTCGCCGCTTCGTATTGCTCGACCGTCGCGGCAAGCTGCTGCTTCAGGAACTGGATCTCCTCGTCGGCATCGCGGCTGACGGGGCCCGCCGGCGCAGCTTGTGGCGCGTCCGGTGTCGGCTGCGCGTCGCTCTCCCTGTTGAAGAGCACGAGGAAAAATCCCGCCGCCTGATCGCCCTGCCGCATCGGCCGGGCCTCCACCGTGATCACCTCGATCGCGCCGCCGCTCAGCTCGATGCGTGTCGGCGTGCCGCGCGCGATTTCCTTCTTCTGCGCCGCCCTGAAGAGCGCGGTGCGCAACTCGATTTGCAACGCCGGGTGCACCACCTTGGCGACATTTGCCGTCGGCTCGCCGGCGACGAAATGCAGGTAACGCCCCGCGCTTTCCGAGAGATGCACGATGTCGTGCACCTCGTTCACCACCACCGACGGCGGCCCGTATTGCTCGAGCAGCCGCAGATGCAGCTCGCCGAAGAGCACCTCGCGCCGCGTGTGCCCGGCCTGCGTCGCGAGCGGTCCGGTATCCGCCGCATCTCCCGCGATGTCGTGCGTGAGCGGCGGCAGCGGCCGCGAGCGCCAGCCGTTCGGTCGTCGCGCGCGCACTTCCACGCGGCGCAACGGGACGGCCGGAAATTTCCACGTCGGCCGCGGCGTTGAGCGACGGACGAGCAGGCGATGTTTCGGGTCTACCGGCGCGAACATCGAGAGCGCCTGGCTGTGATTCTCCGCGCCGCCGAGGAAGAGCAGCCCGCCGGAGTTGAGCGAGAAATGAAAGACATCGAACACCTGCTTCTGCACCTCGGGGTTGAGGTAGATGAGCAGGTTCCGGCAGGAGATTAGGTCGCAGCGCGAGAACGGCGCGTCGCTCAGCAAATTGTGCGAAGCGAAGAGCACTTTCTCGCGGATATCCTTCCGCACGCGGTAGCGGCCGTGATCGCGCACGAAGAACTCGCGCAACCGCTCCGGCGAGACGTCCGCTTCGATCATCGACGGGTAAAGCCCGTCGCGCGCGTCGGCGATTGATTCGTCATCGATATCGGTCGCGAAGACCTGGACGCTGGGCGGATCGTCGAGCCGGGCCGCGTGTTCGCAGAGGAGCATCGCGATCGAGTAAGCCTCCTCGCCGCTCGCGCAGCCGGCCACCCACACGCGCAGCTCGTCGTCGTTTTTCTTGGTCCCGAAGAGCTGCGGGATATGCGCCTCGAGCGCGGCAAACGCCTCGCGATCACGGAAGAAATGCGTGACGCCGATGAGCAAATCCTGGAGCAGCGCGCGCGATTCCGCCGGATGCGTGCGCAGGAAATCGAGATACTGCGGGATCGTCTCGAGCGAGTTCACCTGCAGGCGCCGCGCGATCCGGCGCAGGATGGTGGCGCGTTTGTAATGGCTGAAATCGTGGCCGGTCTGCGCGCGCACATCGGCCAGCACTTTGCCGATCGCCTCCTCGTCCTCCGTCGCGCGCGTGACATCCGAGACCGACTCGCCGCTCGACGCTTCCTCATCATCCTCCGCCTCCGGGATCTCCGGCGGGAGCTGCATGCGGTGTTCGTTCTCGATGAACTGGACCAGCTTTGCCGGCATCTCCGCGACCGGCAGCACCCAGTCGACCATGCCGGTGCTGATCGCCGTCGCCGGCATGCTGTCGAATTGCGCTTCGTTCGGGTCCTGCGCGATCGTGAGCCCGCCCTGCGCGCGGATGTGCTTGAGCCCGATTGCGCCATCGGAGTCCGTGCCCGAGAGAATCACACAGACTGCGCGCTGCCCGTAAGCCTGCGCCAGCGTGCGGAAGAAAAGATCGATCGTGATCCGACGGCCCTTCTCGCGCTGCGGCGGCACCAGCTCGAGCGTGCTGTCGTGGAACATCATCTGATGGTTCGGCGGGATCACATAGACGTGATTCGGTCGCACCTTCACCGGCTCGGTCACCTGCATCACCGGCATGCTGGTCTTCTGCTGGATCACGCTCGCTAGCTCGCTCTCGAACTCCGGCGAAAGATGCATCACCACCACGAACGCGAGCCCGGTATCCGACTTCATGTCCGTGAAGAACTGCTGCAACGGCGCGATTCCACCGGCGGACGCCCCAATCCCGATCACCGCCGCCGGCTCATTTGGATCGCGCCGCTTCCGCGCGCCATCCCGGGCGTTGTCGGAAGTGTAGACCGTCGCGGCTGGGTCGAGCGCTGCGGGGTTGGGTTCCTGGGCCATTAGGTTGTCTGCGGGGGGCAACCTACGCGCGGGTGAGCCACATTCCCAGAGGGTAAACGCGCGGAACGCGTGATTTGCGCTTGGGTGTAGAGGCGGGTGTCTCACCCGCAGAGCGGCGCGGCTACGGGTTTGCGTCATGCATCACCCAAAGCCCCACCCACGCTTTAAGATTGCGGGTGGGAACACCCGCCTCTACACCAGCTGGCATGATCAAGGGGCGACCGCCGCGCCTTCCGGAGATCTTCCAACGCTACGACGCGCCGCTGTTCTTCGTCACGATGTGCACGCTGCATCGGCGGCCTTTCCGTCGCTTGATCTCGTGGGCGACACGTTCGTCAGCTACGCGACACGCGCCCAGCAGTTCAACATCGCCGTCGGCCGCTACGTCATCATGCCCGATCACCTGCACCTGTTCGTCCGTGGCGGACCTGAGTTCGTGCTGTCGGACTGGATCAAAGGCCTAAAGCGCTCGATTAAGTTCCTTCATTAGCTTGTCGATTCCGTGGAGGACGGATTCTCGATTTTTGCGGGCGAGCATCCAGCGTGGAAGCCGACTCTGAAGAGACTGTTCGACCATCCATTCTTCGGGTGCTTCGGATGTGACCGAAGACGGGCGGAAACGTAAGCACAGGAACTCGTGGTGCGCTCGATTGTAGGCCCAGAGGGTTTTGCCGCAACATGGAGTGACCAGCCATAGATCGACACCGAAGCCGAAAAGGTGCGGTTCAGAAGCCGGCAGAGGAATCGAAGGGTCGGAAACAAGGTTCCACTCAGCGGAATACGCGCAAGCTGCGCAGACCAGGCGGTGCCCCCGATGGATCGCATCTGATCGGCGGATCGCGAGCAAATGAGCGCACGCCGAACGTCGAACGTCGAACCGCCGAGGTGCTGCCCGAGCCGCTCCTCGTCGATCGTCGCGGCCGGCCGTAGCCGCGGCTAGGTGCCGCAGAAGGTCTGGAGGATGCGTTCGTGGTGTTGCGGCGGCTCGGTGTAACGGGTGAAGGCGGGCTGATCGTCGAAAGGATGGGAGAGGACGGCCAGCAGCTCTTCGAACGGGCGGAAATCCTCGTGGTCGACGGCGGCCCGGATCATCGCCTCGACGCGATGATTCCGCGGAATGTATGCGGGGTTAACCAACCGCATCGCGAGGCGGCGCGCAGCGGGATCGCCCGGCTCCTGCTGGAGCCGCTGCCGCCAACGAAGCGCCCATTCGTCATACGCGGAGGCGTCTTTGAACAGGCTCCCCACGGCCGCGTCGCCTTCCGGACCGGCCGCGGCTTCGCTCAGGCGCCGGAAGGTGAGGGTGAAGTCGGCAGCATTCGCGGCCATCGTTTTCAAGAGATCGCGCGCGAGCACGGGGTCACCTTCCGCGTCGGTGAAAAAACCGAGCTTCCGCCTCAGGCCGGTCTGGTAGGCCTGCTCGAAGGCGGGAGCATACGCGGCGAGCGCAGCCTGCGCCTGCTCGACTGCGTCGTCCTCGTCGTCGGCGAGAAGAGGGAGGAGACACTCGGCGAGCCGCGTCAGGTTCCACTGGCCGATCGCAGGCTGGTTCGCGTAGGCATAGCGCCCGCCGCGGTCGATGGCGCTGTAGACGGTTTTCGGGTCGTATTCATCCATGAAGGCGCACGGGCCGTAATCGATGGTCTCACCGGAGATCGACATGTTATCGGTGTTCATGACGCCGTGGATGAAGCCGACGAGCAGCCATTTCGCGATTAATTGGGCCTGCGCTCTAACGACTGCTTCGAGCAAGGCGCGATGACGTTCCTCCGCTCCTGCTGCCTGCGGATAATGCCGCGCAATGACGTGGTCGGCGAGAAGCCGGATGCCCTCGAGATCGTCTCGGCTGGCGAAGAATTGGAACGTGCCGACGCGGATGTGGCTGGCGGCGACGCGGGTGAAAACTGCTCCAAGCAGAAGATCCTCGCGCATGACCTGCTCGCCGGTGGTGACGGCAGCGAGCGCGCGCGTGGTGGGAATGCCAAGCGCGGCCATCGCTTCGCTCACGAGGTACTCGCGCAGGACTGGGCCGAGGGCGGCGCGGCCGTCGCCGCCGCGGGAATATGGCGTGCGCCCGGCGCCTTTCAGCTGGATGTCGCGCCGGGCGCCATCGCGAGCGACGACTTCGCCGAGCAGGATGGCCCTGCCGTCGCCGAGTTGCGGCACGAATCCGCCGAATTGGTGCCCCGCATACGCTGTGGCGATGGGCTGGGTATTGCCGGGCACGCGATTACCGGCCAGCATCTCGACTCCCTCGACACTCGCGAGCCACGCGGGGTCAACCCCAAGGTGCGAGGCGAGCGGCGCATTCACGCGGACGAGCCGTGGCCGACGGACCGGGGTGGGCGAGATTCGAACGAAGAAGCGAGCAGGCAGCCGCGCGTAAGTGTTGTCGAAAGGAATCCGGGCAGTCGTCAGGCGATCATCATCCGCGGCTTGAGGCATACAGAAGTTCAATCGTCACGGGGATGAACATAACGGGTGGGAATTGTGCGGGAAGGAACCAAGGACGAGCGTGCAGGTGAGCCAACAAGAGCGGGCACGCGCGTTCGCCGTTCTGGCCTGTCGGCGCGCAACGGTGGCCTGCGCGCCTGCCAGAGGAAGGCTGCTGCAGTTCGAATGCCTGCACGCAGCGCGGGAGCCCGCGACGAACAGCTGTTATGCCTAAAGCAACTCCAAGCAAAAGTGTGGGATCCAATTCACGCGACGGAACAAGCGGCAACAAACGTGGTGGCGGCACCAGCCGGCAAAAGGCGCGGGGTGGTTCCGAACGGAGTGGCGGAAAGAAGGCAGTGGCGAAAGCTTCCAGCACGCGCGACCAAAAGGCCGGGGCGCGCGCCGGCGCAAAAGCGGTCGCGAAGAAGGCGAATCTCGTGGCGCGCAAGAGCACCGTGGCGACGAAAAAGGCGGGCGGCGCGACGTTTGGCTCGGGTGAGGGAAAGGGGATTCAGGGCTGGGAAACGGGACGTGGCAAGAGCAAGACGCCGAAGTCGCGCGGGCAGAGTTGATCTGCGCGTGAAGGGCGGCCTGGCGGCTGAAGGTCAGGCGGAGCGCTGCGCGAGCTCGGCCTCGGCCCGGAGCCAATGCTCTTCCGCGCGCCCCTCGGGGCGGCCTTCTTCCTCCCAGATCTGCCGCGCGCGTTGCTCTATTTCCTCCTGCAGCTTGCCAGAGGGAGAACCAAACGTGCCGGCAACGCCAATGCCCGGCGTCTGGCCGCGGCCGCGAATCTCTTGGCCCAAAGCGTCATCGATCGCTTCGTCGGCAGGCGGTGAAACGTTCGCGGGATGGCCGCCGCCCGTGACGGCGTCGCCGCCATGCTCAGGGGAGAAGAAGAACATCCGTCGTTGCCGATAAACATCAGAGTGCATATCAGAAGATCGCTCGTTCGGCGCTGGTTAGCTGCAACGAAGTGAGAGGCGGTTTGATGTTGGAGTGCGCCGTCAACGGCTGATTAAGAGCGACGGGAGATCACGAGTGGATTCCAACGTGTAGTGGGCGGCGCTGCGGGGTTGCAGTGGACTGACAGCCTTGAGAAGTTCGGAGCCGTCGAGCTTCGGTCCGTCGTGTAAAGTGGGCGTCAGCCGACGAGGTTGCCGTCGTC
>JACDCC010000404.1 GCA_013694595.1 Chthoniobacterales bacterium
AAAAGAGACCGCATGAAACAAAAGATGGATGTCCAGCAAGGAACGCTCGCCTTGATGATCCTAAAGACGCTGGATGTGATGGGGCCGCTGCATGGATACGGCGTTGCGCGACGCATTGAGCAGATCAGCGGGGACTTGCTTTCCGTGAATCAGGGCACGCTTTATCCCGTCCTGCTGCGCCTGGAGCAGGAGGGTGCCATCGTATCGGATTGGGGCCCCTCGGACAACAATCGTCGAGCGCGGTTCTATCGGCTCACGCGGGCGGGGCGGATGTTGCTGAAAGCCGAGAAACGCGATTGGGAGCAGACTGCGGCGATCATCGCGCGGTTCTTTGATGTGAACGCCGAGGATCTGGCGTGAGAGCGTTGCGCCGGTTCGCGACACGCGTTCTAAACTTCGCGACCGGGCCCCACAGCGACGAACGGCTTCGAGAGGAGATGGAATCGCATCTGGCAGCCCAGACGGAAGAGAACATCCGCGCCGGCATGGCTCCCGCGGAGGCTCGTCGACAGGCCGGCTTGAGGTTCGGGACCGTGCAGGCGGTTCGGGAAGACTATCTAGCCGAAAAAGGCCTGCCACTCTTGGAAGACCTGCTGCTGGATATTCGTTTTGCGCTTCGCGTGCTGCGGAAGTCGCCGGCGTTCACGCTTGTCGCCACCCTCACTCTGATGCTGGGGATTGGGGCGAACGTCGTCGTCTTCGGAGTCGTCAACGCAGTCCTGCTGCGCCCGCTGGACGTGAGCGAGCCGCAAAATCTCTACCAGCTTCGCCTCAAGCCATGGACGAGTGGCAAAGCACTTACTACGTCGTATCCAGCATTCGAAGACTACCGGCAGCGAAACACCACGTTCAGCGACTTGGCCGGCTTCAACGGATTTTCGAGCGGGAGACTGCGCTGGGGTGACACGGTGAAGAGTGTCTCGGGCCATGCGGTCACCGGCAACTATTTCGATTTCTTCGGAGTCCAGCCGCAGCTAGGCCGACTGATCCAGTCGGCGGACGATCGCGGGCCGAACTCAGCGCCCTATATGGTGCTGAGCGATAGTCTCTGGCGAACCGCATTTAACGCCGATCCCGGCGTCGTCGGGACCATGGTGCGGCTCGGCAAATATCCTTTCACCGTGGTGGGCGTGGCACCGGCGCGGTTCCACGGCACCGAGCGATTTGAGTGGCCAGATTACTGGATACCCGTCGTGAATGACACCAGTGCGGAGTATCTGCAGGACCGTAAGGGCAGACCCCTGACGGTGCTTGGCCGGCTGAAACCGGGCGTGACGCCCGCGCGGGCTGCGGAAGACCTGAGTGCAATCGCCGCGCAGTTGGCGAAGGAGTATCCGACGACAGACACCGGAGTGCCGCTGCGGCTCGTCCGTCCGGGACTCCAAGGGGACGCCGGTGATGCCGTCCGCGGATTTCTTTATGGTGTCACCGGACTGGCTCTGCTCGTGCTAGTGGCGGCGTGCGCGAATCTGGCGAGCCTGTTTGCAGCGCGCGCGGCCGATCGAAACCGGGAACTGGCGCTCCGTGTCGCCCTGGGAGCGAGCCGCTGGCGGCTGGTGCGGCAATTGATGACCGAGGCGATCGTCGTGTCGATGCTGGGCGGAGCCGCGGGGCTGGTGGCCGCGACCCTGCTGCTAGGTGCGCTGAACCGGGGGCAGTCGCCGCCCCCTGGCCAGGTGGCAGTCGGCGTCGATATAGGTGTCTACCTGGCGGCTTTACTCTTAACGCTCGTAAGCGGGCTGCTGTTCGGGATGATTCCGGCGCGGCAGGTGTGGCAGAGCAGTCCGTTGCAGGCGATGAAGAGCGGACCGGTGGATTCAACGCCGCGACGCCGGCTGTCCTTGCGGGATCTGTTGTTAGGCGCACAAATTGCCATCTGCACGTTCCTGGTCACCGCCTCGTTCGTGGCGGTGCGCGGGATGGTGCGCATGCTGCACGTTCCGCTGGGGTTCCAGCCGCAGGGCGCGATGCTGGCCGAAATGGCCGTGAGCGAGGAAGGCGATGTGCCGCTTGAGACGAAGAAGAAGGCGATGCTCGAGGCGGTGCGGAGCATCCCTGGTGTGACGGCGGCGGGGACGGTGAGCAAAGTGCCCTTTACCGGCGGGCTGCGCGGCATTCCGATTTTCGCTCCCGGGACGA
>JACDCC010000409.1 GCA_013694595.1 Chthoniobacterales bacterium
TCTCACATGATATTTCGGCGCGGAAAAACGCCGAGCGGCACCTTCGCCGTAGTGAGGCGAACATGGCGAAAGAGCGCGAATTCCTTGCCGCCGTCGTCGACAACGTTTCTGACGGCATCGTCTCCTGCGACGCGAATGGCGTGATCGCCCTCTTCAATGGTGCCACGCGCGAGTTTCATGGGCTCCCCGCCGAACCGATCGCGGCTGACGAGTGGGCAGAGCATTTCGACCTTTATCTGCCGGACGGCAAGACCTTGATGCGCAAGGAACAGATCCCGCTCTTTCGCGCGCTCGAGGAGGGTTTCGTGAAGGACGCGGAAATGGTGATCGCCCCTCGCGAAGGCACGCCGCGACGGATTCTGGCGAGCGGCCGGGCGTTCTTCAACGAGCAGGGCGAAAAGATCGGCGCGGTTGTGGCGATGCACGATGTCACCGAGCGGAAACGAGCCGAGCGCACGATGCGCGAGCAGGCGGAAATGTTAAACCTCGCGCAGGATGCCATCGTCATCCGCGGCTACGATCGGGTGATCACGTATTGGAACAAGGGAGCGGAGCGGCTTTACGGCTGGACCGCGCAAGAAGCCATTGGGCAGCCCGTCGATATTCTTTACGACGGTCGCGGCGAAAATGAAGCCGCGAAGCAGACGCTCGAAGCAAGCGATGAATTTCAGGGCGAAGTTCATCAGATCGCCAAAGACGGCCGGAGCCTGACCGTGAACGTGCGTAAGAATGTGATGCGGAACAGCGACGGCACGCCGCGTTCCGTCCTGAGCATCGCGACTGATCTCACCGAGCACAAAAAGCTCGAAAGCCAGTTCCTGCGCGCGCAGCGGTTGGAAAGCATTGGCACTCTAGCCAGCGGCGTGGCGCATGATCTCAACAACGTCCTCGCCCCGATCGTGATGTCCGCTCCGCTCCTGCGCGACGACGTAGACTCGGCCCTGAAGAATAAGATCATCGACACGATCGAGAAGAGCGCCGAACGCGGCGCGCAGATCGTGAAGCAGGTGCTGACGTTTGCGCGCGGGGTCGAAGGCGAACGGGTGATGCTCGATCCCCGGCATCTCATCAAAGAGATGGCTCAGATCGTGGAGGAGACATTCCCGAAAGGGATCGAAGTGACGACTCGGTACGCGGAAGATCTCGACCTCGTCGAAGGCAACCCGACGCAATTGCATCAGGTGCTCCTGAATCTCGCGGTGAATGCGCGCGATGCCATGCCGGCAGGCGGCAAGCTGGTGCTCGCGGCGGAGAACTTCGAGGTTGACGAGCATTACGCTGCGATGACGCCCGGGACGAAGCCCGGACCGCACGTGCTCATCAACGTGAGCGATACCGGGACCGGCATTCCACCTCACGTGATCGAGAAGATGTACGATCCATTCTTCACGACGAAGGAGATTGGAAAAGGAAGCGGTCTCGGGCTCTCGACCGTGCTCGGGATTGTGAAAAGCCACGGCGGCGCGGTGAATGCCCACAGTACGCCTACTGGCACCAGCTTCCGCGTTCTTCTGCCCGCAACACCCGGCGCAAGCCAACTCACCAACGCTGAAAACGCCGCGGAGCTTCCACGCGGGCGGGGCGAAACCATTCTGGTGGTCGACGACGAGGTGGCCATACGCGAAGTCGCGCAAGTCCTCCTCGCCAAGAGCGGTTACCACGTCCTGCTGGCCGATGACGGCCCCAGCGCGCTCGCACTTTACGCGCAGCAGCATGAGCAGATCGCCCTCGTTCTGAGCGATTTTCTGATGCCCATCATGAACGGACTCGCGCTCGCCCGCATCATTCGAAAGATGAACCCGGACGCGAAAATAATCATGTCCAGCGGTCGCGAAGAGGATTGCGGCGCCGCGGACCTGGCGCCGATCGGCATCGCTGCCTGCCTGACGAAGCCGTACACCCAGGCGACACTCTTGCGGACATTCGATCGCGTGCTCCACTGGGACTCGCTCACCCTATTATGAGCAAGGTTGCAAACCGGCCGACGGCCCTCCTTAGCCGTTGGAAAACAGCGCTCGATCTGCGGGTCGGGATCATAACCTTTGCGGTCGCCGTGATCGCGATCAATGCCCTCGTCCTCATGGGGCACGCCCGCAAGGAGAAGCACGTCGTCCTCCAGTCTGTCGCCCTAGACAACGTGCGTGTGGCGACTGCCTTCGAGCAATATGCGTCCCGCACCATCGGCCTCGCAGACACCGTGATTCGCTTCCTCGCGCGAGAATTTGGAAGGAGCGGCGCCAGCATTGACTTGGCGCAGATGTTTGCTGACGGAACCATCGATCCTGAGCTGTTCGGTGCCGCCACCATCATCGCCCCGGATGGGACAGCGATCGCCTCGAGCGACGGTCGTCTGGACGCCGCGCGGTTTGCAATTCTTCGACATCATGGATTTGCCGCGCTGCCAGAGGCCGGCAGCGGTCTGCAAGTGGGCCAGCCGATTCCTGCCGCTGCAGGACGGGGACAAATGATTCCTTTCGTCCGACGGCTGGACCTGCCGGGCGGCGGATTTGCCGGGATTGTCGTGCTGGAGATGGCGCCGGCGCATTTTATCGATTTCGATGTCAAAGCCGCGCCACAATCCGACGAAGTCATCGCCTTGATCGGGTTCGATCGGATTGTGCGCGCGCGCCGCGCCGGGCAGCTCTTTACCTCTGGCGAAAACGTAGCCGAAGCCGTTCAATTCCAGCCGGGCGCGGGTTTGACCGGCGATTTCGTCGCCACGAGTCCGATCGATGGCATCCGTCGCCTGTTTCATGTGCGCCAGGTGCGTGGATATCCGCTGATCGTCGTCGCAGGCGTCGAGGAGGCGGACGCTCTTGCCGAGGTTTCCGCGCGCGTGAACGCCTCCTACACCCGCGCGCTGGTGCTTACCGGCATCATCCTGTTGCTTGCCATCTCCGCGATCGGCGCGTTAACCCGCGGAAAGAGAGCCTTTGCCCAGCTGCGGGCGAGCGAAGCTATGTTGCGAGCCCACGAAGGGGAATTGCGCACGCTGACGGAGTCGATGCCGCAGCTGGTCTGGATCGCGGACGCCGAAGGCTCGCACAGCTACTTCAACCAGCAGTGGATCGATTACACCGGTCTTTCGCTGGCGCAGAGTATCGGGGACGGCTGGAAAGCCGCCTTTGAACCGGCGGAGCAGGCGCAGGCGCTGCAGCGCTGGCACGAGGCAGTGGCAAAAGGCGAAGTTTACGAGACCGAATACCGCCTCCGGCGCGCCGACGGAGTTTACCGGTGGATGCTCGCCCGGGCTCTGCCCTTGCGTGATGCATCTGGTCGGATCACCAAGTGGTTTGGCACCTCGACGGATGTCGAAAACCAGGTAGTCGCGCGGGCGGAGTTGCGCGAAGCCCAGCAGGTCGCGCACGTCGGCAGCTGGAGCCGTGATCCGCACACCGGGGCGCTCACGTGGTCCGACGAGCTCTACCATATCTTCGGGGTCACTCCCGCGGAGTTCGTCCCCAGTTATGATTCGATCCGCGAATTCATCCATCTCGACGACCGGGCGCAGTACCGCCGCGATCACGCGCTTTCCATTGCGACGATGGAATCATTCCAGCGTGATGTTCGGATCGTGCGAAGGGACGGCCAGGTTCGATCGCTTCAGCACAGTGTTGCGGTGGAGCTCGATGACAGCGGCGCCGGTTCGCGTGTGCATGGCACCATCCAGGACGTCACGGAAGCGCGGGAAGCCGAACGGCAGCTACGCGAGCAGGCCAATCTGCTGAACCTGACGGACGATGCCGTCGTCGTCCGAGACCTTGACGACACTATTCGTTTTTGGAATCACGGCGCCGAGGAAGTTTACGGCTGGACGTCCGCGGAAGTGATCGGGAAGCGAGCGTCCGACTTTGCCTATGTGGACCGCTCGAAATTCGCCGCCGCGAAGCGGGTGCTGGCGGAACGCGGCGAGTGGTCCGGGGAGCTGGACCATTTCTGCAAGGACGGCCATACCGTCACGATGGGCAGCCGCTGGAAGGCCGTGCCTAACGACGGCCACACCGGCGGTTCCGTCCTCGTGATCAACACCGATCTGACCGAGCAGAAAAAACACGAAGCACACCAGCTCCGCACCCAGCGCCTCGAAAGCATCGGCACGCTCGCCAGCGGTGTCGCGCATGACCTGAACAACATCCTCGCGCCCATCTTGATGGCAGCCCCGCTCCTGCGCGATGAGATACCAGCGGAGAAGCGGGACCAGCTCGTCTCGCTGCTCGAGCAAAGCGCCGAGCGCGGCGCGGCGATTGTGCGCCAGGTGCTCACTTTTGCGCGGGGCGCCGATGGCGAGCGCGTCCTCGTGCAGCCGATTTATGCGCTGAAGGAAATAGCCCAGATCGCCAGCGAGACCTTCCCGAAATCGATTACCGTCCAGACTTCGTATCCGGAAGATCTCGCGCTGATCGAGGCGGACCCGACGGAGCTCCACCA
>JACDCC010000003.1 GCA_013694595.1 Chthoniobacterales bacterium
AACCGCAGGGCCGCATCGTCATGGCTACCGTGAAAGGTGACGTACACGACATCGGCAAGAACATCGTGGGCGTCGTTCTGCAGTGTAACAACTATGAGGTGATCGACCTTGGCGTGATGGTGCCCGCGCCGAAGATCCTGGAAGCCGCGCGCGAACGTGGCGCTGACGTGATCGGCCTCAGCGGCCTCATCACTCCGTCGCTCGATGAAATGGTGCACGTTGCGCAGGAGATGCAGCGTGAGGGTTTCACCGTCCCGCTGTTAATCGGCGGCGCGACGACGAGCCGCGCGCACACGGCGGTGAAGATCGCGCAGCATTACAACGGCAGCATCGTGCATGTGCTCGATGCGTCGCGTGCGGTGGGCGTCGTGAACAGCCTGTTGAACGACGATCTGCGAGTGGATTTCGATGCGCAAACGCGCGCCGATTACAGCGCCTTGCGTGAAGCGCACGCTGCGAAAACACAGGACCGCAAAACGCTGACGCTCGGGCAGGCCCGCAGCAATCGGCAGCAGTTCGACTGGAGCAGCTACGAGCCGCCGACGCCGGCGGAATTGGGATTACGCGTTGTCAAGACTCCGGGGAGCGCAGGCTGCCAGCCTGCAGTTGCCGGCATCTTGCCGGCAACGTCTCCGCACGATGCGAACACCACCGACGGAGCGGACGCTGCCAGAGCGTCTCGGCAGGCTGCCGAGACGAGCAGGCTGGCAGCCTGCGCTCCCCAGAAGGGAGACATTTCTCTCGCGACGCTAGTGCCGTACATTGATTGGTCGCCTTTCTTCCACACTTGGGAATTGCGCGGGCGGTATCCGGCGATATTTGAGGATCCGGTCGTCGGGCAGCAGGCGCGCGAGCTTTTTGCCGACGCGCAGACGCTGCTCGACCGCATCGTGTCCGAGAAGCTCCTCACGGCCCGCGGCGTTTATGCTTTCTGGCCGGCGAATTCGGTCGGCGATGACGTGGAACTGTATCGCGATGACTCGCGCCAGGAGCGCCTCACCACGTTCCATTTTCTGCGTCAGCAAATGCAGAAACCGGCCGGACAGGTCAATCGCTGCCTCGCCGACCTCGTCGCGCCGAAGGAGAGCGGACGCGCGGATTACCTCGGCGGGTTTGCGGTGACAGCCGGAATTGGAGCTGACGAGCTCGCGAAGAGTTTCTCTGATGCGCACGACGACTACAACGCCATCCTCGTGAAGGCGCTCGCGGACAGGCTCGCGGAAGCGTTTGCGGAATACCTGCACCAGCAGGCGCGGATTGCCTGGGGGTTCGGCGTCGACGAGAAGCTGTCGCACGAAGAAATGATCCGCGAGCGCTACCGCGGAATCCGGCCAGCCGCAGGATATCCGGCATCACCGGATCACACGGAGAAGGGTACGCTATTCGATCTCCTGCAGCCCGAGGAGAACGCCGGCGTGACGTTGACGGAATCGTTCGCGATGCGCCCTGGCGCGAGCGTCAGCGGGCTCTACTTCTCCCATCCCGACTCGCGCTATTTCGCCGTCGGCAAAATCGAGCGCGATCAGGCGCGCGATTACGCCGCCCGCAAAGGCGTGCCGCTCGAGTTCATCGAGAAGTGGCTGTCGCCGAATTTAGCTTACTGAGCTTCTCACCGCCGCTGCGTTACCGCGTCGAGCGGAGCAGCTCCGACAGCGCCGTGCGCTACCGGCTACTTGGCTGACTCTGCTGAATCCTTCAGGGACGGATCCTTGATCCGCGCGCCGAAGAGCAGCATCGCGCCAGCCTCGTCTTCAGAGACAGGTGCAATCGTCTCTTCTTTCGCAGGTTTCGGCCAGTGGACGCTCCATGCGAGCCCGACTTTCTCGAGTCCCCAGATGACGTAACGCGTGAGGTCGAACTCCCACCAGCGGCGACCATGCGCGGCGCAACGGGGCTGCGCGTGGTGATTGTTGTGGTAGCCCTCACCGAACGCCCCGAGCCCGACCCAGAAGTTGTTCTTGCTGTGGTCGGTCGTCTCGAAGGTGCGGTAGCCGAGGGCCTTCATGTGGCAAATCGAATTCACCGCCCAGGTGCAGTTGTAGACAACCAGCATCGGCACGTAGAGACACCAGAGCAGCCCGACGGCACCGAGCGTGAAATAGAGCAGCGCCGCCACGATTAGGTGCGGAATAATGTAATAGATCGGGCGCTCCCAAAGGCGGCAGTACCAGATTTTCCGGACGTCGGCGGCATAACGCAGCGAGCGGTCGCGGAAGCCCGGCGGTTTGCGGACCAGCCACATCATATGGGCGTATGGGAAACCGTGGATCGGGCTGTGAATGTCCTCGTCCGTGTCCGATTTCAGATGGTGATAACGGTGATCGCCGACCCACGTGACCGGGTCACCCGAGAGACCGACGGCAGAGCCGGTCGCGAAAAAGAATTTGAGCCATGCCGGCATTTCGAAACCGCGATGGGTCAGATAGCGGTGGAGATAAAGAGTCGTGCTGATGCCGATCCAGAAGTAGATGAACAGCATCGCGGGAAGGAACTTCCACTCGAATTTCGTCCAGAGGGCGATGACGCCGAGGACTTGCAGCGCGATAAGCGACGCGAACAGGAAAACATTCAGTTTTTCGTTTTTAAACATGGGACGGAGCTTGGGACTGAGACGCGCCTGCCGAATGGGAGACGAAGGTGGACAAGGTGTATTCGAACGAGCCCAGCCGCAAGGCCTTATTCCGCAGAAAAGATACGAACAGAACGGGAGAAGAGGCCCCAGAGGTCAGTGCCGCCGCCGCGGCGATTACCTCCCCGGGAACTTTCCGCATGCGCGCAGAGCTTCGGCGTGGTAAGTGACCGGCGCTCTCGGGGTGTAGCTTAGCTTGGTAGAGCGCCTGGTTTGGGACCAGGAGGTCGCAGGTTCGAATCCTGTCACCCCGACCACCACCGCGGAATCCAGACGGCCAGCAGGCTCGTTTAATCCGTGTATACTGCGCAACTGGAGGAGCAGCCAAGTGTTCAACAGCTCGCACCGGTGACGCCTCGCAGTTTCGAAATCACACCGGCTCGACCACGTCCACCTCTCGATGAGATCCTTCCTGCAAATGGGCGCGGCGGTAATTTACGCCTCCCTCTCGGTGCTGCACGCACAAGACGCGCCGCTGCCGCAACCCGACGCACAGGACCCGGCCGCGACCCCCTCACCCGCTCCCATTGCACCACCACCGCAATTGATCCCGCCGGACATCCTGCCACCGCCAGACGCCGCCCCTGAGCCACCGCCTCCGAATCTGCCGAGCATCCCTCAGCTGGATGAGGGATTTAAGATCGGCCCGATTAACCAGCCCGCAGAGACCCGCCGACTCCATGCCGAATGGCGAAAACTCCGGAATCGTGTGGAGAACGATCCTCAGGTGAGGACAGCTCGCGTGACCGCGGAAAAAGCGCGCACTGACCTGCAGAAGCGGAAACTCCTCCGCCGCTATTACGATATTTTGTACGCCAAAATGAGCGCACTCGCCGAGCCGGGTTTCAGGCCCTACCTGAATGACCGGAAGAAAGAAGCTCTCGCGACCCTTCCGCAGCTGCGAGTGCGACCCGAGACAGCGCCGGCACCGAAGAAGGCGCCGTAGCCGCGCGTTTGACGTTTCGGACGTCGACTGCGAAAGGCCGGACTTGCCGACCTTCACCGCGAAGATTAACATCTCGCGATTATCCACGGCGCATTCGTCTAGTGGTTAGGACACAGCCCTCTCAAGGCTGGTGCACGGGTTCGATCCCCGTATGCGCTGCTTAACTCCGGCCGCCGCGATTCAGCCCCCGAGAATGCCGTTGCAGGCGCGCTGCTCATCCACTTTCATGCACAAAGATCCTCCTCCTACGCTCCTGGAAAAGCCTGTCGGATACGTGCTGGTTCACGGTTTCGTCGTCGGCATCATCGCGAGCGTGGTGTTCTTCGGCGGCTGGGCCCTTGTTTCGTCAAACCAGTCGAACGGCGCGAAATTCCGGCAGCCGTTCACGGAGCGGCGGCTTTAAGCAGGTCGCCGTTTCCAGCCCCGGCTGCCCATTTGCGCTCGCGGCGAAGTGATTCTACGGGTGGTGAGTTGCCGCGGCGCCGCGATCGATCGCCGCGAGTTCCGCTTCTACCATTTCCTGCACGAGCTGCGGGAAGGATGCGCTCGGCTGCCAGCCGAGCGTGTCACGAATTTTCATGGCCTGTCCCACGAGCCGCCCGGGTTCCGTCGGCCGCGATAGTGCGGCGCTCTGCCGGACGTACTGCTCCCACGGCAAGTCGACGACCGCGAAGGCCGCTTCGACAAAATCGCGCACCGAGTGCGTCTCGCCGGTGGCGACGATATAATCGTCGGCCTCGGGATGCTGCAGCATCATCCACATCGCGAGGACGTAGTCGCGAGCATGGCCCCAGTCACGGCGCGATTCGAGATCGCCGAGTTCTAGTTCCTGCTGCAGTCCGCGGGCGATGCGCGCCGCAGCGCGGGCAATTTTCTGCGTGACGAAGTTCTGCCCGCGCCGGGGAGATTCGTGGTTGTATAAGATCCCGTTGCAGGCAAACATCCCGTACGACTGCCGGTAGACGCTCACCAGCTGGGTGGCGAAAGCCTTGGCACATCCATAAGGACTGGCTGGCGCCGTCTTTGTTTTCTCGGTTTGCGGAGACTCGCTCGCGCGACCGAAAATTTCCGCGCTCGAAGCGTGATAGAATTTCACCGGCTGCTCCTGGTCCCGCACGATCTCAAGGAGCCGCAGCGTCCCCATCGCCACCTCCTCGCAGGTAGACTCGGGAATCTCGAAGCTCAGGCCCACGTGGCTCTGCCCCGCCAGATGGTAAACCTCCGCGGGCCGCACTTCAGCAAAAATTCTGCGCAGCGTCGTGCCGTCCGATAGATCGCCGTAATGCAGCGAGAGCCGGCTTCCGTAGAGCTGCGGGTCGGCGCGCAAATGCTCGATGCGGGACCGCACCACGTTGCTGGTCCGCCTGACGACGCCATGGACTGAATACCCTTTGTCGAGCAGAAGCTCGGCCAGGTAAGACCCATCCTGGCCGGTAATCCCGGTGAGGAGCGCGACAGGGGGAGAAGACATGCGGTGATTGCAGTGGGAGGGATCGCGTTAGTCGAAGTGGGCGCTGAGCCGCAGTAGCTTACCTACAGCGTTACAGTAGTGAATCGCCCATCCCCCCGTAGAGAGATCTCGATCCGTCGACCAATCGCGTCTTGCTCGTGGTAATCGGAATACTTGCTCGGAAAGAACGAATCTCACCGAAGTGACCCATCAACCGTTGACGCGTCGTTTTCGTCAGCGCCTCAAGCACCTCAAGGTCTATGAGAAGGCGAAACTCCACGATTATCCTGCATATCTCTTCTGCGCGTCATCCAAGGTTACCCAGTGGGCTGGGTCGCTATCGTCGATCTTGCCGGCCAGTTTTGTCTTGAACTCTTCGTCGCGCGCCGTTTGCAGGGCGATCAAATACGCGATCAACTCGCGCTGCTCTTTGGAGGGCAGATCGGCCGCTTCGTTTTTCAATTGCGTCAGAGACATGGAGCAAACTTTATAATAAAATCAGGATTTGTCATCGGGAACCAGACGCTACACCGGAGGGGATCGCGCCGCTCAGGAAAGTGTTCTCGCCTCTGGTTAGCTCCGGATGAAAGCCGGTGCCGACCTCCAGAAGTGATGCGACGCGGCCTTTGAGCTGCACGCGGCCAGTGGTCGGTTCGGTGATCCGGCTCAGGACCTTCAGGAGCGTTAATTTGCCGGCGCGGTTGGTTGTCGGGGAACTGAAAACGCTGAGAGGCTGAAAAGCTGAAACCAGGTTGCTGTCTAGCGCAGCTTTGGTTTTCGCGTCGCTCATTTCGAACTTCCGCTTTTCCGTTCCACGAAAAAGCTCCAAGTCATCTTCTTGATCCTATCTACTATCTCCGATCGGCGCGTAACCGCTGAGACGCTGAAATCCTACGGCTCAACCAGGTTGACCTGCGGAAAATAGAGCCGGTAACGCTCGGGATTGCGGGTAGCCAGTGTCCATCCCATCAGTTCAGCGTGGGCTCCGATGAAGAAATCGGGCAGCGGAACAGCCGGGGCGTTGCCTCCGCCGGGACGCAGTCGTGCTTTGCGATATTGGGAATAGGCGCGGCCACAGATTGACGCAGCAGCAGCCGGAACATCCAGAATCCGAATTTCTAGTGTGCTCGACTCCGCCTCGACGGCAGTAGAGGCTTCGGGCCGTCCGGCACAAGCTCAGCAAAGCACACCGCGTTGATCGCCGCGCCCCCCTCCTGCACGGCGTCGACGATCAGTTCCTCGGCTTTTCGAAGCTCCCCCACTGGAGCCCGCGCAGCGATTTCCACCCGCGGATCACCTTTAACGCTTCAGCTTTGTCATTTTTTTCGCGGGCGTGCTGCTTGGACGGTAGACGCGGCGAAGAATCAGCCCATCGGCAAACTGTTCGCAGGCATACACATCACCTGGCGCGCCTCCGGGCACCACAACACGCGTCTTCGCATCGAGGATTACAGTCACAGTGGGATGCGCCCACAGCAGTGCAGTCGAGTCCAACGCCGTGCAACCTACGCGGGGTGGCTGAAAGCGAGGCAGCAGCAGCGTTGCAATCAAACGCGGGAGCCGGTTATCTGAACCCCGAAAATGAATCTCGCGATGTACGACAACAGCGACTTCGATCGCGGCGCGCCGCGTCAACATTTTCGATGCCGTGGCGGCTGGCAATCGGCGATTATGTCTGGATCGGCGAAGACGTTGGCATTCTGAGCCTTGCGCAGGTGACGATCGGTTCGCATGTTTGCGTCAGCCACCGTGCATATCTGTGCACTGGGTGCGCGCAGCGATCAAACATGCGCATGACAAAGACTGTGCCGATTGGGAGCGGTGGTTGGCTACCGCAGTCGCGAAGCGTTGAAGCCACCGCCTGGTTTGGTCCGGTAACAACTAGAAGGGTTTAAAATAATCTTGGGTCAAGAAGCTCGCGCCGTGCCCCTCATCCTAACCTTCTCCCGGAAGGAGAAGAACTCCCTCTCCCCTCTGGGGAGAGGGTTGGGTGAGGAAAACAAATTTTGGAACCACTTCTAGGCTTTGGTCTCACGCTGGCTTTGCAGCGCCGCCCGTCGTTCCCGGCTCGCACGGAATCGGAGCGTGAGGTCCTCCGCTTCTTCGAGCCATTCGAGCTTCTCGCGGAAAGTGAGACGGCGATCCAGCAGCCGGTCGAGGTCTCTGCTGCCTTCAGCCGTTCCCCAACGCCAATCTGGCACAATTTTCAGCGGTTCGCTCATCGCATTCTCTGCAGTTCCTCAATGTCGATCAAATCGTGGGGGCGTCCAGCGGCGCGCTTCATCTCCAAAAGCGTGGGCGAGCGTGACGACCGGCGCCGACAGGCCCGGTGCTACCTCCAGCGGAGTGGCCACCGCCCATTCCGCTGCGAAATCGAACGGTTCATACACGAAGATGTCGATCGGCGTGCGGCGATGCGCGTCGCTCCACAATTTCAACACGATCATCTGTTTTGTGCGGCGCCACTCTTCTCGCCTCGCTGCGTCAGCAAAGTCCTCGGGTTTCCCAGGAATCGACATTTGGTAGCCAGTCGTCAGGAGGGCATTGAGTCCAGCGGCCGCGTTCGGCGGATCGAGCGCCAGGACGATATCGACATCGCGTGTAAGACGGACGAAGCCGTGGGCATTCACCGCGAGGCCGCCGACGATAAGGTATCTGACGTTTGCTTCGTTCAACGCGCGAACGATGGCCTCGACGCTTCGGACTTCCATCGCAGAGAGGTTGCAGGATGCCGCGCAGAACTCCAGCCAACATTGCGTCTCGCGCTTCGGCTTTGCGGCCGCCCTTTACACTCGAAGTGGTTCTAACGACCGTCACGCAACCCGCTCCAACAGGAGACGCGACTCCCTTCTCCCTCGTGGAGAAGGCTCGGATGAGGGGCCTGTCCCGCTCTTGATTTCCTCTGCAGCGCCGTTGTGCAGCCGCTTTGCAGGCGCTTTTTCGCCGTTCAGCGCTCAATCCAGGTGCTGCTCGAAGATCCTTTGCAGCTTCGCCAGGATTTGGGGCTCTTCTTTTAGCGCGACCAGCGGTCGCAGCTCTTCCCATATTTGATCGATGTTCAGTTTCCGGCCCTGCCGCATCACGATGCTGCTCACATCGGCCCAGTCGAGATCCCGTGCGGCGAATGCCTTGTGCACGATCAAATCTTCCGCACTGCAAGTGACGATCGACAGCTGCGTGTCCAGTTGCCATGCGCTCGCCCGGGTGATGGAACGTTCCTCGAACGGCAGAGCGCCCAATGCAATGTCGATGCCAGTGCCATCGGAGGCCGAAACCAGCAAGACCCGTCGAAGTATTGCCGTCTCGCGTTCGCCTTGGGCGCGCGCCTGGAAGTGCGACAATAATGCGTCGACGAACTTTTCCTCGCCACCAAATCCGGTGAGGAGCGTCACGTTTGCGTCGTCCGTCTGCCGTGGATCTGCCCATCTTTGGACGGCGATTCCGCCGATGAAGCAGAAGCGCCAGGCGCGTTCGTCGCAAAATCGCTGCACTTCGGCAGCCGCCTCAAACACGTTGTTCGTGGCCTCCGTTCGCGCAGCCCCGCGAAGAGCCGTTGCTGCTCAATCAAACCGGACGACGTCCGCCGGTCAGGGCGATTCCACCGGTCGGCGGCACGCGAATTCATGACACGCTCCACCCGCAGGAGCGCCTCTTGTTCCGTCATTGCACGCAGCTCTTCTCGCTTAATGCGCTCCAATTCCGGGCCGGCTGTTTTCCACGTGTCGACCCAGCGCTTCATGAGGGCGAGCTCATCAGGCGGGATGGCGTTCTCCATTGAAATGATCATATATTGAGACCGGTCGGCTGGGAAGCTTTGCCTCCGGCCGGGTTTGCACCGCAATCATTATCGTCTTCGCGCCTTGCCCGATCCTGCCGCCCTCGCCCAAGCTCCCGCGCCGATCACAGCGGTGCCGGCGGGGCGAAGCTTTCCGTCAAGCTTCGGCTGGTGGGCAGGGCTGATTTTCCTGGGCCTGCTGTGGTTCATCCTCTGTCGGCATCTGAGCGGCGAATGGTCCGTCAACGAGCAGTACAGCTACGGTTGGTTCGTGCCGTTCTTCGCGGCGTATCTCTTCTGGCGACGGGCCGTTCTTGACGATCCACCAACAAGGACGTTCTCAGACGGAGAGCGGCTACAACACGAATGGCTTTGCCGGCATGTATCTCGATCAGACCCGGCCGCAGTGGAATCAATATCTCCGCTTCGGAGACTTGGCCACGATCACCATAGGCAACAGTACGTATTTCGCTTTCCAATGGGACGCTAACGACCAGCGAATGGTAAAAGCCTGCTCTCGATTGACAATATCCGTATCTACACCTCGTCGAGTGACAACACAGCGGCGGTCGGGAACGACGAGGGCAATCTCGATGCCCTCGGAACGCTCCGCTACGCGATGAACAACCCTTTGAAGATCGGGCCGAATTACGAAATCGATAACTGGATCAAGCTCGACGCGAACCAACCTCCTGGTCCACCAAACGGCGGAAGTGGGGTTGCTGACATGATCTTTTACGTGCCTGTAAGCGCGTTTGCCGGCGCGTCACCGACAGATTTTGTCTGGTTTTACAACCTCAATGGTGTGCACTTTGCCGCACACGCCGGGTATGAAGAATGGAGCGCGTACACGCCTGTAGCTACTGCCGTTCCCGACCGTGGCGACACGCTGAAGCTTCTTCTGATTGCGATCGTCGGGATCTGCTTGTCCGCGCGCCGGCTTCGCCGAGCAAAGGCGCGGTAACACTACCTCGTCAAAACACGCCTGCAGGGTCACGCAGCCGGTCAGTGGTGCGCGGCGTGAATCGGCAGCGGCGGCCGCCGTTTGGCTTGTGGATCCCTAGAATGTACTGCTGAAACCGATGAAGTAACGGTTGCGTGAGTACGAGCCCAATGTTCCGTCAGCGCTAACGCGTGTATGCTGGTAGCCGATGTTGGCCGAGAGTAACCGGTTGACCATGTAGCTGCCGGCTATGGTGACGTCGAACGCGTCTTCAGAGAAATCAGAAGTGTCCAACGCCACATCATCAGTGGGCCGATCATTGCTGTAGCGCCGGTAGTTCGCAGAAGCGGTCGCGCTGATGCGCGCCGTGATGCTATAGGCGAGTCGCAACCCAGTGGTGAGCATTCTGCCTCCACCGCTCTGAGAGCTGAATTCATCGATCGAATACTGCCCGTTCCACGTGAGCGATGTCTTCGCTCCGACGACATACGAAAGGTTCCCGGCAAAGTACGGTGACACAGCAGTTCCGCTCTCCTCGAACTCACCGCCGGCGTTATCGTTCGAATAAAATTGTGCGCCTACATTCAGCGAGCCGTTGAGCCGGCGCCCAATCGTTTGATCAACTCCGGCCGTCAGCGAGTTGGTGAACGAACTACCATTTCGTTCATCGGAGCTTACGATCGAGAGACTATGACCCGCCGTTAACGCTGTCACGGGCAACAGCAGAAAGCGGATCTGCTGCGCAATGGCGTGGTTTACATAATCGCGCTGAGGTCCGATTACCTGCTCGTCGTACTGAAGCAGCCCGAACGTGTAAGTGCTCACTGTCGAAACCCGCGGCAGCCATAGATACGTTCCCGAGATTGAATCGCGGTTGTAGAAATAATTGCCGCTGCGGCGGTTGAGACTACCTTCGATTTCAAAGTCTGGATCGATCTGGTAGCGTGCATCGACACTTCCAGTAAGGCTTAGCCGCTGATTCACCGCATGCCGCACCGACAAGGCGAGATTCACGTTCGGGTCGAACGGTGAGCGATCCATATCTGAGTAGTAGGTCAGCCCGGCGTATGTGCTGAGACTCGCTCGCGTCCTCTCGGTCCCGAATTCATAGCTCAGGTTAATGCCGCCGCTGGTGTAGAGCGAGCCCCCCCCGTTCGAAGCGGAAGTATCGGCATTGTCATCGTATCCGGCGTTTCCCGTGAGAGTAATCTTGACCGGTAGCCGCCAAGGCGGTCCGGCATCCACCGCGTCGACGCCGCCACTCGGGTTGACTTCGACCAGCGGGCCGTCCTGCGCCGCGCCGTTGGCGACGCACATCTGCAGGATGAATGGCGCCACGAATGCGGAGATGAGCTGGCGTAGAGTGAACATCAGGTGTTCTCGAGGTTCACGAAGCATATACAGAGCATTGTGTATGCCTGATGGCAGAACTCGCCGGGTTCCACCCCGGGGTTCGGCCACTCGATTCTGGAAACAACAAGGCCATTTAGGTCGACTACAGCACTAACCGCGGTGTGAATGCAGCCTGGTGCGCTGATGATTGACAGTTCCGCGGTTTGCCTCAAGGCAAAAATCGACCAACAGACGGGCGGTGAATCCGCAGCCGGCGTGGAAGACAGTCGCGGCTGAGGCGGCTGGCGAACCATCGGTCGCAGGACGGTCCCAGCCGCCTCTCTAAGTCACCGTCGGTTTGACGACATAACGTAGCTTATGGCTGTCTTCGATCCGGAGCGGCCTAGCGAAGACCGTAAACCTCCACAAGGCCGACGCCTGACGCTTCACCTTTCCC
>JACDCC010000015.1 GCA_013694595.1 Chthoniobacterales bacterium
GCGGTGATATCGATCATCAGACCGCGTTGCATGGTGGCCTCGCCCTTTTGGCTGACGAAGCTCGTCCGGTCACGGAACCAGACTTCGCGCCCGTCCGCCGCAACCATGCGATATTCCAGCTCGACGGGACGCAACTGCGCCAGGGCTTCGGAGGATGAGGCGATGACCCTGGCACGGTCATCCGGATGCAGATGCTGGCGCCAGAATCCCGTCTCCTCCAACCAGGCAGTGAGGGGATATCCCAGAATCTCTTCTGCCTTTGAACTGACAAACTGAACCTTTGCCGTGCTGGCGTCCGCGGCCCAGACGATTCCCTCGACCGAGTTGATGATCCCTTCCAGCTTCTCGCCTGCCTCGCGCATTTTCGCTTCAGCGCGCTTTCGGGCGGAGATATTTTCGTGCGCTACCACCAGTCGAATCTGACTGGCGTAGTCAAAGCGAGTCACGCGCGCAATGAACCAGCGCTTCTCCTGCGGCCCGTGGCAGGGGTATTCCAATTCAAAACTATCGTTTTCTCCCGCCATGACCGCGCGAATGCCGGCCGCCATCGCGGGGGCTTCTTCAGAAAACGGCCCAGTTGCCCGGTCGCAGAGATCAAGATAATTGTCGCCTACGCCGCGCTGGCGGCGCCTGGCCTGATTGGCGTTGCCGAAATGGTTCCAAGCATCGTTGACCTCGATGATATTTCCGTGCTGGTCGAGAATCGCGATGTGCGAGGAAAGGGCATCGAGCGTGGATTGCAGGAAGCGCTTCGATTCCAAAACCCTGGCTTCGGTGCGCTTCCGATCCGTAATATCCTGCACGCGGCCCTCGTAATAGAGGGGACGCCCCTCAGCGTCAGGAACGATCCGCGCATTCTCCGAAACCCATATTTTGGTTCCGTCTTTCCGATACACTTCGTATTCGAAACCCGCGATCACTCCGTGCAACTCAAGCGCGTCTTTGAACTTCTGGCGCAGGGCCGGGTCGACATATCCTTCGCGTTCGATATCGCCGCGCGCGCCGATTAAGTCCTCCGGACTCTCGAAGCCGAGCATGCGAGCCAGCGCTGGATTTACGGAAAGAAAGCGGCCCTCCGGCGTGTTTTGGAAAATACCGTCGTTCGAATTCTCGAAGATCGAGCGATACTTCTCCTCCGCTTCCTGGAGTGCTTTCTCGCCCAACTTTCGCTCGGTGATATCCTGTTCGATCAACACCGCGCCCACGACCTTGCCCTCGGAGTTCAAGATCGCCTGTGCGCTGACCAAAGAAGTCCTTCGCGGTTTCCCCTTCGGCGCGACCACGATCTCCAGTCCCTGCACAGACTCTCCCTGCAGCGCGCGGGAGAGCGGCAGCTCATGGCTCTCGAGCAGGCGCGATCCTTCCGCGTTGTAGAGACCGAGATGCGCCGCCCGCCCGTCGGCTTTCAAGCTGCTCTCCACATCTTCGTGCAAACCATGCAGAAGCCGGGCCGCCCGGTTTTGCAGCGTCCACGTTCCCTCCACATCGCAGGCCACCACGCCGAGCGGCACGTTGTTTAGCACCACTTCAATGAAGCTTTTTCCTTCCGCCAGCTTTTGTGCGGCCAGCTCGCGGGACGCGCTCTCGCGTTGTAGCGCTTGATGGGCACGGCCCAGCTCCAGGGTGACCTGCGCAATCGCGACGCCAGATTCCTGCAGGCGCGCGATCATATTATTCTGCATTCCAACGAGCTGGCCGATCTCATCCCCCGAGCCGCTCAGAAGAGGCTGCGCCTCGGTCTTGAAGTGTTCCGTCGCCTCGCCCTGCGAGATTTTTCTGATTAGCTGCGCAAGACGCTCCAGATCGTTGGCGACCAGCTGGGTCTGTCCATGCAGTGCGTCGATCGGTGCGCCAATTCTTCTGCGTACGACTGCGAACGATACCGGCATCAGAATGAAAAGCACGGCCAGGCAACCCATGGCGACAGCCAGATAACGGCTGCCGGTTGTCTGATAATGCTCGGTCAGCGCAGCGGTTCGCGCGTTCAGGAGCACACGGCAATCGTCGATCGATCGCATGATTCTCGCCTTCTGGCGGTAATACGTTTGATCAAACAGGATCCTCGTCGCCATCGCCCGATCAGGTTCGCCGTGAATCGAGAACTTGCCCGAGCTGTCGCGATAGACACCTTTCACGGCCTGCATGGCATCCTCTTCGGTTTTAACCAGAGCGTCCGAGTCTTCCTGGGCTGAGCGCAGCTTCGCGAACTCCTCGTCGGTGAAGCCGACATCGCGCATCAAATTATGGAGCGGTGCGGGGGCCGTTAAGCCTCGCGAAGACTTGTCAGTCGCGGCTGCGAGGTCCCAATAGGTGCCCGCATAATCCTCGGGCCGCTCCTGCTGCCCGTTGCGGATGGCGAGGACTTGCCAGTAGTAATTCTCGAACTCGGGATCCGCCGTGACCGCATAGGCTCTCGCGAAATGCGTCAAAGTATCGGAGCTCATCCGCAACTCGTTCACGAGACGCTCGGACTCGAGACGAATCTTCTGGCTGCTGATTAACTTGCCTTGATTTGCAAAGAGAAGCGCCACGCTCACTGCCAATGCCATGAGCAGGAACGCCCCTGCCCCGTAGATAAGCCGAAAGAGATTGCGGATGGAGGAATGTTTTTTCATGCGCGGATTCACCGCTGAACTCAGGACTTTCATGTGGCGGAGAGCGCGAGGTCGAATTCATCGACTGCAGTTCGGATCTGAGCTGCTTCATTCAGCAGCCCGGGAAATTTCGCAGTAGAAACGATGAAGACGCCGGACTGGGAAACACCGTCTAGAACGGCGATCAGCGCGGCTTTCTCGAGCGGTTTCGAAAGATAGCCATCCATTCCGCTGGCGAGACACCGCTCGCGATCGCCCGTCATGGCATGCGCGGTCATGGCCACGATCGCCGTCCGGCGTCCGGTCGCGCGCTCCATTCTGCGGATGCGGCGCGTCGCCTCGTAGCCATCCATCTCTGGCAATTGCACGTCCATGAAGATGATGTCGAAAAACTCCCGCGCCGCGGCCTCCACTGCTTCACGGCCGTTCGCCGCCTGCACCAGCGTGTGCCCGCGTTTTTGCAGCAGCGCCGTCGCGACCGCGCGATTGATGACGTTATCCTCGACCAAAAGGATCCGAAGCGCGGGAGCCGCCTTCGGTGCCAACAATTCGGCATGCGGTTCCACTGCGGTTGCGCTTGCCGCCGCGGCCGCGCTTCGATTGCCAAACCAGCCGGTGAAATGAAACGTCGTCCCCTGGCCGACGACACTCTCGATCCAGACTTTCCCGCGCATCTGCTCGATCAACTGGGAAGCGATCGCGAGTCCCAG
>JACDCC010000006.1 GCA_013694595.1 Chthoniobacterales bacterium
AAGATGGCGATGCTTTATAAAGGCAAGATCATCGAAGTAGGCGAGCCACAGCAGTTCCGGCAATCGACCAACCCCGTTGTCGCGCAGTTCTTGAGCGGCAGCACCGAAGGACCGATCCTGGAGGGAAGCAAAGATGCCGTTACGACGAAATGAAATCCTGACGGGCCTCTTGGTCCTGACGACGGTCGCAATGCTGACCGGGATCCTGATTTTGCTGGGCGCACCGGGGCTCTTCAAGCCGCTGGTCACCTACAAGATCTACATGGACAACGCGGCGGGCATTAAGCTTGGAGCGCCAGTGCTGCTCGCCGGACGGAAGATTGGCCAGGTCAACGCACTCTTCTCGCCGGTGTCGCAACAAGACGCCGCGGACGCAGATCAGGCGGTCAACGTCGTCAAGCAGGCAACCCCGGCCGCGACACCCGATGGCACTGCGCCCAAGCCGAAATATGAAGCGCGGATCGATGTGCGCGTGGACCAGGATGCGAGCGTTTTCAAGGACGCGCGCGCGCGGTTGATCACGCTCGGATTGCTGGGTGAAACGGCGATCGATTTCACTCAGGGCAACGAATCGGCAGGGAAAGCGACCGATGGCGAAAAGTTTGCCGGAGAACGGGTGCCGGATTTCGGCGAGTCGATCGCCAAGATGCTCGAGATCATCCAACCGGTCGCGACCGAAGCGACAACGACGCTGAAAGAGCTGCAGACGACTGCCAACAACTTGAGCAAGATCACTGACGAAAGTTCACAGCTCAATATGGCCCTCGCCCAGATGCGGACGTTTGCCGAGAACCTGACGAGCATGACCGCGAGCGATAGCCCACTGCAGCTCGCGATGAAGAACGTCGAGCGCGTCAGTAATAACCTCGGGGAGATCACCGGAGAACTGACGGCGAACGATAACATTACCGTCACGCTGCAAAACTTCCGCGACTCGTCCGAGAAGTTGAAGTCGACGATGAACGGACTCGCACCCGACCTCGCCAACACCGGTCAAAACGTGAAGGAGCTGACTGAAACCGTTAAACGGCAGCCGTGGCGCCTCGTTTGGCCGAGCACAAAGGAGTATCCCGGCGACCGGCCTGCCGGCGACACCATTACGGTGCGGAAAACGACTAGAGCGCAGCGCCCCGCGGCCTCACCTTCGCCGACTCCGCGCCGCCGCCGCGACGTCATTTACCCCGGCGGCAGCTAACCGGGCTCGCGTCAGCCCTTGCCGTTGGCGCTGGCTAGACGCGTCTGGAGGAAGCTCATGACTGCCGCCTCCACCGATCGCAAGTCGGGCAGATTCTCGGCGAGCGCTTGCTCGGTTTTGCGTCGCAACCCTTCGATCATGCTGCCGCTGAGATAGGTCTCCAGCACAGCCGGGTGGATGTAGCATTTCCGGCAGACCGCCGGCGTGTTCCCGAGAATCTTCGAGACGGCGGTGATCGCGCTCTTCACGTTCTTTTTCGCCTGCGTCTTGTTCTCAAATGCGTCGAGCGCGTTCAACGCCACCGCCGCCAGCACCGTCCCCGCCCACGTGCGGAAATCCTTCGCGGTAAAATCCTCACCGGATATCTCGCGCAGGTAATCATTCACATCCTGCGAGGTAACGTCCGCGACGTTCCCTTCCTCATCCACGTAGCCGAAAAGTTGCTGGCCCGGGAGATCCTGAACCTTCTTCACGATGCGGGCGAGCCGCCGATCCGCGATGTCGACTTCGTGCTCCACGCCACTCTTTCCGCGGAAGTTGAACCTGACTTTCGTGCCGTTCACCTTCACGTGCTTGTTCCGCATCGTGGTTAGCCCATATGACTTGTTCGTCCGCGCGTACTCCTCGTTCCCGACGCGGATGAATGTTCGCTCCATCAGCGACACGATCGTCGCGAGCACCTTGTTCCGCGGCAAACCGGGTAGGGCGAGATCCGCCTCCACCCGCTTCCGAATTTTCGGCAAGGCGGCTCCGAAGATCAGCATCCGGTCGTACTTCGTCTCGTCGCGCTTCTCGCGCCAGCGCTCGTGATAGCGATACTGTTTCCGCCCTCGCGCATCCCGGCCCGTGGCCTGCAGATGACCGTTGGCCGTAGGGCAGATCCAGACGTCGGTGTAGGCCGGCGGAATCGCTAGCCGTCGGATGCGTAGCAACCGCTTTTCGTCGGTGATCGGCTTGCCCTGGGTATCGAAATACTCGAAATCATCGCCCTTCTGCTTTCGCGTGTAGCCGGGCTGGTCGTCACTGACGTAGCGAAGCCCTGCCTCCTCGGCGGCTTCCTCCGGATCGGTGACAATGTCGAGGTCGTCGATCTTTTGCTTCTCGAGAACGAGTTTAGGAGCAGAAGCGGGCACGTATCCGATACGTGCGAGGCGGCAGCGGAGGCTGCAATTGCTTTTCCGGAGCGCGGCGCCGGGAGGCGGTAAAGCCCGAGCAGCTGTTACGCGCCGTAGCTCTTCGTGAATTTCTTGCGCGACTCGTTTTCGGGCGCTTGAGGCGCAGCGGGCGTCTCATCCGCGGGAGCGGGTGCGACTGGTTCCGCAGAGGGTGCGGCGTGGGCGCCGGCCGGCTCTGCCGCAGGGGCAGGCCCGGTGCCGCCGCCGTGCTGTGACACTTCCACAAACGCCATCTGTAAATTTGCGAGCGTGTTGCGCAGCACACCCGCTTCTTCGTTCGTCAGGTTACCGCGCGTCTTCTCCTGGATCATCGCCAGCTGGTCGATGAACATCCGTGCCAACTCGAGATTTACCTCCCCCTGTCCCGTCTGCGGATTCGGGATCTGGCCGAGAAACAACGCGGCGTTTTGCGCCTGCATCATCACGAATTCGATGAACCGCTGCGAAAGCTCGCCTGATTGGGTACTCGTTTGGACTTCAGCCATGGTTCATTTCCTCTTCGCAGCTTTCGCTTTCCCGTCAACCGGCCGCACGGTCGCGAGCACATAGGGCTGCGCACCGAAATATTTCGCAGCCACCCTTTTCACCTCGTCCAACGTCACCGCCTCAATCTCTCTATCGAGCGCCTTGTGATGGTCGAACCCGAGGCCGTAGAGCTCATCCAGCGCCGTCATGTAGCCTAACGAATCGTTGCTCTGATTCGCGATCTGCTGCTGCCCGATCAGCTTCTTCTTCGCCCGCGCCAGTTCTTCCTTCGTGAGCCCGTCGCGCGCGAGCTTCGCAATTTCGTCGAGCAGCGCCGTCTTCACCGGGCCGAGCTTGAGCGGATCCGTCCCGAGATAAAACGCGAAGAGGCCCGGGACAAGGCCCTGCATTTGGGTGGCGCCGACGTAATAGGCCAGACCCATTTGCTCCCGGATGCGGACAAAGAAACGCGAGCCGAGGTCGCTGCTCGCCTCGTCGATCAACTCCAGCGTGTAGCGATCCTTGCTGAACAGATCAGCGCCGCGAAACCCAACCATCAAAACGCCCTGCGCCTTTTCCTTCAGGCTCTCTACTTCGCGCGTTTCGCTGACCGGGGCGCTCGGCTTCGCTTCGCTCAAGGCGAGGCTTCCCGGCTTCATCGAACCCAGCAGTTCCTCACAAAGTCGCCGCACCTCCGCCGCGTTCACCGCCCCGAAAATTGAGACGACGCCGTTCTTCGCCACGACGTAATCGTCGCGGAACTGCTGCAGGTCGCGCTGCGTCAGCTTGGCCACCGCTTTCTCGGAACCTTTGCTGCGGAGCGCGTACGGATGCTCCGCAAATAGCGCCTCGCGCAAGATATTCCGCGCGACCGTCGTGAGCTGCTCCTCCTCTTCGGTGATCGCGGCCAGCTGCACTTCTTTTTCGCGCGCGACCGCCTTTTCCGGCATCGTCGCGTTCAGCAGAATGTCGGAAAGCAGCTCCAGCCCCAGGGGGAGGTCCGGGGCAGTGACGTCGAGCGAGACACTGAAGCTGTTGTTCCCAGAATCGCTGCCGATGTTGCCCCCGACAGCTTCGATCACATCGGCAATCTCTTCGGCGGTTCGCGTTTTCGTCCCTTTCAACAGCGTCTTCGCCATCAGATGCGTGATGCCGTTCGTCCGCGCCGTTTCCGCGAGCAGCCCGCCGCGAAACACGCTCGTAACGGAGACCAGCGGCAGCCGCGGATCTTCGCGCACCAGAAGCCGCAGCCCATTCGAGAGCTCTATCTTCTGGATCTCGCCCGCTGCGGCTTCGCTCGCCGCCTGGCGCTTGCCGGCGAGCGCCCCCTTCGGATTGAGCGACACGATCGTGAGGTTGTTTTCTACCAGATATTGCTGCGCCACGCGCTGCACGTCCGCCAGTGTCACCTTCTGGACTGCATCCAGGTAGTCGCGGCTGAAATTCAGGTTCCGTGTCAGGAACCAGTTGGACCCGACATCTGACGCCTGCCCGCGCATCGTGGTGAGGCTGCCAAGCTGATGGCTCAGCGCAATTTTTTTTGCCTTGATCAGCTCTTCGGGGGTGACGCGCGCCTGCTTGATCTCCTCGACGATCTGCAGCACCAGCTCTTGCGTCGCCTCTCGCTTGTCCGGCGCCGTCGTCGCGTCGACACCGAGAATGCCGCATTGACCGGGCGTGTAGGAAAACGCCAAGATTCCAAACGCCAATCCCGCTTCTTCGCGCACCCGGCGGTAGAGCCGCGAGCTGCGACCGGTGCCGAGGATCGTCGAGAGCAAGTCGAGCGCGGGAACATCCGGATGAGTGACCGCCGGGATGTGCCAGGCTAGCGACAGGCGCGTGAGTTCCGTCACGAATTCCTGATGCACCTCGCGCGGCCCGAGCTGTTGCGGTTCTTCGGGGATGAAGACCGGCTTCAGCGACTTGGCCGGATGATCCTTGAAGAACGCCGCAAGCTGTTGATGCACCTGCTCGCCCTCGACATCGCCGACAACGACGAAGGTCATGTTGTTCGGGACGTAGCGCGCCTTGTAGTAGCGCATCACATCGTCGCGCGTGAGCTGATTGAATACATCGAGCAGCCCGATCACCGGCAACCGATAGGGATGCCGCTGATAGGCAGTCGCGAAGAGCAGCTGCCCCGCCATGCGATCCGGATCGTCAAACCCCATCGCGAATTCGCGCCGGATCACTTCCTGTTCCTTGACGTATTCTTCGGCCGGCAGGGTCGAATTCATGGTCGCATCGGCGAGCACATCGACCGCCGCGGGAACGCCGGCTTTCGGCACATCAATCCAGTAAACCGTGCGATCGAAAGAGGTGTAAGCGTTGATGTAACCGCCCACATCCTGCACCGCCTGCGCGATCGCGTTCGCCGGCCGCGTGCGCGTTCCTTTGAACAGCATGTGCTCGAGGATGTGCGATAACCCCGCGCCGAGGTGCTCGTCTTCGTCGATGCTCCCGGTGCCGACCCACGCCTGCACGCTCGCGACCGGCGCGCTGTGGTCCTCCTGCACGATTAATGTCAATCCATCGGGCAGCACCCATTGCTGCGCCGAGCTCGGCGGGAAAGTGATCCCGGCTGCCGAACCTTCAGCGGGAGCAGCCTGGAGATGATCGGAAGCGAGCATGGTGTCGGACCTCAGCGCCGCGTGTCGCGGCCGCGGGTCATGAGAGCTTCGGAGCCGGCAGAGCTGGCGGCGGTGCGGCCGGCGCAGGCTTCTGCGGTTCGAACGGCTTCACGAAGGCTTCGTGGAAATCGTAAACGCTTTTGAAATCCTCCAGCGAATCTTCATCGGTTTTTCCGAAGATCCCGGCGCCGATCAGATTGAAAACCATATGGCCGATGTCTTCGCAGCAGCGAATGCCCCAGTAGGAGAGCACCGTCACCACCATCGGTCCGAACTCCTTCAGCGCATACTGCCGGACACCTTCCAGCAGCTCGGGCCCGGCGACGTGGCGGACCGGCGCGCCTTTGATTTTCTTCTGCTGCTTGGTCGTGTAATCGAGCGCGTCGCGCAAAAACACGTACGCATCCCGGCTGTAGCGCGAGTCGCTCGCGACAATCGAATCAAGGGCTTCAGCAAATCCAATTTTCTGCATGAGAATGGTGCTCGAAGGAGCGCGGAGAGAATACGCAGCAACGGAGACGGGAGCAACTGTTGTGCGTGCACACGGGTGTCACCCCGAGCTGCGCCGTGACAATCAAATCCTCACGTTCACAAAACGTGGCTTGTCCAAGAAGAATTCAGTGGTGTGCCTCGAAGGAATCCAGATAGGCCGAGATTGGATCGCGCCGGCGCCGCTCCCGCTGCGCCGCAAACTCGGCGGCCTTCATGTATTCGCCGAACGCGCCACTCATCGCACGCGCCTGGGTGGCTTCAAACCAGTTCATATAATCTTCGATAGCGGTCATCCGGCGGCTGATCTGCTCACGCGTTTCCCGCAGCTCATCGAGCCGCTCCGGCAGACGCTTCGTTTTCTTCCTCGTGAGCAACGTGGCGATCTGTTGGTACTCCGCGATGACAGGGCGATACAGCGCGTTCGCACGGCCGGAGAGAAGCAGCAGATCGTCGTGCAACCGCTTCAATCCGGGGCCCGCGCCCGGAAGCGGCAGAAACTTCTCGAAATCTTCCAGGCCATAGACGCTCGGCTGCTGCTGGGCTTGCGGTACTTCCACGCGCAGAATCTGCGCGAGCTGCCGCTCCGTCTCTTCGCAGCCCAGCATCCGATAACGCTCCCTGCGCGAAAACCGCTTCACCGCATCGCTCCATCTCTTCTCCAGTTCCTCAGCTGTCGAACCAAGCTCCGGAAAGTGCTTCCTCAGTTCGGCAACCGAATCAGGCGAGGCGGCAGGAAGATCCGCCAGGAATCGCTGCAACCGCAGCGCACCACCCGGCGAGTCGATCAGCATCGAGCATGCGGCCGCGGCATAGGCGCGGTAGAGCACGCGCGACGGCGACTCAAGTAATTTCGGCTGCTGCTGGAGGAATACACGGAACTCCGGCGGGCGATCAGCTGCCAGCGCGCGCGACAGCTCGTCAATCGTCGCCGTTGAGTCGGTCTCGTGCGCCAACGTGAGCACCCCATCGAGCAACCACTCCGGCGGCTCGACATACGGTGTCCCCGCGGGCGTGTCCGGCTGATCGCGATAGATCTTCTCCAGGAAAACGGCACGCAAAATGTCGCGCGCGGCTTCGGAGGCGTCGAACGCGTCGCCGAGGATCAGGTTCAACTGAATCTTGAGACCAGACCCGGTCTGGCTGAAATCCAAACGTACGCGCGTCGCTTCTGGCAGGTTGGCCTGTGGAGGTTGCGCGTGAACGAGGATCGGTGTTTGCCATCCGTCCGACTGACGCAGCAGGCGGAGCGCGTCTCGCTTCGCCCGCTCCGCAAGGTCGCAAATTCCGCCGCGCAGCCGCGCGTCCGCGCCGTAGACGATGAACTGGCGCGAGGTGCTGACGCTTCGCTCGGGCAACGCGGCGATCGCTGTCAGCTGGGACGCTGCCAACGTCGCACCAACGACGAAAACAAGCGTTGTGCGGCTCTTCATTGCAACGACCGCGAGGCTAGCGCCACAACGGCGCGCGCGGCGAGACTCAAATCGAGGCGATAAGCGGTGCTCCGCGCCTAAAAATAAGAAAACCCGGTTTGCCGTAGAGCCAAACGGGTTTTCTCGGTTGCGAGGGGGAAATCGAAAAAGTGGTGCGCGACAGCAGCTGAGTAGTAGTTCCCTATCAAAACGCCACAGCGGCAGCAACTCTTTCTTTTTGCCGGCTTCCCTGAGATCATCCCCCCGATGCTCGTCGACTTGCCCACCGACCCTCTTCCAACGGGACATGCCGGGCTAGCACAGCGGTTGGAACTAGGACCGCGCCTGCATCCAAGCGCGTTCGTCGCTCCCGGCGCAACCCTCATCGGTGATATCACGATGGGCGAGGATTCGAGCGTCTGGTTCGGCGCGGTGCTGCGCGGCGACATTAACCGCATCGTCATCGGTGCGCGGACGAACCTTCAGGACGGCGTCATCATTCATCTCGCTGATGACTACCCGGCACTCATCGGTGAGCTGGTGACGGTGGGCCACGGCGCGATCGTGCACGCGTGCACAATCGACAACGAAGTGCTCGTCGGGATGGGCGCGATCATCCTCGACGGCGCCGAGATCGGCGCTCGCTCTGTTATCGGTGCGAACACGCTGGTCACGCGCGGCATGAAGATCCCGCCGGGTTCGCTGGTGATCGGATCCCCGGGGAAAGTCGTGCGGCCGCTCGCCGCCGACGAAGAAGCGCAGATCAAGACGTGGGCGGTGAAGTACGTCGCAAACGCGAAGTATTTCCGCGCGCACTACGAAGCCAGCGCCACCTCGTAGCGTCGGGCCAATTCCCGGCCACCTTCGCGCAGCAACCGACCTGCCTCGGCCGTGGCGGAGGCCGTCGAGAGCGGTGCGGTCGCGACAACGACAACGTCGTCGAACAGGTGGTGAAGCTCCGGGAAGTGCTGCAGCTGACCCACGATCGCGTAGCTCTTCTTGCCATACTTCCGCGCGAGTGTCGCCACTCCGGCGGGCGCTTTCCCTTCCGCCGTCTGCGCGTCGAGCCGTCCTTCACCTGTGACGACGATGTCGGCCGCTTGCACGGCAGATTCGAGACCAATGGATTCCGCCACGACATCGAACCCCGCCCGCATGGACGCGCCGCAGAAGCTCAGCAGAGCGAAGCCGAGTCCTCCCGCCGCGCCGGCGCCGGGCGCATCACGAAAATCCGCCTGGTAAGTCGCTGCCACGACGTCAGCCAGCCGCGCGAGTGCAGCCTCGAGCGTCTCCACCTGCTCTGCGGCCGCACCTTTCTGCATCCCGAAAGTCCGCGTCGTGCCGCGCGGCCCGAGGAGCGGGTTGCGCACGTCTGCCGCGGCGATGATTTCGGGTAGCAGCAAGTTCTTCGGCGCGTCGAGATGGTCGAGCCGCGTCAGCGCCGGGGCCACGCCTTCGAGTTCCCCACCGGCGGCCTCGAGGAATCGGAAACCAAGCGCGTGTGCCATGCCGAAGCCGCCGTCATTGGTCCCGCTGCCGCCGAGACCGATGATGATCTTCTTCGCGCCGCGCTGCGCGGCATCGAGCAGCATTTCGCCGGTGCCGAGCGAACTTGCGATGGTCGGGTCCCGCTCCTCCGCGGCAAGCCGGCATAGCCCGGACGCTTCGCTCATCTCCATGACAGCCGTCGTGCCGTGCGCAATCGTGCAGTAGCGCGCCTGCACGCTGCGCCCAAGCGGGTCACGCACTTCGCACGAGTGCCATTCGCCTCCCATCGCGGCGCAGATCACGCTCGCCGTGCCCTCGCCGCCGTCGGCAACCGGCATCAGCGAGATTTCGGCGTCTGGAAACACGTCGCGCAGACCGGCCGCCATGCATTCGGCGACTTCGGCTGCGCCTAACGAGCCTTTGAACTTATCCGGCGCAACGAGGATGCGCATCACAGCACTTCATCGCACCACTCCCGCTGTCATGTCGAGCGAAGCCGAGACATCCCGCTGCAGTAATTGCAGGTAACACCGCGGGATTCCTCGACTGCGCTCGGAATGACCAAGCACTAGCCGCGGAGTTTTCGCTCGAGGATTTCCCCGGCCAGCTGCGGATTCGCTTTGCCTTTGGAGAGCTTTATCACCTGACCTTTGAGGAAATTCAGAGACGCCGTGTTTCCTGCTTGGAAATCAGCAACGGGTTTCGGATTCGCAGCGATGACCTGCTCGCAGAGCGATTCAATCGCGCCGCTATCGCTTACCTGCTCGATCCCCCTCTCCCGCACGATCACCGCCGCTGGTTTGCCGCTCGCAAACATTTCGGCGAACACATCTTTGCCCTGCTTGCTGCTGATTTTACCGCTGTCGATCAGTGCGACGAGTTCGTCGAGAGCCTCCGGTGGAATCGGACAATCGCTGATTGTGCGTCCGGAGGTCGCGAGCGCGCTCTGCAGATCATTCAGGATCCAATTCGCAACGTTCTTCGGCTTGCGCGCACCTTTCGCAGCCGATTCGAAATACGCGGCGAGCTGCACCTTATCGGCGAGCACGCCGGCATCGTAGTCGCTGACCTCGTATTCTCGCATGAAACGCGATCGCTTCGCATGCGGCAGCTCCGGCACGCGCGGCCGCACTTCCTCCAGCAGCAGCTCCGTCTTCACCGGCACCAAGTCGGGCTCGGGAAAATAACGGTAATCGTGCGCCGACTCTTTGATACGCATGAGGAAGGTTTGCCCGGCGTCGTCATCCCAGCCGCGCGTCTCCTGCTGTAACGTCTCGCCGCGCGCGAGGGCTGCCGTCTGACGCTCAATCTCGAACGCAAGCGCCCGCCGCACGCCGCTGATCGAGTTCATATTCTTGATCTCGATCTTCGCGCCAAGCTCCTGCTGCGTCTCTGGGCGGACGGAGACGTTGCAGTCGCAACGCAGCTGACCTTTCTCCATGTCCGCATCGCTGACGTTGCCGTAGACCAGGATCTGCTTCAGCGCGGTGAGAAACGCGAACGCCTCTTCCGGTGAACTGATCGCCGGCTCCGTCACAATCTCCATCAACGGGGTGCCGGCGCGATTGAAGTCAATCCCGGTGCTCGTCTCGAAATGAAAGCTCTTCGCGACATCTTCTTCGAGGTGGATGCGGACGAGCGGCACCTGCTTATCGATCGTAGCGATGCTCTTTTGCGCGTCCTTTGGGTAAGCGGAACCGTGCAAAGCCAACGCACCGCGCGCGCAGAGCGGACGGTCGTATTGCGAGATCTGATAGTTCTTCGCCAGGTCCGGGTAGAAGTAGTTTTTGCGGTCGAACTTGCAGAGCGGTGCGATCTCGCAATTCAGCATCAATCCGGTAAGCACCGTCAGCCGCAACGCCTCGTGATTCATGACTGGCAATGCTCCCGGAAATCCGAGGCAAATCGGACAAGTGCACCAGTTCGGCTCCGCGCCAAATTCCACCGGGCAGCCGCAGAACATCTTGGAGCGCGTGCGGAGCTGCACATGCACCTCCAGGCCGATCGTCGTGACAAACATGTCGCTTAATCGCGCAACGCGTGATCGAGCGCGGCTTTGAAGTCGATGGTCTTCAGTTGGCGCGCCAGCTCGGGATCGTTGGCGGCTTCGATCAAGCGATCATCCTGCATCAGCTGCCAGAGTTTTCCCTGCTCGATCATCGCCGTG
This sequence comes from Chthoniobacterales bacterium, assembly GCA_013694595.1. GTDB lineage: Bacteria > Verrucomicrobiota > Verrucomicrobiia > Chthoniobacterales > UBA10450 > JACCTI01. The sequence continues at coordinate 11,022 of JACDCC010000006.1, forward strand.
ATCTCCGGATCGGCGCGCAAGGCGAGGATCTTCGGGCTATCGGCCAACTCTGCGATGCCCGGGTAAGAGAGAAAACGCTGCGCGCGCTCCGGTCGGGCGAAGACCTGGCCCACTTTGCCAAGCGTTTCCGCGCCACCCGGAAGCGCGTCGGTCTGCTTCACGACTTCACCGACGGAGCCGAGCTCCACCGATTTCTTCAGGCGAGCGAGCGACATTGCGATGGAATCCTGCTCCGGCGCGTGGGCACGGATCGATCTGCTGCGCGCAGGCGAACCTGACCCGGCGCGTTCGTCGAAACGTGGAATGCGGCTTGGCGCTCGGGCATTGATTTGCGCCTCCGCGACGGCGCCGAGCGAGCGGATGCCGACCACCAGCAACCAGACGAAGAACAACCCGAACACCACGCCCAGCAGTGCGCCGGTGGCGCCATAAACGAGTCGGACGATGCTCGATTGCTGCTGGCCGGTGCGTTTGAAGAGGATGGCGCCCAGGGTGTTGATGACCGAGTAAACGATCATCGCGAGGATCATTCCGCCGATCGCCGAGATGATGAAATCCGGCACTTTGATGAGCGGCCGCAGCAGCGGCAGCAACGCTTGTCCGCCGAACCACGCGGTGCTGTAAGCGGCAACAAGTGCGCCCATCCGCACCAGCTGGCGAGGCAATCCGAGCTGCCAGCCCCGCGCGATCTGGAAGAGCATCAAGACCACCGCGAACGAGACGAAAATCGTCTGCCAAAGGGGCGAGCCGGAGACGAGGTCGGGTTTCACGTTCGCTCCTCAACACGAATCGCCCGCTGACGCAGCGCGTGGTCGCACAGCACCAGAGCGGCCATGGCTTCAACCATCGGGACGGCGCGCGGGAGGACACAAGGATCGTGTCGACCGCCGGGCGCGATGGTCGTTGCTTCGCCCGCACTTGTAATCGTCTGCTGCTCACGCGCGATGGTGGAAGTCGGCTTAAAAGCGACGCGGAAGACGATGTCTTCGCCGTTGCTGATACCGCCCTGCACGCCGCCGGAAAAATTCGTGTTTGTTCGGACGCGACCGTCCCGTGTTTCGAACTGATCGTTGTGCTCGCTGCCCCGCATCGTGGTGGCCGCAAAGCCGGAGCCGATCTCGAAACCTTTCGTGGCTGGCAAGCTCAACGTCGCCTTCGCCAGCTCGGCGTCGAGTTTGTCGAACACCGGCTCGCCCAAGCCTGGGTCCACACCGCGAATGACGCATTCGATCGCTCCACCAACCGAATCGCCTTCGCTCCGGACGCGGTCGATCAACTGCATCATCATCTTCGCTGCGGCTTCATCCGGGCAACGGACGGCGTTCCGTTCCACGTCGCCGCGCGTCACCCGCCGCGAATCAATTTTCGCGGTGACCTCGTGCACCTGCGTGACATAGGCGACGAGCTCGAATTGTGAAAACAACTCCCGGAGCACCAGCTGCGCGACCGCTCCCGCCGCGACCCGCCCGATCGTCTCGCGCGCCGACGCACGTCCGCCACCCTGCCAGTCGCGGATGCCGTACTTCGCCTCGTAAGTGTAGTCGGCGTGCGACGGCCGGAAGATGTTGACGATCTTCTTGTAAGCCTCGGGATCGGCATCCTGGTTCCGAATCAGAATCGCGATCGGCGTGCCGAGTGTCTGGCCGTCGAAGAGGCCGGACAAAATCTCAGCACGGTCTGGTTCATCACGTTGCGTGACGATACTGCTTTGCCCCGGCCGGCGCCGATCGAGTTCGCGCTGGATGTCCTCTGCGGTCAGCTTGATGCGTGGCGGACAGCCATCGATCACAACGCCGACGCCACCGCCGTGAGATTCTCCCCACGTCGTGATGCGGAACAGTTGGCCGAAGCTGTTGCCCATTGGGCGGAAACGTAGCGGGCGGGCGCACGATTCACAACGAGCGTGAGCACCGTCATCCTGAGCCGCGCAGACGGTGAAGGACCTCGCGTCACCGCGATACGCGCGCCTTCACCTGAAAGGCGGCAACAACGCCCGGGCTCTGGTTTGCGCTCAATGGCTTGCGGATGCGCACATCCGAAGGCGTGAGGTCCTTCGTCGTCTGCGCGACTCAGGATGACACACGCTGTTTCGCTCGCGTGTTCTAAACCGCATCTAAATGGCCGCGAGCGCGTTACGAATGTCGACCTTCAGGTCTTCCACGTCTTCGACGCCGACGGAGAGGCGCACGAGCGAGTCGGTAATTCCGAGCGACAAACGTGTCTCCAGCGGGATCGAGCCGTGCGTCATCAGCGCGGGATGGTTCACAAGGCTCTCGACACCGCCAAGGCTCTCGGCAAGCGAAAACAGATGCGTCGCCTCGAGGAAGCGTCGTGTCCCGGCGAGATCGGTATCGAGCAGGAGCGTGACCATGCCGCCGAAGCCGCGCATCTGCGTCTTCGCGAGTTCATGCTGCGGATGTGTCTCCAGCCCCGGATAGAAGATCGCCTTGATCTTCTTCTCGCCGTGCAGCGAGCGGGCAATTTCCAGCGCGTTTTCCGAATGCCGCTCCATCCGCAACGCCAGCGTCTTCAATCCTCGCAGCGCGAGGAAGCTGTCGAACGGTCCCGCGATTGCGCCGACGGCGTTCTGCAGGAACTGCATCTGATCCGCCAGCTCCTCGTTCTCGCCGACCACGGCCACGCCGCCGACCATATCGGAATGCCCATTGAGATATTTGGTCGCGGAATGAATCACCATGTCGAAGCCGGATTCGATCGGCCGCTGCGCCCATGGACTCGCGAAGGTGTTGTCGGAAACGCTGACCGCGTTATGCGCCCGCGCCAGGTCAGCAACGGCTCGCAGGTCGATCAGCTTCAGCAGCGGATTGCTCGGTGTTTCGACCCAGACCATCCGGGTGTTCGGGCGCATGTGCTGCTCGAGCGTGCTGGCATCGCTCATGTCGACGAATGAAAAATCGAGATTCGCGGAGCGGCGACGGACGCGTTCGAAGAGGCGAAACGTGCCGCCGTAGAGATCGTCGCTTACGAGTACGTGGGAGCCGCTTTCGAGCGTGTCGAGCGCAGTCGCCATGGCTGCAAGCCCGGACGCAAACGCCCAGCCCCGCGTGCCGCTCTCCAAGTCAGCGACACAACGTTCGTAGGCGCTACGGGTGGGGTTGATCGAGCGCGAGTAGTCATAACCCTTATGGCGGCCGGGGCTCTCTTGGACGTACGTCGACGTCTGGTAAATCGGCGTCATGATCGCGCCGGTGGACGGATCAGGGGATTGGCCGGCGTGAATGACGCGCGTGGCGAAGTCGTGTTTGTTGCTCATGGGCGATGCAGGAGATCCATCCCAGATTACACGGATTTCACAGATTCGGCGCGCCCATGAGAGATCTGTGGATGAAGTCCGAACTACTTCGGCATCCGCAGCCGCAGGTAAGACAGCAAGTCGGTGCGCGTGATGAGGCCGAGGAACTTCGCGCCGTCCATCACGATCGCGACGCGGCCACGGTCGAAGATGCCGATGACGTCAGAAATCTGCGCGGTTGGCGGCAGTGTCTCCAGCTTGTCGGTCATCGCGCTCTGCACGGGATCCTTGAAGCGCGACGCGTCGCTGTGCACCTTCACGAGCAGATCGGATTCGTCGAGAATGCCGAGCGCGCGACCGCGTTCATCCACCACCGGCACCTGCGAGACGTCCGCGTTTCTCATCCGCTTGTAGGCGGTGAGCAATGTGTCGTTAGGCCCGACCGAGACGACATGACCTTCTTCATGCCGGTGCGTAATCAGGTCGCGCAGATCGCCGTACGACTGCCGCTCGGCAAACCCCTGCTCCGCCATCCAGAAGTCGTTGTACATCTTCGACAGGTATTTGTTGCCCGTGTCGCAGATGAACGTCACCACGCGCTTCTTCCGGGTCTGCTTCCGGCAGTAACGCAGCGCCGCTGCGACGAGAGTGCCCGTGGAAGAGCCGCCGAGGATTCCTTCCTTGCGCAACAACTCGCGCGCGACCGCGAAACTCTCCGCGTCAGGAATGGAAAACGCATCGGTCACCTTCGAGAGGTCGGCGATATCCGGGATGAAATCTTCGCCAATGCCTTCCACGGCCCAGCTGCCCGCCTCGCCAAGGTTTCCGGTCTTGATGTAGTTAACCAAAATTGACCCTTCCGGATCCGCGAGGATCATCTCGATCCCGCGCCGTGGTCTCACCCGCGAGAAGAAGCGGCCGAGTCCCGTGATCGTCCCACCCGATCCGACTCCGACCACGACCGCGTCGACATCGTGCCGCATCTGCTCCCAGATTTCCGGTCCGGTGGAGCGCTCATGCGCGAGCGGGTTCGCCGGATTGCCAAATTGGTTCACGTAAAACGCGCCGGGAATTTCCTCCGCGAGGCGAGCCGCGTAATCCTGGTAGTATTCAGGATGCCCGCGCGTCACATCGGAGCGAACGATCCGCACCTCGGCGCCCAAGGCGCGCACGTGCGAGATTTTCTCCTGCGACATCTTGTCGGGGATCACGAGGATGATCCGGTAGCCTTTCGCACCAGCGATCAGCGCGAGCCCGAGTCCGGTATTGCCGGCGGTGGCTTCGATGATCGTGCCGCCCGGCGTTAATCTTCCTTCGCGTTCCGCGTCTTCGATCATCGCGAGCGCCACGCGATCCTTGATCGAGCCGGTTGGGTTCTGGTTCTCCAGCTTCACGAAGAGCTGGCATGGACCGGTGTCCAGCCGGGTGATCTCGAGGAGCGGCGTATCGCCGATCAATCGCAGGATCTCAGGGGGCTTACCGCGCGCTGCCTCGGCAGCAAGGATTTCAGTGGGCTCCATGTGGGGCGCTTCTGTGGTGGAGGTGCTGTCAATCACAGGAGAGATGAAGATAGTTCCAGCCGGTCGTTCCGTCGAGCATCCTCCCGTCATTCCGAGCGGAGTCGAGGAATCCCGTGATAGTAGCTTGAAAGTAATGCAGCGGGATTCCTCGGCTGCGCTCGGAATGACCGCTGGAACGCAGCTTCAGTGCTACCATTCGGCGTTGCTGTCTTCCAGGAACTGCTGGAGCACCGGGAACCGCACCTCACCGTAGTTCAGCGCGTAGCGAAGATCGCCGCCCTTGAACACCCAGGTCGTCGGAATCCAGCTCACCGGCAGATCGAGAAAACGCTTCAACTTCTCGGGGCCACTCCGAGGGCCGGGATCTGCGAGGATCATCACGTTCGGCTGCTCCCCGATGTCGTGCTGCTTCAGCACTGCGCGCCCGTCGTCACCTGAGTTCCATATCGCGACGAACACGAACTGCGTCTGCGAATTGTCGTTGACCATCTTCGCCCAGCCGCCGCTCTTCAGCTCTGCCTTGCAATTACCGCACCAGGGCGCCCAGAGGTGCACGACCGAAACGCCGGGCGCTTTTACCGCCTCGGCCACCTGCGGCTCGGCGGAAGGCGGGCTGGCCAACGCGATTGAGCAGATCAAGCTCACGGTGAGGGCAGCGACCATTTTCATGCGCAGAAACGTCCAACCTCCAACGCTCAACGTCCAATGCTCAATTGGCCTCTGAGTTCGACGTTGGACGTGGGAGGCGGAGCGACGGACGTTTGCTTTCTTTTTCATGTTCGCCCAAGCGGTTGACCCGCCCCGTGAACATGCCTAATGTTCAACCCCTTTCTGCGGGGAAGCACGGCGATTAGCGCTGGCGCGGACACAGCAGACCGGCCACGCGCCACCAGGAGAAAAGTTACCCATATGTTGCAAATGCAGGAACTGCTCGCGAAGTCATATCGCGACTTCAAAGAAGGAAGCATCGTCAAGGGACGAGTCCTCGAAATCCGCCCACGGGAGGTCCTGGTGGACATTGGCTACAAATCGGAAGGCGTCATCCCCGCGCACGAATTTGACGACATCGAAACGATGGAAGTCGGCGACGAGGTCGAAGTGCTGCTCGAGCGCCTCGAGAACGACGAAGGCATGGTCATTCTCTCGAAGGAGAAGGCTGCCTATCGGCAGAATTGGAACAAGATCGCCAGCGTTTTCGCGGGCGACGGGCTCATCAAGGGCAAGGTTAAATCCGTCGTCAAAGGCGGCTTGATGGTGAACATCGGCGTGGAGGCATTCCTGCCGGCATCACAGATCGACATCATCCCGCCGAAGGATCTCCAGCAGTTCGTCGGCAACACCTACGATTTCAAGATCGTCAAGATTAACGACGACCGGAAGAACGTCGTCCTCTCGCGCCGCGAGCTCATCGAGCAGGAACGCAGCGAGAAGCGCCAGAAGTTCCTCGAGGGCGTAAAGGTGGGCGACACCGTCACCGGCGCGGTCAAGAATCTCACCGATTTCGGTGCGTTCATCGATCTCGGCGGCATGGACGGCTTGCTCCACATCACCGACATGACCTGGGGCCGCCTCGGACATCCGAGCGAGCTGCTCAAGGTCGGACAGGAACTTTCCGTCGTCGTTCTCGACATCAACAAAGAGAAGGAGCGCGTTTCCCTCGGCCTCAAGCAGACGCAGAAGAATCCTTGGGACCAGATCGAAGAGCGCTTCCCCGCCGGACAGCGCGTCAAAGGCAAGATCACCAACCTCGTGCCTTACGGCGCGTTCGTGGAGCTGGAAGAAGGCGTCGAAGGCCTCATCCACGTTTCCGAGCTTTCGTGGACCAAGCGCATCATGCGTCCGTCCGACGTCCTCACACAGGGCCAGGAAGTCGAAGCGGTCGTGCTCGGCGTGAACAAGGAAGAGCAGAAGATCTCGTTAGGCCTCCGCCAGCTCGAAGCCAATCCATGGGACGAGATCGAGAAGAAATTCACGATCGGCAGCCGCGTGAAGGGCGAGATCCGCAACATGACCGCTTATGGCGCGTTTGTGGAACTGGAAGACGGCATCGATGGCATGATCCACGTGTCCGACTTGAGCTGGACCCGAAAAATCAATCATCCGAGCGAAGTCTTCAAAAAGAACGACGAAGTCGAAGCCGAAGTCATCGACATCGACAAGACCAACCAGCGGATCAGTCTCGGCATCAAACAACTGAGCGACGATCCCTGGAAGAACATCGACGAGAAATACAAGATCGGCGATCTCGTGACGGGCAAAGTGACGAAGCTGGCCAGCTTCGGCGCTTTCGTGCAATTACAAGATGAGATCGACGGTCTGGTGCACATCTCGCAACTCAGCGAGGAACACGTCACCAAGGTGAAAGATTTTCTTAAGATCGGTCAGGAGGTCGAAGCTCGCGTGATCAAGGTGGACAAAGTCGAACGCCGCATCGGTCTCTCGATCAAGGCGGCCAATTACTCCGAGGAAGAACTGAAACGCGAATCCGAAGCTTTCGACAACCTCCGCCCCGGCGAAGACATGGTCGGGCTCGAAAAAGCGTTCGAAGCCGCCGAGGAAGATTACCGTCCCGGCGAAGGCAAGAAGAAGTAACGCGCACGGCGCGGGCGCTGGGGTTTCGAACTGTCCGAATTGTAGGGCGTCTGTGTCAGACAC
>JACDCC010000008.1 GCA_013694595.1 Chthoniobacterales bacterium
CCTTGCGCCGCTGGCTGGTCGGCCGCGCGATTTTGATGGTCGTAAACGGCGTGCTCACCGCGGTGGGTCTGTGGCTGCTCGGCATTCCGCTTGCGCTCACGCTCGGAGTCATTGCCGGGTTGCTGAATTTCGTGCCGAATATCGGGCCGATCATCGCCGGTGTGCCGGCGGTGTTGATCGCCTGGACGGTGGGACCTATGCCCGCCCTTTACGTCCTGCTGCTGTACATCACGCTGCAGTCGCTGGATGGTTATGTGTTAACGCCGCTGATCCAGCAGCGGACTGTCTCGCTCGCTCCAGCACTCACGATTACCGCTCAACTTCTTTTCGGCGTCATCGCCGGGACAATGGGTCTGCTGCTCGCAACGCCGCTCACCGCGGCAGCGATGGTGTTCGTGCGCAAGCTTTACCTCGAAGACGTGCTCGGCGAGCACGCGTAGACGCACGAGACCGGCGCGCGTTCAGTTACACAATTGTAATGATGGCGACACGGAGGCGTCACCTTGCAGCAGCAGGCTGCGGTTAATCCGATGGCTCCGCCTGCAAACCGAAAGTCCCTCCGCTGGCTGTTCATCGCCGTGGCGATCCTCTTCATCGTCACCGTCGCGTTTTACTTCAGTAAGAGGCCGATCGCCACGAGGACCTCGCCAGTTGCGCAAGACTCGGTGATCGCTCCATCTGCGACAGCGACAACTCCGCCGACGACACCTCGTAAACCGCAGATCAGTGCCGATGCGGAACGGTTGCTTGAGCAGATGCGCGCCGCATGCCAAGGATTGAAATCAGCGGAGTTCGCTGGTGTGGTGCGCAGCAACGTCGAGGCGGAGGGCGATCAGCAATCTTCAGAGACGAAGTTCACCAGCTCGTTCGGCGAGCCGAAGCGATTCCGGCACGAGGCGGAAGACGATCTCACCCTTGGTTCAACCGGAGAGAAGGTCTTCGTGTTTAACAAAGCGGCGAACGAGTATCTCATGACGGACGCGCCGAAAGGCGGCGGCATCGAGCAGTTGCCCGCCTTTATTCCGGAGCTTCTCCAGGCGCAGAATCCGTCGCTGCTGTTCGCCCTCCTTGACGATCCGGGGACCGCGCTGATCGGTGGATTCGGAAAAGTTGATCGCGCGGCCGATGCGGACATCGGCGGCACGAAGTATCCCGTGCTCGTGCTCACACCGGATCAACCGGATGGCAACATCACCGTCATCGTCGATCCAGTGACCCACCTGCTGAAGCAACTGCGCGTCGACCTGAAGCCCGCGCTCGAGCAGCGCGGCGCAAAAGACGTGAAGGTCGCAGAAACCGTTATCGATTACACCACCACCAGGACGGATGTTGCTCTCCCCGCCGAGCACTTTGCGTGGACACCGCCGCCGAACGCGCAGGATGTAAGCGGCAACCTTGCGGCCGTGCAGGAACATTCGGAGACGGCAATGGTCGGCAAACCCGCGCCGGATTTTCAACTGACGACACTGGACGGAAAATCCGTCTCGCTCAGCGAGCTAAAGGGCCAGGTCGTCGTGCTGGATTTCTGGGCATCGTGGTGCCCCCCATGCATCGAATCGCTACCGCACCTCGGCAAGCTCTACACAGAGAAGCGCGATCAAGGCGTAAAGGTGTTCGCGGTGAACCTTGGCGAAGACAAAGCGAAGGTCGAAGCGTTCCTCAAGGCGAAGGGTGTCGACGTGCCGGTGCTGCTCGACCGAACCGGCGAGGTGGCAAAAAAATTCAACGTCACCTCGATCCCGCAGACAGTGGTGATCGGCAAGGATGGCACGGTAACGAAAGTTCTCGTCGGATTAGCCGACGATGGTCTGCAAGCAATCCACAACGAGGTGACAAAACAAAGGGAGGCAAATTGAAGGTGCAATTTTCATTCATGACAAGATCTCAACTGGTACGTACCGTTACTCTGGCGACACTCATCTGCACCCTCGGCGCTGCTCACATTCGAGCAGCCGAAGAGGACGGCATCGTGCGCGATGTCGGCGTAAGCAACTTGGACAAGACGTTCGCGATCGAAGCGGCGCACGGCATCCTGCGAGACAAAGCGCTGGCAAACCTCGCGCAGCATCGAGCGCAAAGTCCGAAGGTCCGAAAGTTCGCGATCGAACTGCGCGACCGCCGCGAGAAAGCGCATGCGCGGCTGCGGACGCTCGCGGAAGAGACACGGCTGCGGCTTCCCGAGCGCCTGGATATGTACCAACGTCAGCAGGTCAAAAAACTCGCGTCGCTCACTGGCGAGCAATTCGACAGACAGTTCCTGCAGTACATCGCAGAAACGGATTACATCCGTTTCTACCAGTTCGAGCTCAGGAACGGAGCGCTTCGCGTTTACCCGCCGGTGGCGAAGTTCGCGCGCGAACAACTGCCGGTCTTGCGCAAAGACATGCAACGCGCGCGCCAACTGTTGGAAGACTATCGATGAGTGCTGAGCAACGTCCGCGTGTCGTCGTGATCACCGGCGCGTCGGCTGGCGTCGGCCGTGCTGCTGCGCACGCGTTTGCACGTGAGGGCGCTCACATCGGGTTGATCGCGCGCAGCCGCGACGCATTGCAAGAGGCGGCACGTGAGGTGGTCGCACTTGGCGGGCGCGCTCTCGTTTTGCCGTGCGATGTTGCCGACTCGGCTGCAATCGAAGCTGCTGCGACAACCGTCGAGGAAAGCTTAGGACCGATCGACGTTTGGGTGAACAACGCGATGGCATCTGTGTTTTCGCCGATCAAGGAAACACCGCCGGAGGAATTCAAACGCGTCACTGAGGTCACGTATCTCGGTTTTGTCTACGGCACGCTCGCGGCTCTGAAACGCATGTTGCCGCGCGATCGGGGGGTGATCGTGCAAGTCGGTAGCGCGCTCGCGTATCGCGGCATACCGCTGCAGGCGGCGTACTGCGCCGCAAAACACGCGATCGAAGGCTTCTGTGATTCGCTGCGTTGCGAGCTGCTGCACGATGGCAGCAATGTGCGTGTGACGATGATCCAGATGCCGGCGCTAAACACGCCGCAGTTCCGCTGGGTGAAGAGCCGTCTCCCGCACAAGGCGCAGCCTGTGCCGCCGATTTTCCAGCCTTCGGTAGCCGCGGATGCAATCCTGTATGCGTCGCACCATCCGCGCCGCGAGTTCATCGTTGGATGGCCGGCGTTCAAGGCGGTTTACGGCAACAAAATCGCGCCGGGAATTGGCGACCGTTTCCTCGCCAACATGGGCTACGACGCGCAGCAGCACGACGGACCGGAAGATCCAAACCGGCCGAACAACCTCTGGACGACGGTCGAGGGCAAGCACAGCACGCGTGGCGATTTCGACCAGCGCGCGAAAGATTCGAGCGCCTGGTGGTTCATGTCGAAGAACCGCGGGTGGTTCGCCGCTGCTGCCGTGGCACTGCTCGCGATCGCTGCCGGAGGCGCGGCGCGGCAGTTGGACAACGACTAACGAATCATGAGCGATGACAACAGCATCCCGCCGGGCTGGCAGTATAACCCGGCCAGCTGGGGTCAACGGCTGCCGATCGTCGCGCTGGCGGTGCTCGGCGGATTGATCGCGAC
>JACDCC010000039.1 GCA_013694595.1 Chthoniobacterales bacterium
CGAGAAGACGGACGCCAATACGCGCGCGGTCTTCGGCGATTACATCAGCATCTACGACATCCGGCGATGCTCGCCCCCTCTAACCTCCTCCCTGATTCCCCACCCGCCCGCTCGGCCGTGGCCGACAAGGCGACGGTGCCGATCTATACGAGAGCCGGGTGGCGAAGCTGGGGTTAAACCAAAGCGAACTGCCGAAGATCGACGAGGAATTCGAAGCGATCACCGAAGGCAAAGAGCTGACGCGCAAGGAGAAGCGAGCAGCATGGGGATGCCGCGAGATGGACGGAGCGAAGCGCCAGCCCGAACGGGTGCAGGAATCGAGGGACGGCGACTGCATCAAGCTGAAGACGAAGTGGGCCGCGCTCGAAGCGCTGGTCGGATCCAGGCGGATCGACGTCGACATTCCTGCCCTCCCGGCATGGCACTTGCAGTCTACCGAGGTTCCTGAGATTGATATAGAGGTGAGCACGCGCATTCGGTTCAACGAAAGGAAAGCGACGCAAGCGGCGGCTCACCTGTTGCGATTGCGGGGCGGCCGCATGAGCTACCTTAAGCTCATCAAGCTGCTCTACCTCGCGGATCGCGAGGCGCTCTTGCGCTGGGGACGGCCGATCAGCACCGACCGCTACGTGTCGATGGATCGCGGACCGGTTTTGAGCCGTGTCCTCGATCTCGCCACGGATGGCGACGCTCCTGGGGCTCCATCGATCTGGGCCGCCAACATCACAGCGCCCGGCAACTACGAAGTGGAGTTGAAAGGGGACGCCGGCGACGACGAGCTCTCTGAGGCGGAGATCGAAATCCTCGACGCGGTCTTTGCTCAGCATGGCAGGAAGAGCCGCTGGGACTTGGTGAAGCTGACACACGCGTTGCCGGAGTGGATTGACCCGCGCGGCGGGGCGATCGCAATCGCCTACCGCGACGTCCTGAAGGCGGGAGGCAAATCCGACCTGGAGATCGCGGCGATCGAGGAAGAGCTGGCAGAACTCGCTGAGACGGATCTTTTGCTCGCTCCGTGCTAGGCGCATGGCCGGGCTGGGCGATTCGTTCATGCTCCCAAAGCCGGGGCAGGAAACAGAACATCTGTGGGTGCTGATAACTAAACCTGACCCAGCGACGCACGAAGCCTTGATGGTCAACCTGACCACGCAGCGCCCCCACTCTGACAGGACGACGATCCTCAACGTTGGTGAGCATCCGTTCGTGCAGAAGGCGTCGGTCATCTTTTATGCAGATGCTCGCATAGTGGACACACGCCTCCTCGACGCCGCTGTTCAGCGCGGCGCGTGTCGGATGCACGCGCCGTTTCAGCCTCCGGTAATTACACGGATTCAGGCTGGCATCGCCACGTCGCCTTTAACGCCGAGAAGAATTAAGACTGCGTATGCCGCTTATACTGCCGCCGGTCTGACGTGACGTTGAACGCCGCCTCTCTCGCTCAAAGCGGAGCCTAGTTCAAAGCGGCGAACTCCGAGATCTGAAGAAGACCTCAACGCGTATCACAATCGCGCGATCGTCACGATGACGCAGATGATCCCCAGGATGGTTCGCGCAGCGTCACGCGGCGCGCGGCTACTTCCCGGGTGAGCTTTTGATCGCCTGCGCCTTCAATTCCTCCAGTGACATGAACTCGATGGCGGAAGAATGCGTCGCTTCGAGATCGATCGGGGCGCCGCGACCGCGTCTCACGGCTTCGACCCAGCGAGTGATGCAAACGCACCAGCGATCGCCTGGTTGCAAGCCGGGGAAATCCCACTCCGGATGTGGCGTGACCAGGTCATTGCCATCGAGCACGGAGAAATCGAGAAACTCGCGCGTCACCTGAACGCAGACGGTATGCAGACCGACATCGCCTGGCCCGGTGCGGCAGTATCCATCGCGGTAATACCCCGTCATTGGATCGTGGCAGCAGCTTTTCAATTCCGTCCCGAGCACGTTGGTTGGCATAGCGGAGTTTAGCACTGGCTGCGCGACCCGCCTGCCGCGTTTGCAAGGAGCAGACGCGCCCTGGCGTCCGAATCAGAAGCGATGGAAGCACGAGAGCAAATGGTGGCGTTCTGGCTGATGCCGGCGCGGGAGGAGCGGGAGTTTTTCGAATCGTT
>JACDCC010000043.1 GCA_013694595.1 Chthoniobacterales bacterium
ACCGCAGGGGCGCTCTTTTCGGAGAACGAAGAGTTGCGTCAGCAGCTGGCTGTACAGCGGGAGTCTGTGAAGACGCTCACCGACAGCCTGGCGGCGTCGAATGCCGAGGCGGAGTTGTTCCGCCGCAAGTATTCGGACCTGCAGTTGCGGATGGAAGCGCTCGGGCTCGACGGTGCCAGCAAGGACAAGGCGAAGCTCGAGCAGCGGCTGCTCAGTGCGGTGAGTGATCTGCAGTTAACGCAGAAGGAGCGCGACGAATATCGCGATCAGATGCTGCGGCTGTCGGAAGCGATGCTGCACTTGCTGAAGACTTCGACCGGCGGTGATGCGAAGGCGCGGATGGAGTTGGAAGCGCAGTTGCGCAGCACCAACCAGTTGGTCGCGAAAGCGGCCGAACCGGTAGACGCGCCGGGCACGCTGATGGACGGGAACGTGATCAGTCTGAAGGAGGACTGGTCGTTGGTCGTTGGGAACCTCGGCGAGAAGCAAGGCGTGCGAATTGGGATGCCGCTTCGGGTCGTGCGGGACAACCGGGTGATCGCGACGCTGCGAGTTGTGGATGTCCGACGGAGGATTTGCGGCGCGGTAGTTCAAGAAATGGGTTCTGAAAAAGAGAAGATAAAGGTGGGTGACCGTCTCCAGGCGGATGCCCGCCAAAATGTGACTTTAAAATAAATGGAAGTTCGATCGATTTACAGGTACGCGAAGATTTCGCCCTTCAAGGTGCGCGAAGTCACGCGCGAGATTCAGGGCCTGCCGGTTTCGGCAGCGCTCGATATCTGCGCGTTCAGCCCGAAAAAAGCCGCGGGCTTGATCAACAAAACGCTGAAGAGCGCCGTCGCCAACGCGGAGAATAACGCAAACCTGCGTGTCGCCGGACTGGTCGTGAAAGAAGCGACGGTTGGTGAGGGCCCCACCATGAAGCGGATGATGCCGCGCGCGCGAGGAAGCGGCAGCCGGATCCTGAAGCGAAGCAGCCACATCCGGATCATTTTGAGCGACGAGATCGAGATCAAGACCCGCGACAAGAACAAGAGTCAGAAAAAGAAGAGCAGCGCCAAAGGCGGCCCCAAGGGCGGCGCGAAGAAAACGTCTGCCACTGGGCCGAAGGCAAAAAGCCAGCCGAAGCGCGAGCCAACGGAAGGCGGACCGGTCGGCGAAGGCACGGCACCCGATCCGAATCTCACCAGCCGCACCGACATCAACGAATAATTTAATGAACTGTCATTCTGAGCGTAGCGAAGCGAAGTCGAAGAATCCCGCGATGCCACCGAGCGCGCGGCTTCGGAACACGCTGCACGTGACGCGAGATCCTTCGCCGTCTACGCGGCTCAGGATGACAAGCTAGAAAAGATTATGGGACAGAAAGTTAATCCAATTGGTTTCCGTCTTGCTGTGAACCGCGACTGGCGTTCGCGCTGGTACGCGTCGCCGCAAGAGATGCCGGGCTTCCTGCAGAGCGATCTCGAGATCCGCACCTACGTGAAGAAGAAGCTGCAGTTCGCTGCTGTCTCGAAGATCGTGATCGAGCGCGCCTGGAACAGCATCCGCGTCACTATTTTCACCGCTCGGCCTGGCATCGTGATCGGCCGCAAAGGCGCCGAGATCGAGAAGATGACGGAAGAGATTTCCAAGATGGCACAAGGCAAGCAGATCAAGATCGACATCCAGGAGATCAAGACGCCTGAACTCGATGCGCAGCTGGTGGCTGAGAACGTTGCCCTGCAGATCGAGCGCCGTATTGCTTACCGCCGCGCGATGAAGAAGGCCGTGCAGGTGGCGATGGATTTTGGCGCGCAAGGCATTCGTCTGCGCAGCTCCGGCCGTTTGAACGGCGCGGAAATCTCACGCTCCGAGTGGTATCGTGAAGGCAAGGTGCCGCTGCACACGCTGCGGACGCCGATCGACTACGGTTTCGCCGAGGCGAATACCGTTTACGGCAAGATCGGCGTGAAATGCTGGCTCTGTAAAAAAGAGGAAGCACCGGTGGAACAGCCGCCGACTCTGCCGCCGGCGCCGGCTGAAGTTTAACATTTTCGCTTAAGGAAACACTGCCATGCCATTGATGCCCAAACGCGTGAAGTATCGGAAGACCCAGCGGGGAAGCCGCAAGGGGACCGCTTCGCGCAACCTTAAGATCGACTTCGGCGAATTCGGGCTACAAACGCTCGAGCGCGCCTGGATCACCAACACGCAGATCGAAGCGGCCCGGGTCGCCCTGACGCGCAACATGAAGCGCAAAGGCAAGCTGTGGATCCGTATTTTTCCCGACAAGTCGGTGACCTCCCGCCCGCCCGAAACCCGCATGGGTAAAGGGAAAGGTCAGCCGGAATATTGGGTCGCGACGGTGCGCCCGGGGAACATTCTGTTTGAGCTCGATGGTATTTCAGAATCAGTCGCGCGTGAGTCACTGCGGCTGGCTGCGAACAAGTTGCCGGTCCGCACGAAATTCCTGACGCGACACCACGTCGCCGCAGCCTAACCACATGAAATTCAAGGAAATCCAGGAGCTGAGCTCCGAAGAACTCGTCACGAAGAAGCGCGATCTTCGACAGGAGAGCCTCCATTTGCGCCTGCAGCAGCAAAGCGGCCAGCTGGAACAGCCGAGCCGGATGCGTTTGCTGCGCCGCCAGGTCGCTCAAGTGGAAACCGTGCTCTCGCAGCGCGCCAATAAGACGGAGACGAAGTAATTTATGGCCGATCAAACTGAACAGCCCACGGCCGATGCGGCCGCCTCTGGCGGGAACGAAGCCACCGGCGCGCGCGCCAAGCGCAAAACTAAGACCGGCGAAGTGGTCTCCAGCGGGATGAACAAGACGATTGTGGTGCAGACCACGACGCGCGTCCCCCATGCGAAATTCGGCAAGATCGTGAAGCAGAAGAAGAAGTTCTATGCGCACGACGAGGAGAACAAGGCCAAGCCAGGGGACACCGTTCTGATCATGGAAACGCGCCCGCTCAGCAAACTGAAGCGCTGGCGTCTCGTCGACGTGGTCGCCAAGTAGAGGTCAGCAGGAAGAATTTTATGGTCTATTTAAGATCCAGACTCGACGTAGCTGACAACAGCGGCGCTCGCATGGCCACGATGATCGGCGTCATCGGGCAAGGCACCAGCCAGTCCGCTGGGATCGGCGACGTCATCGTTGCGAACGTCAAAGAAGCGAGCCCGAACGGCACCGTCAAAAAGGGCGAGGTCGTCCGCGCGGTGCTCGTCCGCACCCGTCATCCCATCAAGCGTGATGATGGATCGGTGCTGCGTTTCGACAACAACGCGATCGTTATTATCGACAAAGATTTGAACCCGCGCGGCACGCGCATTTTCGGCCCCGTCGCGCGCGAGCTGCGCGAACGCAATTTCATGAAAATTGTGTCGCTCGCTCCGGAAGTTTTATGAATCGAATCAAGCTACACGTTCACAAGGGCGATCAGGTGGAAGTCATCTCCGGGAACCACAAAGGTTCCACCGGCAAGGTGCTCGAGGTGCTCGCTCGGAAAGAGCGCGTGCTGATCGAAGGCGTGCGCATGATCAAGCGGCACCTGCGCAAATCACAGGACAATCCGCAAGGCAAAATCGCCGAGCGAGAGGGTCCCATTCACATTTCGAATGTGAAGGTCGTTGAGCGCAGCGAAAAGGCCGCGAAAGACAAGGACACTAAAGGCAAGGCGGCCACGAAGCCGAAGGCGGAGAAGAAGAAAGCTGCTCCAAAGCGCAAGAACGCAAAAGAGGAGTCGTAAGCAATGAACAACGAATTTTACCAGCACTACAAAGAGCGCGTGATCCCGGCGCTGCAGGAGCAGCACGGATACAAGAACATCCATCAGATCCCGAAGGTCGAGAAGGTGGTGATTAATACCTCCGTCGGCTCCCAGGCAGACGTGAAGCAGGCGCTGGAAGACGCGAAGGCTGAGCTGTCTCTCATTAGTGGGCAAAAGGCCGCGGAAACCCGCGCGAAGAAGAGCATTGCGAATTTCAAGCTGCGCCAGGAACAGGCGATCGGAGCGAAGGTGACTTTGCGCGGCGCGCACATGTATGAGTTCCTCGAGCGCCTGATTAAAACCGCGCTTCCACGCATCCGCGACTTTCGCGGCGTGTCGCCAAAAGCGTTCGACGGCAACGGCAACTACACGCTGGGCGTTCCGGACCAGTCGATCTTCCCCGAGGTCGAGCTCGACAAAATCAAGCGCAACATCGGTTTTGATGTTACCATCGTCACCTCCGCGCGGACTAACGACGAAGCCAAATCGCTTTTGAGCGAGATGGGAATGCCGTTCAGCGACCGCGCGAAGAAGTCGGCTGCAGCTCCTGCCGCCTAATCACATGAGCACTGTTACCGATCCTATTGCCGACCTTCTGACGCGCGTGCGCAACGCCTCCGCGGTGCAGAAGCACGAGATGTTTGTGCCTTATTCGAAGATCAAGAACGAAGTCGTTCGGATCCTGAAGGAAGAAGGTTACATCACCGATTTTTCGCTAGATACCGAGGGTGCTCACCCGCGGATCAAGATCACCAATAAGATCGCGAATCGCAGCAGCGCCATCACCGGCCTGAAGCGTGTGAGCCGTCCGGGGCTGCGGCGCTATGTTGGCGCGCAGGAAATCCCGCGTGTGCTCGGCGGAATGGGCGTCGCAATTCTTTCCACCTCCCGCGGCATTATGTCCGGGCGCGAGGCGAAGAAGCAAAACGTCGGAGGCGAGTTGCTGGCTTACATTTGGTAAGCGGGCGTTCCAAGAATTTATGTCACGTATCGGAAACAAAGCGGTCGAGATCCCTGACAAGGTCAAGGTGAACATCGGGAACGACGGCGCGGTTGCAGTCGAGGGCCCGAAGGGCAAACTCCGCTGGACTTTGCCGCGAGAGATCAAAGCGACGGTCGAAGACAACCGCATTTCGGTGGTTCGCGGAGCTGAGACGCGCAGCGTGAAGGCGTTGCACGGCCTGGCGCGCAGTCTCGTGAACAACATGGTGCAAGGCGTCAGCACCGGCTTCACGAAAGACCTCATCATTGAAGGCGTCGGGTTCAAAGCCGCCGTGCAGGGCAAAAACCTGAACCTGAGCCTCGGCTTTTCCCACCCCATCCTATTTCCCATTCCTGATGGGATCACGGTCGCCGTGGCCGAGAACACAAAGATCAACATCTCCGGGATCGACAAGAAAGTCGTTGGTCAGGTAGCGGCTGACATTCGGCGGTATTACCCGCCTGAGCCTTACAAGGGCAAGGGCGTGCGCTACGCAGGCGAAGTGATCCGACGCAAGGAAGGCAAAACAGTCCAGTAACATGAAGGCCGATCGCAAACAGATCAGGGACCGCATTCACAAGCGGATCCGCAAACGGGTGAACGGGACGGCAGAGCGTCCGCGTCTCGCGGTGCATTTCTCGGGTAAACACGTCTATGCGCAGGTGATCGACGACGAAGCGGGTAGAACGCTGGCGGCCGCCGGAACGACGGAAGAAGGACTGGTCAGCAAGCCCGCGGCGAATACCGCGTCGGCTGTTGCAGTCGGCAAAGCTGTCGCTGAGCGCCTGCTGACGAAGAACGTCGACAAGGTAGTTTTCGACCGTGGCGGCGCGCAGTATCACGGCAAAGTAAAAGCCCTCGCAGACGCAGCGCGCGAAGGCGGGCTTAAGTTTTAATATTTCATGGCACAACCACACGGCGGCGGCAGACGTCAGGAACGTCAAACAGACAAAAGCTCAGCAGCGAGGGGTGACACGACTGAGAAAGTCGTCTTCATCAATCGATGCGCGAAGGTCGTGAAGGGCGGCCGGCGTTTCAGCTTCAGCGCGCTCATCGTAGCGGGAGATCACGACGGCAAAGTCGGCGTCGGATTTGGCAAAGCGAACGAAGTAGCGGAAGCGATCCGCAAGGCTTCGGAAGCCGCGCGCAAAGGTATGGAAAAGATGTCGCTGCACGAGAACACTATTCCGCACGAGACGATCGGTGAGTTCGGTGGGGGGCGCGTGTTGCTTCGGCCAGCATCGCCTGGCACGGGGGTCATCGCGGGTGGCGGCGTGCGCGCGGTCGTTGAAGCTGCAGGCATCAAAGATGTGCTGGCGAAGTCGCTTGGCTCGAGCAACCACTCGAACGTGGTGAAGGCGACGATCGAGGCATTGCGCGCCCTCCGTCGGCGCGATGAGATTTTGAAAGTGCGGGGAATTCGGCCCGCGAACGTTGACGGAAAGGTCGAGCATTCATGATGCGTCTGCACAATTTGAAGCCGCGGCCGGGTGCGAAGCACCGGGTTAAGCGCGTCGGCATCGGTGAGAGCTCCGGGCAGGGCAAAACCAGCGGCAAGGGGCACAAGGGCCAGAAAGCGCGGTCGGGCGGCAGCATTCGTCTGGGATTCGAAGGTGGACAGATGCCACTCATTCGGCGTCTGCCGAAACGTGGTTTCAACAACGCCGCGTTTCACAAGACCTATGCCGTCGTGAATCTCGACGACCTCAATGCATTCGCCGCCGGCACGGTCGTGAACGAGCAGCTTCTGCGTGAGTCGAAGCTGATCCGGGGCAATGTCGCCGGGCTGAAGATTTTGGGCGGCGGCGAGTTGAAACACGGCCTGACGATTGAAGCGGACAAGGTGAGCGCGTCCGCGCGGCAGAAGATCGAAGGTGCTGGCGGGAGTGTGACTTTGCGCGAAGCGCCGGTCCGTGGCCCTCGTTTTCCCGCTGCCCAGGCTTCCGCTGCTGAAGCTGCACCAGCGGGTGCGAGCAAATCCGCGGCGAAGAAAAAACCGGCGGCAAAGAAGAAACCGGCGGCAAAGAAGAAACCGGCGGCGAAGAAAAAGCCTTCCGCCTGAGCCGGCGCGAGCGGCTTTACCAACTTAGTCGATGGTCTCGGCGTTTCTAAATTCCGTTAAGATTCCGGAGCTGCGCCGGCGCATTCTTTTCACCCTTGCGGTAATCGTGATTGTGCGGCTCGGGGCCGCCATCACTACGCCCGGCGTGAACGCTGCCGTGCTGCAGGAGTGGTTCCGAAGCGCGTTGAACGACGACGCCGGCGGCGGTGTTGCTACGCTCTTGAACTTGTTCAGCGGTGGCGCGCTGGAGAATTGCGCGATCTTCTCGCTCGGCATCATGCCGTACATCAGCGCGTCGATCATGTTGCAGCTCTTGACGGCGGTGATCCCGAAGCTCGGCCGCCTCGCACGTGAGGACGGCGGACGCCAGAAGATCATGCAGATCACGCGCTACGCGACCGTGGCGCTGTGTTTGGTCCAGGGATACCTCCTGTCGATTTCGTTTCAGCATCCCGAGTCTTACCAGACGATGCTGCCGGGCATCACGGATACGATCGGCCGGCTTGGCATTCCACTCGTGGCTGATCTTGGCCTTAGCTTCCGGATCATTACGGTCCTGACGCTCACCGCCGGGACTCTCTTTCTGATGTGGCTCGGTGATCAGATCACCGAACGCGGCATCGGCAACGGCATCTCAGTCATCATCACTGTCGGCATCGTCGCGCAGCTGCCTGCGGCGCTCGCGCAGGCTTGGAAAACTTTCGTTCCGTCGGGCGAGGGCGGCGCCAGCCAGGTGAACCCGGCGATCCTCGTGCTGATGATCGCTTTCCTGTTCATCGTCATCGCGGCGGTCATCGCGGTCACGCAGGGCGTGCGGAAGATCACAGTGCAATACGCAAAGCGCGTCGTCGGTCGCAAGATGTACGGCGGGCAGACCCAATACATGCCGCTGAAAGTCAATTACGCGGGGGTGATGCCGATCATCTTCGCTTGGGCGCTGCTCCTCTTTCCGAACATGATCGTCAGTGTTGCGTTTCAGAACAGCCGCACCGCACGACAGATCTCGGACGCGCTGTCGAACGGCTGGCCGCATTACCTGGTGCTCGGGCTGATGATTTTCTTCTTCAGCTATTTTTGGGTGGCGACGCAATTCCAGCCGTCGCAGATCGCCGATGATTTGAAGAAGCACGGGGGTTACATCCCCGGCGTCCGTCCGGGTAAGTCGACATCCGAGTTTCTCGATTACACGATGACACGGCTGACGTTCGCAGGCGCTGCTTTCCTGACTTTGATTGCCATCCTGCCGAGCCTTCTGAGCCAGGGATTGAACGTGCCGCAAATCACGGCCCAGTTTTTCGGCGGCACTAGCCTGCTGATTATCGTCGGCGTTATGCTCGACACGATGCGGCAAGTAGAGACTCACCTGATCCAGCGTCACTACGACGGGTTCCTGCGCAAAGGCCGCATCCGCGGCCGTTTCGACCGCGCCTCGTACAACCGCGGTGAAGCAGCGCCGCAGACGACGCTGATGTGGCTTTATGTCGGCATCGCAGTGCTGGTGATCGGCGGGGTCGCGATCTTCGTTTACGGGCGCTAGTGAAAAGACGACTTGTTCTCCTCGGCGCGCCTGGTTCCGGCAAAGGGACGCAGGCGGAGATGATCACTCGACATTTCAAGATCCCCGTCACGTCGCCGGGCGCCATCCTGCGCCGCGAGATGGAACTGGAAACTTTACTCGGGAAAGAAGTGGCCGAGAAGACGAAGCACGGAGAGCTGGTCTCGGATAAAATCATCATCGAGTTGATCGAAGACTACGTGCGGTTGCATGGGGCTCACGGGTTCGTCTTTGACGGATTCCCTCGGACGATCCCGCAGGCGGAAGCGTTGCAGGGTATCCTGCAGCGACATCGCACGCCCCTCGATCTCGCGATCTGGCTCGACGTCTCCGCGGATACCATCAGCGACCGCATCTCCCATCGCTTGCAATGTCAGTCCTGCGGCTTCACGACGAGCGAAGGCTCGGCTGGATTTTCGGAGCGCGCAGTTTGTCCGTACTGCGACGGTCCGCTGGTCCGGCGCTCGGACGATGATGCGTCTGTCCTGCAGACGCGCCTCTCAGAGTTTAACGGCAAGACGCAGCCGCTCGGTGATTTTTACGAGAAGCTCGGCGCGTTGCGCAAGCTCGATGGTAATCGCGACCGCGACGCGGTGTTTGCTGATGTCTCACGTCTGGTCGAGCAGGCGGCATGATCCCGATCAAGAGCGGCAGGGAGATCGACAAAATGCGGCAAGCATGCCGCACCGCGAGCGAGATTCTCGAGCGGGTTTGCAGCCTGGTCCGACCCGGCATTTCGACCAAGGAAATCGACGAAGCGGCCGCGGACCTGATGGATGAGGCGGGCGTGAAGAGCGCGTTTCTTGGCTACCGTCTAGGGCACCGAGTGTTCCCGGGAAACATCTGCATCTCACTTAATGACGAGATCGTGCATGGAATCGGCAGCCAGCGCCGGATCCAGTACGGCGACATCGTGAAGCTCGATATCGGTGTGATTGAAGACGGCTGGGTGGGGGACACGGCCTTTACCGTCCCTGTCGGCATGATCGACGACAGAACCGAAAAGTTGCTTCGCGTGACAGAAAATGCGCTCCGACGAGCAATCGCCGTCGCTGGGGAAGGCGTTCGCCTCGGTGACGTCTGCGCGGCCGTCGAGGAAGAAGCTGTCGCGAACCGGTTCAGCGTGGTGCGCGAGTTTGTTGGCCATGGTGTCGGCCGGAAATTGCACGAGGAACCACAGGTGCCGAACTACGGGAAACGCGGAAGCGGCCCGCGCCTGAAGGCCGGGATGACCCTCGCGATCGAGCCGATGATCAACGCCGGCACGGCCGCCGTGCGCTTGCTCGATGACGGCTGGACAGTTTGTACCGCCGATGGGTTGGCGTCCGCGCATTTCGAGCACACGGTGCTGATCACGAAAGAAAAGCCGGAAATCCTCACCTGGCGTGGCAAGACGCAGTTGAGCTAGCGGCCTGCAGTTCGTTAGTTTCAACGCAAGTTCCCGCTGAAATCGCCGATTCCCATGTTGCCAGTCGACAAAGTTCTGCTAAAAGTTTCCCCCTTACGATTTGTCGAAGGGCGGACGATGTTCGCCAGGAGTGACAACGCGGAGATGATCTCCGCGTTTTTCGTCTGCAAATCCGCCGGTTATGAAAGTACGACCCTCAGTAAAAAGACTTTGTGAAGCGTGCAAGATCGTAAAGCGCAAAAACGTTGTACGCGTGCTGTGCAAAAACCCGCGCCATAAGCAGCGCCAAGGGTAATAAAACCTTTATGCCACGACTACTTGGAGTAGAAATTCCCTCCGATAAACGAATCGAGGCGTCGCTCACGTATATTTACGGGATCGGGCCGACGACGGCGAGCCGGATTCTCGAGCAGACGAACATCGACCCGAATCTGCGCGCGAAAGAACTGACGCCGCAGCAGATCAACGACATCATTCACGCTATCACTGGTAACAAGTTGCTCATCGAGGGCGATCTTCGCCGTGAACTGCAGAGCAATCTGAAGCGCCTCCAGGCAATCAACAGCTATCGCGGGATTCGACATCGGCGCGGCCTGCCAGTGCGTGGCCAAAGAACTTCGACCAACGCGCGGACGCGCAAGGGTCCTCGCAAGACAGTTGGTGTCATCCGCAACAAGGACGCCAAAGCGGGCAAGACCTAACCAAGGGCAACAAGTAGGATTTAGAGATGGCAGATTCAGACGAAAAGAAGCCGGCTAAGCCGGCTGGAGAAAAGAAGCCAAAGGCGAGCAAACCTGACGGCGTAGAAGCTCCTCCGGCCGCACCGACGACGGAGGCAAACGCAGGCGCTGCACCCGAGGCAACTCCGGCGGTCGCTCCCGCCGGCGACACAGTGACGAGCGCGCCAGCTGCAACTGCAGACGCGGCGCCCGCTGAAGCTGCTCCGCTGGCTGCCCCTGCGGCAGCAGCTGCTCCAGCTGCGAAGCCGGCAAAGAAGGCAGCAAAGGGGAAGAAGGACGAACCCGCCGCTGAGGCGCCGAAAGAAAATCTCTCGCTCGACCCGAACGACGTCGAGAAGCCGAAGATCATCAAGGCGAAGGGGAGCAAGAACATCCATTCCGGCATCGCGCACGTCCTCTCAACCTTCAATAACACCATCGTCACCATCACCGACCGCAGCGGCAACGTGATCGGCTGGTCGAGTGCCGGAAAAGTTGGATTCAAGGGCTCTCGGAAAAGCACTGCCTATGCAGCGCAAATGGTGGCGCAGGATGCCTCCCGCCAGGCGATGGGGCACGGCCTGAAGGAAGTGGAAGTGCTGGTCCGTGGCCCAGGTGCCGGACGTGAGTCTGCAGTGCGTGCGCTCCAGGCGATCGGTCTCGATCTCACCGTCATCCGGGACGTGACGCCGGTGCCGCATAACGGTTGCCGACCGCCAAAGCAGCGCCGAGTCTGACCGACGAACGAATCTTTTTAGCGAACACTTTTCATACTCATGGGCAGATACACCGGACCGAAAACGAAAGTTAGCCGCCGCTATGGCGTGCCACTCTTTGGGCCATCGAAATCACTCGAGCGGAAGAATTATCCGCCCGGTATGCACGGACCGAAGGGCTCCCGCCGCAAGCAATCGGATTATGCCGTCGCGTTAGGCGAGAAGCAGAAACTTCGCTACCAGTACGGTCTGCTCGAGAAGCAATTCCGCCGGATCTTCCAGACCGCGCTCCGCCGCCGTGGCGTGACTGGCGAGACGTTGCTGCAGCTTCTCGAGACGCGTCTCGACAACGTGGTTTTCCGTCTGGGCCTGGCGAATACACGCAGCGGTGCCCGGCAGCTCGTTTCGCACGGCCACGTGCAGGTGAACGGCCGCGGTGTGAACATCGCGTCCTATAATGTGAAGGCTGGTGACGAGGTGACGGTCAAGGACCGGCCGAAGTCACGACAGCTCGCGTTGCGGAATCTGGAGCTGACGCAGATTGCACCCGTGCCGGATTGGCTCGTGGCGAATCGCGACGCGCTTAGCGGCAAAGTCGCACGCATCCCGGTCCGCGACGAGATGCAGCCGATGGTCAACGAGCAGTTGATCGTCGAGCTCTACTCCCGGTAGGCTGGCAGGTGTTTTGCGCGGGCTACAACCGCCCGACGCACCAACGTCAGCTCTCTTTCGGTAGTGTTCGCGCATTGTCAGCCTGCAATGCAGATTCGCCCTCACCTCAATCCTCTCCCTCAGGGAGAGGAGGACATAGGCCGCGGGGCTCTTGGGAATCAGGGTAGGAGGCCGTCTGCGCAGCGCCAGGTGAGGGGCAACTGACAATCAACAAACACTTCCCTCTCTTCCACGAACGCTAACCGGCTGTGAGATGCTCCAGCGCCTTGCTGTAGCTGCGCCGCTGAAGAAAGTGACGTAGCTGCGGGTCGATATCGGCGGGAAGCCGGGTTTCGAGCTGCTCGATCCGCTCCGATACACGCTGTAAGCGTGCGGTATGGTGTGCGACGTCGCGCCGGCTTTCCTCGTCACCAATGATCGCGAGCCGTTCCCGCAACGCTTCCGCTAGTTCCACAAAGACTTCCTGCATCGGAAAAGCTTGAAACGCGGAGCGCTTTTGCGCAAGCGTCCACTCGTGTCCGACGCCGCACCGAAACGGATCCTCATCGTCGACGACGACGTCGGGTTAATGAGAGTCACTCGCGAGGCGCTGACGGCGTTCCTCCACTGCGAAGTCGATACCTCACCCAAGCCTGAATATGGCTTCGAGCTGGCGCTGAAGAAGAGCTACGACCTGCTGATCTTCGATTTCTCGATGCCGATGATCGATGGCGCGATGCTGTTTTTTTTGATCGGGAAGGTGTACGAAAATGCCACTCCGCCGCGGGTGGTCCCGCCGCTCCTGCTGATGTCCGGACGGGGAGATGACAAGCGGGCGCAGGAGTTATTACACGAGCCAAGAGTAAGAGGGCTCATCCCGAAGCCGTTCGCTATCAACCGGCTCGTTCAGAAGGTAAAAGAGGCAGTGCCTGGGATCGAGTCCCGGGACGAATAGCCGGAGGGGCAAACGCGTTCTACGCTCCGCCGCTCGAGGAATCATGGAGTTGGCGGACGTGACCGCCGTCCGCCACGTCTCAATTCCCGTTGCAGGGGAACTGAGAAGCTCAGCTCCTTCGGGTAGGGTATTACGACGGGCCCTGTCGCGCCTCGTCGAGCAGTTGCTGCTTCGCATCCAGCCAGTCTTTCGCCGGGTCGCCTTGCAACGCGAGTTGCACCCGGCGTTCCGCAATGAAGTAGGCCCGTAGCCGGATATCGGCGTCGGACGGCTCTGCCACGTCGGAGACTTTCGCGCTGCGCTTGATCGCTGTCTTCTTGCCGCTCCGTGTGGAACCGCTCTTCTTCGCCGCTGCCTTCCGTGCCGGAGTCTTGGCGGATTTCGCCGTCTTCTTCTGCGGAGCAGCTGCCGCGGCGGTTGAAGTGTTCGCTGCGCCGCTGCCGGCTACGTCGGTCTCTGTGGCTGGTTCTTTCTTCGGGTTTTTGGGCACGGTGATTTGTTCGGATTGTTGGTGATCGATATCGGTGGCTCAATCGTTTGCAAGCTGATTTTCGGCAAAGCGGTTGCCTCCACCAAGACTTCTCAGATACCCTCATCGAGTGCGGCACTTCATCATCCGATGGATTATTACGACGCTTGCGGTTTTCGCGGCGGCATGGCTTCTGCCGGGCATCTCGGTTGATGGCACGGGCACGGCGGTCGGGGCCGCATTGCTCCTGGGGATCTTGAACGCCTTCGTGCGTCCAGTGCTGCTCCTACTGAGTGTCCCGCTGATTATCGTAACGCTTGGATTGTTCATCCTCGTCATCAACGCCCTTATGCTCTACTGGGTGCCGACGTTCGTACCCGGTTTCCGGGTGGACAGTTTTGGCAGCGCCTTTTGGGGTGCGATCATCATCGGTCTCATCAGCTGGATTCTGAGTGCGTTTTTCCGTGGCAGCGACGGACGCGTGCATGTGCTGACGCACCACACCCAGCCCAAGCAGGTTCAAGGTCGCGTGATCGAATAGGCGCACGCGCAAGTTTCTGGTCACGACTCGAGAGGACGGCAGTTTTTCGCCTGATGTTCCCGGACGAGGCAAGTGACCCGCAGCGCTTGCGCGTCAAAATTTGCGGACTTACGAATGCTGACGATGCGCGGGCAGCGATCGATGCCGGCGCGGATGCGGTGGGTCTGAACTGCTATCGCGGGAGCAAACGCTTCCTCGATCTCCGGTCGAACTCCGAGTGGATCGAGAAGCTGCCGGCGCGGATCGGCAAGGTTGCAGTGCTGGTGAATCCCAGCTGGGACGAAGCGGTGGCAATCGCTGCGCTTCCGTTTATCACAGCGTTGCAGCTGCACGGACAGGAGACGCCTGCATTTTGCCGGCGGCTGCATGCCGAAGGGGTGACCTTCTCTAAAGCCATACCCGTGCGCGATGACGCATCTCTCGCCGGGTCGCTCGATTACTCGACCGAGACCGTTATACTCGATTCCGAGCGGAGCGGCGCATTTGGCGGTACCGGTGTCGCTTTTCCATGGGCGATCGCACGGCGGTTTGTGGAAACGCAGCCGCTGTTCCGAGTCATCCTCGCTGGCGGGCTGAGTCCGGAGAATGTCGCTGGGGCGGTGGCTTTGGTGCGCCCTTTTGGCGTCGACGTCACCAGCGGAGTCGAAGCGGGCACGGGGTTCAAAGATCACCAGCGGCTGCGCTCATTCATCGAAGCAGCGCGCTGCGCCTAGCCAGAAGCGCCGCTATTAAACTTCGTAAAGGGTTGGTCTGCTTCGTGCTCCAGACACTTCCGCAGTCATCAATCTCCACATAAGTATGTCTACTCGTCTTAACCAATTCGTCTGCGGGGCGGCGGTGTTGCTCGGTGCAATCTCTGTATCTCATGCGCAGTTCAGTTCTCCAGCGCCTGCGCCGCTCTCCAGCCCGATCGCCGTCGTGCCAGCAGCGCCTGCGACGGATCTCCCGGTCAAAACCGTCACCGGGGCTCCTGCTCCAGGCACATCTATTACCACCGGCGCGACCGATCGTTCTTCGATGATGCTGGTCCAAGCCTCCACGGCCACCGTCCCGGCAGCACCGCCGGTCGGCGGAGCGACTGGCACGACCACTGGCACCGCTCCGGCGATGGAGATGGACCCGACCATCGAAAGTGGCGGGGTTGGTGTTCGTGAGTTTCAAGGCGACGATGCCGGTCAGGTGCTGCGTCTGCTTGCCCGCCAGGCAAAGATCAACATGGTCGTCACCGATCAAATCCCGCCGGCGTCGACCGTGACGATGCGATTGGAGGATGTGACCGCGCTGCAGGCGATCGAGATCATCGCGCGCTCAAAAGGATTGTTCATCACCAAGATCGACAACGTTTACTACGTCAAAACCGCCGCAGAACGCGAGCAGGAGCCGACCGAGAGTGGCAGCTACCAGTTCAGCTACGCGCAGGTCGCGAAGCCTGAGTCGCTCACCGTTACAGCAAGTGGGGTGGGTGACGGCGGCAGCGGTGGCGGCGGCAGCGGTGGCGGCGGCGGTACGGCGGGGGGATCGATGTCGGCAGGGTCAGCAACCCCGAACGCAGAACTGCTCGCCCTGATTAAAAATCAGCTTCGCAGTGGGTTGGATCCTCAGTTCGACCTTCGGACAAACACCGTCTTCTTCCGCGAAGCCATCAGCAACATCGACAACTTCCGCCGCTTCCTCGTGCAGATCGACAAGCCGACGAAGCAGGTCATGATCGAAGCACGTCTCGTCGAGGTAACGGCGAATCCGAAGCAGGCGTATGGCATCAACTGGGCCGGTGTTGTGGGGAGCAAAGACGCTCCGCAAAGCGTAAGCTACGGCACGAATCAGGGCGGCTTCACCTTGCCGAGTTCGAATAACAACGTCATCGGCAATTTCGGACAACTGGCGCAGGGCGCCTTTGCTATTCTCTCTGTCCCGCAAATGTCTATTACCTTGCAGGCTCTAAATGAAGACAACGACGCGGAGTTCCTGGCAAATCCGCGCATCGTCACAGCTGACAATCTTCCTGCTAAGATCCAGATCGTGCGAGCACAACCTGTCGCGAATTACATTCCTGGCGGTGCTGGTGCGGACGGTGAGCTGTTGCCCCCAACATTCAGTGGGACTCAGGACAAACTCTTCGGCAACACACTTCTCGTGAGACCATCGGTGAATAAGGACAGCTTCGTGACCCTGTCGGTGAAACCTGAAATCAGTAACAAAGTGGGTGACGCGTCCTTCCCGGTGGCAGGGAGCGGCGGGATCGAAATCAAGAGCCCCATAATTGATACGCGCTCTGTCGAATCAAACGTCCTGATCAAGAGCGGTGACACGCTGGCGATCGGCGGTTTGATTCAAGACGAAGTGCGAAAGTCGCGGACCAAGGTTCCTGTGATGGGTGACATTCCGGTGCTCGGATATCTGTTCCAAAGCCGGGCAAACGAGCGTGTGAAGCGGAACCTGCTCGTCTTCGTGACTCCAACAATCCTTGATCAAAGCTACGGCACCGGACTCGAAGATCAGGTGGGCGGCCTGCATCACAGTGGTGAGGAATTCGCCGATCCGAACGGCTGGCGGAACAATGCGAAAGGCGCGGTCCGGCTCCTGCCGACATCGAACCGCCAACGCGCCGCCGATTATCCGAAGCCCGGCATTCCGCCGGCACCAGTTCGCACGGGGAGCAGCAGCAAGGTGCGCTTCATGACCGACGCGAAAGAGAGAGACTTTTAAGC
>JACDCC010000048.1 GCA_013694595.1 Chthoniobacterales bacterium
TGTGGTCGACGTGGTGGTCGGCGTAGGTGTCTCAACTACCGTGGTGCAGGAGGTCAGGATAGTCGCTGCAACGGCGAGAGCGGGCAGAAGGATGATAAGTTTTTTCATAGTTTGATGGATTGTTCCAACCACAGTTCGGTCCTACTCCGCTCGTTAGACGTATCCGCGGCTAAGTTTTCGCGGCTCAGACGATTGGGACCTCGCGCCCGGAGGCGCTGGAGGCGTAGATCGCGTCCAGCATTTCCATCAACTCGACCGCTTGCGTCGCGTTGTTGATCGCTTCCGCGCGGCCACTGATCGCCTCGATGAAATTGCGCAGCTGGAGCTCAAAACTGTCGGCGTCATCCGGCAGCTCCACCGGCACCGTCTCGACGGCGCCGTTCTGGTCCTCAAAAAAGCTCAGCGGCTTCAGACGGATCGTGCCCTTCGTGCCGTAGACGGTGGAGTTGTTCAGCTCCCGTCCGAAGTATTGTCCCATCGGGATGTCGTCCGGGAGATTCCCCGCCCACGAGGTCTCAAGTTGCACGACAGCGCCGTTGTCGAACCGGATGAAAGCGTAAGCGGCATCCTCCACATCGAACACCGGATCCTGCACAAGATGCTCGAAGTTCCTAAAAACCTGGGCGCTCACCGACACCGGCCGCGGCGTTCCCATCAAATACCAAGCGGAGTCCAGCGCATGCACCCCGATGTCGATCAACGCGCCACCACCTGATCGCTTTTTCTCGGTGAACCAGCCGCCGACCCCCTGCGGAATGCCGCGCGAGCGGACCCACGTTGCGCGCGCGTGATAGATGTGGCCGAGGCGCCCTGCGGCAATGAGGCCTTTGGCTGCACGCATCGCCGGCGTAAAGCGGAACTGTCGGCTGAAGTAATAGACGAGGCCACGGCGCGTCGCCTCTTCATGCAAGACCTTCATCTCGGCAACGTTCATCGTCGGCGGCTTCTCGCAGAGGACATGTTTGCCCACCTCGAGCGCGGCGAGTGAGGCCGGGAAATGCAGGAAATTCGGCAGGCAAACGATCACTGCGTCGACGGCCGGATCGTGTAGAAGCTCGTGATAGTCGCTGAACGACTTCGCGGGCGCATACGTCTGTGCAAACTCTTTCCGCCGCGCGTCATCGAGGTCCGCACACGCTGCGAGGCGAGCGTCCGGGATCGCGCTCATCACGCGCGCGTGTTGCTGCCCCGGCCAGCCGGTCCCAATGATGCCGATGTTGATCGGCTTCGCCTTTGACCGTTTCACTCCGCGACTGTGCTGCGGAGTTTCTTCAGCGTCGAGCGCTTGCGCTTTGACTCCAGGATGCGCCGCTTCACGGCACGCGGTCGCGGCGCGTTCGTCCGCCGCGCCTTCTCGCGTGCCGCGCGGGCGCTGGCTCGCCGTTCGCGCTCCTGTCGCTCGATCATCTCGAGCAAACGCTCCCTCGCCAGCTTCCGGTTCATCGCCTGCGAGCGCGAATCCTGCACGGTCACGCTGAGACCGCTCGGTCGGTGCCGCAGCGTCACAGCAGTAGAGACCTTGTTTACGTTTTGCCCGCCCGGCCCGCCGGACCGTGCAAACGTTTCCTCCAGATCGCACTCGCGGATACCCGCGGCACCCAGCCGCCGTTCAAAGGGGATACCCATATGACACGCAGTCGGGCCGAAGCGACGTTCTCGTCGTCCGATGCGCGAGCCTCGCCGTTGAAATGAGCTGAACGTTGTCGGGGTCGATGATCCGCATCTGTGGAGCCAAACGTCCTGCCCGTCGGCAGCGCCTTCGGAGAACTTTGACGATACGCGGTTCGCGATTTGATGCTAATGCCATACGGCCGACCCGTACGAAGGAATACGATTAACGCAGGCCAAAAAAAACTTGGGCAGCATGAGGCCGTCCCATCCCTCACCATGAAAACTTCCTTCTCTCTCACCTTACTTGTTGCTGCAGTGGCTTTGATCGGCACCGCCGCGTCTTCGCAGGCGCGCAGGCGACGCGAACCTGGGTTTCCGGTGTCGGCGACGACGTGAATCCCTGCAGTCGCACCGCTCCATGCAAGACGTTCGCCGGAGCGATCAGCAAAACTGCTACCGCGGCGAGATCAGCGTGCTCGATCCGGGTGGCTTTGGCGCGATCACGATTACGAAATCAATCACGCACCGGTGCCGGAACTCTCGCCAGCATCCTCGGCGCGGGTACGAACGGCGTGACTGTCAACGCTCCAGCGGGGAGCATTGTCATCCTCCACCATCTCGAGATTAATGGCGCCGGAAGTGGGTTGCAGGGCATTAACTTCATCAACGGTGGTTCGCTCGTCGTGGAGAACTGCGCGTTTTACGGCTTCACAGGCTCGGGAATCAACGCCGCTCCGACGGTGGCGGATGCGAAGCTGCAGTAAACAATTTGTTCGATTCACGATGCCGACAGTGTCGGCATCCTGCTCAAGCCGAGAGGTTCCGGCACCGTGAAGGCGAGCGTTAACCACTCGTTCGTGGAGACCAATGCCGCCGGATTCCGCGCGGATGCGGGTGGCACGATGACGGTGAAAGATTCGGTCAGCACTGGGAACGCGTTCAACGGGTTCATCGCGAACGCGGGCGGGGTAATCAATGCTCACAGCTGCGTCGCATCGCACAACTTGAATGGCGTCGCGGCGAATGGCGGCATCTTGCGGATGGCCGACATGACAATCATGAACAATTCCGGAACGGGCGTCCTGCCGGTGACCGCGAACTCTATCTTCACCTTCAGCGATAACAAGGTGGCGGGGAATGGCACTGACGGCACGGCCAGTGCGGCAATTTCTCCACGATAGCCGCCGGTCCAAAGCTGCCGCCCTGAACTGCCGCTTCGCTTGACGAGGTGCGCCGTGGAACGCTCCACGGCTCTGAAGTCGCTTGTGCGACGTGTGGATCCGTTCGGTGTAGATTCAGGCAACCTGATGAGGATCACGCACGTTACGTGGGGGTACTACCCTGAGCTGAAAGGATGCGGTCCGGTCATTTATCTGCATGGCCTTGCGCTCGCTCAACGCAGAGCAGGGCATCATGTCACGATCGTATGCGCGAGTGACCGCACGATTCCGGACGGCTCCGCCTATTCGACGCTTACCGAAGAAGTAGACGGATTACCATACGTTCACCTCTGCAATCGGCCCGCTTTCCTCACCGACTTCTGGAACCCGGGGCGTGAGGCGCACGACCCGGCTGGCGCGCGCGCCTTTGATGCAGCGTTTGCCGAGAGCCGACCAGACATGGTCCACATCCACAATTTCGCCGGCCTCTCGTTTGACATCGTGGCGGCAGCTCGCCGCACCGGCGCAAAGGTGTTCAGTTCACTTCACAACTACGCCCCACTGTGCAGCCGCAATGACCTGTTCTTTGCTGATACGCAGATCTGCGAAGGACCGCTGGTGCGCTCTTGCTCGCGCTGCCTGGGGACGATGCTCGGCGAACCGGCGTACCAAAAACGTTACGTCGCCGGCGTGGAGGCGCTAAACGCTTGCGACCTCAATCTCGCAGTCTCGCGCCGGGTTGCCGAGATTTATGGAAATCTCGGCGTGCAGCGGGAAAGACTGGCAGTGGAGCATATCGGCACGACCACTGGTGAGCACCTCTGGCAGACTGTCGGAGCCCAGCGGGTCGCGCGTGCGGCGATAGAACCCGACGGCTCGTCTGAACGCCCGCTCGAGCTGATCTTTTTCGGCAACGTGAGCCTGGCCCGCAAAGGAGCAATGACGTTTCTGAACGCCCTCGCGCAGCTGACATCGCCAATGAAGGTAAGAGCGCGGATATTTGGCGGCATCGGTACTCAGCGCGCCCAAATCGAGGCATTCCTTTCGTCGTGTGATCCACGCGTGCGATCTATCGTCACTTTCCACGAGTCCTTTGTGCAGGAAGACCTCGGCGAGGTGCTCGCTGCGTCCGATGCGGCGGTGCTCACTCCGCGCTGGGATGATAACGGTCCACAGACGGTGCTGGAAGCGTTAGCGGCCGGTCTACCTGTGCTCGGGACTCGCGTCGGTGGTATCCCGGACGTTGTGAGACACGAAGTGAACGGCATCCTCGTCACTGAAGGCGACACCCGTTCGCTCGCGACGGCGGTAGACTCGTTAGCGGCAGATCGTTTGCGTCTCGAACGGTTACGGGCGGCGATCAAGCCACCGCGGACAATGCGCGAGCACGCGCAAACGCTCGATGGATTATATGCCGCTGCGCTTGCCCCCGCCGCGCCGCCGAGAAGAGCGCACGTTTGAAACTCCAACGGCGGGTGCTGATTTCCTTCGGATCACTCGCCGCGCTGCGCAGCCGGTAGCTCGAGCGTCCGCTCGTAAAATGCAATGTCGTCCCGGAGGAGTTC
Organism: Chthoniobacterales bacterium; assembly: GCA_013694595.1. Classification (GTDB taxonomy): domain Bacteria; phylum Verrucomicrobiota; class Verrucomicrobiia; order Chthoniobacterales; family UBA10450; genus JACCTI01. The sequence goes on from JACDCC010000048.1 coordinate 4,337, forward strand.
GTAAAGCGCGGAATTGATTTTGCTACCGCTGGTGAGGTCGGAAACACCTCCAGCTGCGCCTGCCTCCCGCACTTCAGCCGTTACATTCTGCCGCATCTCCGGCAGGGGCCGGCCGATGATCTTCGAGAGTCTCCGAACGTCGGCCGAATAATGCTCCATCGTCCCGATGAAAGAGAAGCGGTCCATATCGAAGCCGCCGAAGTACGTGCGGCTGATGAGATAACGCAGGAGCGGCAGGCGCGCTGCTTCCAAAATTCCGAGATTATGGGCAAGGAAATACTCGTGCAGCGGATTCCCGTTGCGCGGCAGCGTTCGCCAATAGCGATAGATTGAAATCAAGTTCTCCACCGGAACGAAGAAACGTCACAAACTGAGCGTCGGCGATGTGTGCGTAGCGGCTCGGATGGAAGTGACCATGGACTACGTCCACGCCTCGAGGCGCATCGATCCTCCGGCACCGAACATAGTCCGGATCGAGGTGAAACTGTGAGCGGACGTCTGCTGGATCGTCGGTGTAATCCAGCAGGACACGTTCCTTGCCATAGCTGTCGACAAAGCTGGCGGAAAGCGACGTTCCAGCTGCCTTCGGGGTGTGAACCGAAATGATCACGGCGGTATCCTAGGAACTCACCGCGCTCTGTCGATGAAGTTGTCGGGCGCTGCCATCTACCCGCGCCTCCTCTCTTGACTACACTGGCGCGACGTTCTCCCGCCCGTGGCGCAGCACCCGCGCCATCTACATCAGCTCGTCGAGAAACTTGGCCACGCGACGCACGAAGCTCGGTCCAGCAAGTTGCCCTCCTCGCCGAAAACCTTCCGCACGTTGCTGACGTTCACGTCCGTGGATGTGCTCACCAATCCCAGCTCGCGCATGACCGGGAGCAGATTCTCGATCACACGTGAGCCGCCGAACTGCCCCGCTGAAACACCGCAAATCCCGACCGCCTTGTGAATGTATTCCTCCAGGCATGTATCGAGCACATGTTTTAACCAGGCAGGGTTACCGTGGTTGTATTCGGGGACCACTAGAATCAGACCGTCGCAACGGGTCACGGTCGACGCGTAATCTGGGTCGTTGATCTGCTCGCCCGCATCATCGACTCGCATCGGAATCTCGCGCACGTCGATCAATTCCGTCTCCACGCCAGCCCGACGTTTCGCTTGCTCGAACACGAAATGCGCGGCGTGCTCACTCTGTCTCCCCTGCCGCGGCGTGCCGATGATGACGGGGATGGAAAGCGGTCGGTCTGCGGTCGTGTCATGCTGCGGAGGACTAAATTCAGCTGCGCTACCGATGGTGGGACTCGAACCCACACGGGCGGTTAAGCCCAACGGATTTTAAGTCCGTTAGCTTACCTCGTGGCAGCATTCCTGTTGGCAAATAGTTGACGAATAGACCCCGATTCTGCCAGGATTTGGCCTTAATGCGCAAGACCACAACGACTCTGTCCAAAGTGAAGGTAAACGGCCGGCGGATGTGGCTGGTGAAATGGCCGAAGCGCGGCAAGGGCCGGAACCGGAAGTTCTTCAAATCGACTTCGAGAAAGCTCGCCAAGGACGAGGCTCACACGTCCGCCAAGACGTTCTTTGAGGCGAAGCTGATCGAGCAGCGCAACTACGGCACTGCCGGTACATCGTTCACTGAAAAGCAGCGAGCCGAGTATCTTGAATGCGCCGAACTGCTCAAGCCGCACGGCAAGACGCTTCGCGACGCCGTCGCGTTTTACATGCCGTATCTCGAGGCGACGGATCGGACATGCACACCGAAAGAGCTCAAAGCGGAGTTGTTGCGTGTGGCTGAAGCGGATGGACTCAGCAAACGTTACCGAAGTGACATACGAAGCCGATTCGGGCGCTTCGCTGATGACTTCGATGGCAAGACCATTGCAGAAATCAGCACAAGCCCGACGGACGTGGATGATTGGCTACGGAGCCTCAGCGCAAAGCGCACATCCAAGCTCCTCGCGCCAGCCGGCCGCAACAACTTTCGTCGCATCCTGATCGTGGCGTTCAACTTCGCGATCGGTCGCGGGTACTGTGTCAGCAATCCCGCACTCAGCAGCGCCGAGGCAACCGAAAAGAAGCTAGCCGCTGGAGTCCTCTCAGTGCAGGAAGCAGCCGACCTGCTCGCGCAGTCTGACGCGCTCATTGTGCCGGCCGTCGCACTCGGATTGTTCGCGGGCCTGCGGCCAGAAGCAGAAGGGCTACATCTCGATTGGTCGCACATCGACTTCGCGGACGGCACCATCAACGTCGAGCCCGACAAGACAAAAGTGGACTCCAGCGCCCGCTATGTCGAAATGTCCAACAACCTCGTAGCGTGGCTCCTGCCGCACCGGAGATCGCGTGGATCCGTGTTCCTCAAACCTACCGCATATTACGACCTCCTCCGCGAAGCACGGGAGCGTGCCCGAATCGAGAAATGGCCGCACGACGCATTGCGCCATTCGTTCGGGTCGTATCACTACGGCGCGCACCAGGACGCCGCGCGGACACAGGCGCAGATGGGGCACACTCACCCGCGCATATTCTTCAAACACTACCGCAAGCCGATGAAGCAGGCCGCAGCGCTGCCGTACTGGCAGATCGTTCCGCTGAGCAGTTCGAACATTATCGACATGCAAGCTGCAACAGGGTAGCCTCGGATCTCGATCCAGTAGCCACCATGAAAACGTCTCTCATTCGTAGCCGTTTCACCCCACCCACGTCGCCAATCAGTAGCGCATCCCTAAGGTTTTCCTCGAATGGCGTACGGCTGGTCTTCGCGATGCGACCAGGAGCGGTTCGCTTTGCCGGCTCCCCTACCTCATCGGCATAGCGACGCGTGACCGTGTTCAGCCACCGCAGTTCTTGGCTGGCGATCTCGTCCCGCTGCCATTCAGGCGTCGGTCATTGTCGAAACCCGCAGCAGCCTGCTCGTAATCGCTCGCGTTGAATTTCGTCTGTCGTTTCATGCCGCAGCCTCAACTGAAGAGTTCCTCCGTTGCGCAACCCTCATGCGCTCTTGGAGTTCCTTCTGCTTCTCTAAGCTGATGTGGTTGTGGATGTGCGTCTGCGCGTTGATGTTGACCGCTGTTTCTGCCGCCTTGCCGTATCGCTTCGGGGCCATAACAGCCATCAGCCACTGGCGGTACTGCACCCGCAGCCGAGAGCGCTGAATATGATCGTGATTCACAACCTGGTTCCCTTGGAAATCGGTGCAGAAATCGTTCGTGCCATCGTCCGCGATGTCTAACGCCTCCTCGCGATGAAGGTCGTTGCGGATATCCAATGCGATCTCGTACTCATCGAGGAACGACGGCTCGCCCGGTTTCACCGTTCCAGACGCGCGGCGTGCCTTGTCGTCAGCCAGCCATTTGAAGACCGTGCTAAGCGCCGGCAACGCGTTGTCTTTGCAGATCCGGGTGAGCGACGCGCCGGAAAGGATGCGCTCAATTATCAGCGCTTCAGTCTTCTTGCTGCGTTCGCTCGGCCGGGCCATACCGCTAGCGCCTGTCCCTCGCGCGCGTACGCGACGCGGAATGCTCCGAAAACGCGTGCCCGGATGTTTGGCCGCCTGATAGCGAGTCCCACTGCTTCTTAACCGCAGTCGCGAAGACAGGATCAGAGTCCGCGATGTCGGCGATTGCTCTTTCTGTCTCAGGGATCGCAGCTGCGTGATAGAACTGCCGGACGCCGATTCCGTGAACCTCCAGAATGCCCGCTGCTTCTGCTACTGCCTCAATAGTCGCCAGGAGCGCACGGGTTGAACCGATCGACATTGCGCCGAGCAGCGCCTCATGGATTTCTGTAAACGTAGGCTCCGAGTTGTTCATACGGCCGAGAGACGAATTGCCCGCTCGCTTCTTACTGAAGCGTAGCAGTCAACAAGCTGAGAGGGAGCGAATATGTTCAAGTGTGCATGTTCT
>JACDCC010000061.1 GCA_013694595.1 Chthoniobacterales bacterium
AACGGAGGAAATAGAGTGCCTGCGCTTTGCACATCACGCTGCGCACGTTCTTCCGCTATTGGGCGCCGGCCATTGGGTGGGTGCTCGTAATCCTGATCGCGTCGTCGGATCTGATGTCGGCGGAGCATACCTCGAGGTTCATCGGTCCGTTTTTGCGATGGATCGTGCCGGATATCTCCGAAGCGGCCATCGCGGCGGTCCAGCTCTGCGTGCGAAAGGCGGCTCACCTGGCGGAATACGCGATCCTCGCCGCGTTGATTCTGCGCGGATTTGCGGGTGAAGCGACGCGCCCGCGGACGCGGCATGTTCTCAGCGCGTTCGCTCTCACGGCGATCTGCGCGAGCGGCGACGAGTTTCGGCAGTCGTTTGTCGCCTCGCGGACCGGCTCACCTTTGGATGTGCTGCTGGATGTGATCGGCGCATCGGTCGGGCTCGCGTTGTACTACTATTTGCGGCGGAGAAGCGCTGTGGCGGTGCCTGCATGAATGCCGAATCCGGAGCCGGCACATACTCGGTGCTGATTCAATTCCACGGTGATCTCCCGTTCTTCTTCCCGAGAAGCGCGCGGGAGCAGCCGTTGCGGAGAACGCTGTCAGAGAAGACCTCCATCAAGGACGTCGTCGAGGCGTGCGGTGTGCCACACACGGAAGTCGACTTGCTGTTGTGCGACGGCGAGCCAGTCGGCTTCGCGCATCAACTGAAGCAAGACGCGACCATCCAAGCTTATCCTGTCGGCTGCGCGCCGGACTTGTATGCGAGTGAGCGCCTGCAGCTGCGGCGAGTGACCGGTTTCGTGGCAGACGGCCATCTCGGCAAGCTTGTCCGAGATCTGCGCCTGCTGGGGTTAGACGTCGCCTACGCTTCCACGGTCGCGGACGAGGAGTTGATCGCCGTCTCGCTGGCGCAGAAGCGCGCGCTCATCACGCTCGATCGGCGCCTGCTGATGCACTCCGCCGTTCAACACGGATACTCCCCGCGCTCGCAGGTTTCAGAGGAGCAGACGGTCGAGGTGCTCCGCCGTTTCGATGTCCGCGACCTGCTGAACCGGTACAGCCGCTGCCTGCGCTGCAACGCGCCGCTCGCGACTGTCCAGAAGAGCGCGGTAATGGACCAGCTGGAGCCGCTGACGCGGATCTACTATCACGAGTTCCGGAAGTGCGACGGCTGTGGCGCGGTTTACTGGCCGGGCTCGCACTTCGCGAAGCTGCAGGCGCGCATCGATCGAATCAAAGCTGCCGCGGGTTAGTGATCCGCGGTGGGAAGCAGAAGAAGTGGGCCTGACTGGGCTCGAACCAGTGACCCTGCGCTTATCAAGCGCATGCTCTAACCAACTGAGCTACAGGCCCGCGAGAGCCAGAAGTTTATCGTTGAGCTCCGAACATGCAACTGCGATCCCGCCAGCCGCTTTGCAAGAGGAACGTTGACGAAGGCGGCGCCTGCGGCATTGATGTGAAGCCAATGCCCGCGGCTTCTCTTCGCGCCCTGCTGGAGCGCTCCATCGACTACGCCGGCCTCTTTCCGCCTGCGAGCCTGGACCTCGCGCCAGCGCTGCAGAATCACTCCGCTTACGTGCGCGATCCCGATGTCTGGATGCTCGGCGCCTTTGTCCTGCCGGTGGCTAAGTTTAGCGACGCAGCGCCGCACCTGGGCGCGTTCGACGTTGAGCATCGGCTCCGCGTCTCCGCTCTCGGAGCGAAAACCGACCACGCGTCGGGGTTTCAGGCATCGCTTGAGGCAGCGGCGGACGCCATCCAGCAGTTCAACCGCGAGCACAGCGCGTATGCCGCGGTCACGCAGATCGAGGTGGCGTTACCGGCGCACCCGGAAGCCCGCCTGAGTGAAATGACGCAGGCGCTTGCGGACGTGCAGGTGCCGACGTTCTGGGAGGCGGCGCCTGACGATGCGGAGCAAACCATCGCTTCGCTGGCGGAGCGTCGTGCCGCCACCGACAGCGACCTCTTTGCCTACAAATTGCGCACCGGCGGAGTAATCGCCTCCGCGTTTCCGTCCGCGATCCAGATCGCGCGCGTGGTCGTGGCAGCGATCGAGCATCGCGTGCCGATTAAGTTCACCGCCGGACTGCATCATCCGGTGCGGCAATTCCACTCAAGTGTGCAGGCGAAAATGCACGGTTTCCTTAACGTCTTCGGGGCCGGCGTCCTGGCCGCAGAACACAAGTGGGACGTGCAGCAAACCGCGCGCATGCTCGAGGACGAAAGCGCCACCTCCTTCGCCTTCGACGATGAGACGTTTTCCTGGAATGAATGGCAAATCGCGACAGAGCGGATCCTGCAGCATCGTCAGCTGGTGACTTCTTTTGGAAGCTGTAGCTTCGACGAACCGCGCGAGGACCTGCGCGCGCTCAACCTCCTCTAGGAATGCCCGACCCTCTCCGCTCCTTCATCGAAGTCGCACCCGATTCGCACTTCCCGATCCAGAATCTGCCGTTCGGCGTCTTCAAGCCCGCCAGCGGCGCCGCACGCGTCGGCGTCGCGATCGGCGATCAGGTGCTCGATCTCTCCGTGCTCGAACAGAACGGCCAGTTCGCCTCTTCAGAGTTCAAGGGTCAACGCGTGTTCAGCGACCAATCGCTGAATCGCTTCATGTCGTTAGGCCAGCCGGCCTGGCGCCAGACACGTGCGGTCTTGCAGCATCTCCTCGCCGCCAACACCTCGAATCTTCGGGACAACACGCATCTGCGCGCGCAGGCCTTCCACGCTCAACGCGATGTCGTCATGCAGCTGCCGGCCCGCATCGGCGATTACACGGATTTCTATTCCTCCTATCACCACTCGCACAACGTCGGCACCATGCTGCGCGGGCCTGAAAACGCGCTCATGCCGAACTGGAAATGGCTGCCCGTCGGCTACCACGGCCGGGCAAGTTCGATCGTGGTGACCGGCACCGATGTGCGGCGGCCGCGAGGACAAACGAAACCGCCGGATGCCGCTGCGCCGGTCTTCGGTCCGAGCCGCAGCTTCGACTACGAGCTGGAAATGGCGTTCTTCATCGGCCCTGGTAACCCGCTGGGAGAACCGGTTCCGATCGAACGCGCGCCGGAGCAGATCTTCGGGATGGTGCTGATGAACGACTGGAGCGCGCGCGATGTGCAGGCTTGGGAATACCAGCCGCTCGGTCCGTTCCTCGCGAAGAACTTCTGCACCAGCATCTCGCCATGGGTGGTGACAATGGATGCGCTGGAGCCTTTCCGCCTTGCTCTTCCGCCGCAGGAGCCGGAGCCGCTGCCGTATCTGCGGGCACAGAACGACTCCACCTACAACATTCAGCTTGAGGCGCGGCTCCAGACCGCCACGATGCCCGAGCCGCACGTGATCACGCGCACGAACTTTCGGCATCTCTACTGGAGCATCGCGCAGCAGCTTGCACATCACACCGTCGGCGGCTGCAACCTGCAACCGGGTGACCTCCTCGCGAGTGGCACGATCAGCGGTCCTACCGAAGACTCCCGCGGCTGCATGCTGGAACTGACCTGGCGCGGTGCGAACCCGCTCACGCTGCCGAACGGCGAGTCGCGCAAATGGCTCGAGGACGGAGATACGCTCGCTATCACCGGCTGGTGTGAAGGCGACGGCTACCGCGTCGGTTTCGGCGAAGTGTCGGGTCGTGTGCTGCCGGCCTAACGAGGTGTCGCGATTCACCTCGTGCAGATTCTGCTGCCGCTTTACGACAATGCGCAAAATCCGCAGCCGCCGGAGCAATTCAGGCGCGTGCGGCAGGAGCTGACGGAGCGTTTTGGCGGATTAACGGTCTACACCCGCGCGCCTGCCGAAGGGATGTGGAAGCTGAACGATAACCACACCAGCCGCGACGACATCGTCATTTTCGAAGTGATGGCGAACCAGCTCGACGCAACCTGGTGGCGCAACTATCGGCATGAACTCGAAGCGCGCTTCTGTCAGGAACTGATCGTGATTCGCGCGCAGCAGACGCAGTTGCTCTGACCGGCGCTGCCGTTAGAGCGGCGGCTTCGGCGCTGCTTCGCGCAAGGGCCGCGACAAGTCGCCTTTCACGCGATCCAGAATCCCATTCACGAAGCGCCCGGAATCATTTCCGCCAAACGTCTTCGCGAGCTCGATCGCCTCGTTGATCGAAACGACCGGCGGGATGTCGTCGCGGTAAAGCATCTCAAAAATAGCGAGCCGCAGAACATTCCGATCGACGGGCGAGATGCGGCGGAACTCGTAGTTGTCGCAGTAACGCGCGATCCGCTCATCAATCTCCGGCAGATGCGCGACCATGCCGTCGATCAACGGCTGTGCGAACTCGCGCACGTTCGGCTTTGCCGGGCAGAACTGCCAGAACTCATCCATTTTCTCGGGGGCGCCGCCGCCCTGCACGTCGCGCCAGAAGTGAAATTGGACGGCCGCCTGCCGTGCCATTCGTCGCTTTCCCATGGCAGCTAGTTGGCCCGCAGTTCAGCCATCACGCCGGCGATCTCCACCGCCGCGCGCGCCGCTTCCACGCCGCGGTTGATCTCTTTTCCCAGGCAGCGTTCGCGGGCTTGCTCTTCGTTTTCGACGCTCAACACGGCATTGATCACCGGCACACCCTGCTCGATGGCGATCTGCTGGAGCGCGTTCGTGACGGAATGGCTGAGATGCTCCGCGTGCGCGGTGCTTCCTTTCAGAATCAGGCCGACTGCGATAATGGCGTCGGCACTCCGTTTGCCGGCGACTTCGCGCACGACGACCGGAATTTCGAATGCCCCCGGCACCTGATGCAATGTCACCACTGCAGCGGGCGCCAGATTGCGAAGCTCATCGGTGGTGTGATTCACCAAACCCTGCACGTACTCCGCATTGAACTTGCTCGCCACGATGGTGAACGACCGTTTCGTGGCGATGGTCGGTGGGCGCGGTGCAACAGCGGTCGACATAACTGCGAGGCGGGAACGAAACGTCGGCGGGCGCTAGAGCAGATGGCCCATCTTGACCTTCTTCGTCTCGAGGTATTTTGCGTTGTGCGGGTTTGGTTCGCAACGAATTGGCACCTGCTCGACCATCTGCAGCCCGTAGCCCTCGAGACCCACCACCTTCTTCGGATTGTTCGTCAGGAAACGAAACTTGCGCACGCCAAGGTCCGACAAAATTTGCGCGCCCAATCCGTAGTCACGTAGGTCGCTACCGAACCCGAGCTTCGCGTTCGCCTCGACGGTATCCAGCCCTTCCTCCTGGAGCTTGTAGGCGTGAATCTTCGCCGCGAGGCCGATGCCGCGACCTTCCTGCCGCATATAAACAAGCACGCCGTTCCCTTCGTCCGAAATCTGGCTCAAGGCCGCGTGCAGTTGATTGCCGCAGTCGCATCGGCGCGAGCCGAAGACGTCGCCGGTGAGACATTCGCTGTGCACCCGGACGAGCACCGGCTCACTGCTGGAGATCGTGCCTTTTACCAGCGCGAGGTGATGTGAGCCATCGACCATCGAGCGGTAAAGGTGCAGATCGAAGTCGCCGTAGTCGGTGGGCAACGACACCACCTGCTCCCGTTCGATCAGCTTCTCCCGCAGGCGTCGATACGCGATGAGGCTTTGAATCGTGCAAATCCGGAGCCCGTGCGTTTTGCGGAATTCCATCAACTCCGGCAACCGCGCCATCGTCCCGTCGTCGTGCAGAATCTCACAGAGGACACCCGCAGGTTGCAGCCCTGCCATGCGTGCGAGATCGACCGCGGCTTCCGTGTGACCGGCCCGCCGCAACACACCGCCGTCCTTAGCGCGCAGCGGAAAAATATGACCCGGCTGCACAAGATCCTCGGGCTTCGAATTCGGATCGGCGATCGTATTGATCGTCGCCGCGCGATCATGCGCGCTGATCCCGGTAGTCACTCCCCGCGCTGCATCGACCGAGACCGTGAAGTCAGTCCGGTACATCTCGCGATTTTGCGCCACCATGCGCTGCAGCCCCAGCTGCTCCGCCCGTTCATGCGACACCGGCACGCAGATCAAGCCGCGGCCGTGCTTGGCCATGAAGTTGATGGTTTCGGGCGTTGCCTTCTCCGCCGCCATCACGAGATCGCCCTCGTTTTCGCGATCTTCATCGTCGGTCACGATCACGAGTCCGCCGTCCGCGATCTCTCGCAGGACGTCCTCGATCGTGTCGAACTCCAAGGCTGGCGCCGCCTCCATCAGCATCGATTACAGATACTTCCGGTGCTCTGCTCGGCAACGTCTATTCGTCCTTCTCCGCGCTCGTCGCGAGGATCGCGTCGGGCCGGTA
>JACDCC010000088.1 GCA_013694595.1 Chthoniobacterales bacterium
TTCGGTGGTGAGAACGTGAAGTCGTAAAACACGCGGCGGTTCGCAACTTCAGCCGCACCATCGTTTCGAACGGTATTGCGTCTTTGCGTGAGTTGTTCGCCCGACTTCGGATGCAGATTCTCACACAACGCGAGAAATTCATCGCGCATGACGTTGCCGGAGAGACCAAGCAAAGCCGCGCCTTTACCCATCCATTCGCCCTGAACGCGCTCGTTCTCGGCGTAGTAATCCCCAACGCTCAGGTGCTCCTCAAAGTATCCCTTCGCGTTCTTTAGATTCGTCTGCGTCTTTGGCGAAAGCACAGTCCGTCATAGCAGCGGAGGAGATCAGTCTTGCTCCAAACCGGGAGCCGCGAACTGCCAGCCTCGTGAGACAACGATGGCTGTATGAACCGGACATTTGAAGGAGGGACGCCCTACCCCTTAGCACAGCTAAGGAATTTCCGGCTCGCCGCTAACCCGCTGCTGATCCGATGAGCGAACCCGCAGACATCGCTGCGCGCAGGCAGCGCTTCAACGACGCCGCACGCGCATTCACGCCGCCGTCCCCGAGTCGTCACGCAAAGCTGATGCCGGTCAAAGACGGCATTGTCGAACTGCGGTTAAAGGGAGCGTCACTCCGGCTAATTCGCGAGCTGCTTGCAACAGTCGACGTGGCCGTGGGCACCGACACGATCGCGCGGTTCCTGGCCGAAGTGACTGGCGAGTCAACTGCAGAACAAGCACCTCGTCGTTCCGGTCGTCGGCGGGCGGCTGCCCAGAACATGAACTATCGGCGACCTGCGGCCGAACCGGCGATCATCGGGCCATCGGCAGTCGCGCCAGCACCAGCACCATCGCCGCACAGCGAGCCGCCACATGAACGTCCACGTACTCGCGGTCCGCGGATCGCCGACCCTCGCAACCTCTGAATCAACGCACCTCCCAATGACCAAACAGATCAACCTCGTCATCAACGGCAAAGGTGGAGTCGGGAAGAGCTTCTTCGCCACGAACTTCGTCCAGTGTCTCAAAGACCGCGGGCACGTTCATTTCGCCATCGACAGCGACCACGAGAACTCGACACTCAAGCGATTTCACCCGGAAGCAGAGTTCATCAACCTCGAGCAACGGCGCGAGATCGACCGCGTATTCACCACTGCGGAGACGTGCGATTTGCTCGTGATCGACTGCCGCGCGGCCTCGACTGACCTGTTCCTCGACTTCTTCGATGAAGTCGGGTTGGCCGAGGTCCTGCGCACGATCGATGCGCGGTTGACAGTCGTCTGTCCCGTCAATCACGAAGCCGACAGCGTGGAGCAGGTCCGCATCCTGTCGGATGCGCTGGGCGATGGTTGCCGCTGGGTCGTCGTGAAAAATGAAGCCCATAGCGACACTTTCAAGCTCTACGAAAACAGCAAGACGCGACGCTATCTCCTCGATGCGCTGGACGCGCGTGAAATCACGATGCCGCGGCTGTACGACTGGCTCGTCACCGCCTTGAACGAACACAACGTCACGCTGACGGCAGCGCTGAATCGTCCTGAGTTCAATCTGCTAGACCGGCAACGACTGAAGCACTGGCAGTCTCGCTTCTATCAGGAACTGGATCGCGCTGCCGACGTGCTTCTGCCGATCCCGAACTCGATCCAATCGGCGAAGTAAATGGACGCGGAAGATCCATTGGCGAGTGCGATTGCTGATTGGCAACGCAAGCATCGCATCGCGGACGGCGATCCGATGATCGCCGCGTTGGAGCTGGTCCGCGTTTACCTACAGCACGCCCGTCCCGCTGCAGATGGCCAGGACGTGCAAATCCCGAGCTTCGAGGATTTTCGCAGCACGATGGAGCTGCTTGATCGCCGATCGAAGTCGTTCATCAACCAGGCATCTGACCTCGTCGCCGAGCTGCGTCGGTTTGGGCAGAACGTCGAGCGACTCAACCGAGTTCGATTGACGACACTCGTGGTGCTGATCGCTTTTGCGACCATCATCGGCGGGCTGATCGGGCGTTGGGTATGAGCGCGACGGTTTGCTGCGCAATTGTCGGCGTCCTCTGGCTGGTAGCGCTCAGCATCGTGATTTCGCACCTGTCGCGAAGGCGGAAGGAGCGAGTCGTCATCCGGCTCGGTGGATTCAAATGGACGCGTGCCGATTTCTGTCGCGGTTGGCTTATCACCGGCGACACCGGCTCAGGCAAGACACGCTCGGGAATCACGCCGCTCCTCTTCCAGGTTTTCCAGAACGAGCCAACATGGGGCGGCCTCTGCATCGACGACAAAGGACTTTATTGGGAGACGCTCTCCGAGATGGCGCGGCACTTCGGCCGCGAAGACGATCTCATCCTCTTGCAAGTGCGACCAGACGATCGCCCGGCTTCCACTTGGCAACCGCGGCACACTTACAATCTCACTTCCGACCGCAGCATCCCCTACAACACCTTCGCGAAAGCCGTTGTCGACACGGCATCGAGTCTCGGGCAAGCGGGCGACAAGGG
>JACDCC010000014.1 GCA_013694595.1 Chthoniobacterales bacterium
TCCATGACGGTGTCGGCGCCCCACTTGGTGGCCCAACGCATTTTCTCGACTTCTTCTTCGATGGAGGAGGCGACGGCGCTGTTGCCGATGTTGGCGTTGATTTTGACGAGGAAATTGCGGCCGATGATCATCGGCTCGAGCTCCGGGTGGTTGATGTTAGCCGGGATGATGGCGCGGCCACGGGCGACTTCGGCGCGGACGAATTCGGGGGTGATTTCGCGCGGGATCGAGGCGCCGAAGCTTTCGCCGGGGTGCTGGTGGTGGAGAGAAGTAGGAGGCTCCGCAGGAAGTTCGGCGATTCGAGACGAATCGCCCAGCACGCGAGACGCGTGCGCTACCCGGGCCGAAGAATTCGTGCGGCCCATGTTCTCGCGGATGGCGATGAATTCCATCTCGGGGGTGATGATGCCTTGGCGCGCATACCAGAGTTGCGTGACCGGATGGCCGGCGCTGGCGCGGAGTGGTTTCCGTTTTGCGCCGGCGAAATGCTCGAGGCGGTTCCGGCGCTCGGCGGTGCTCGCGAACTCTTCGTGGCCGCGCGTGAGGTAGCCGTTGTCCTCCGGTTTCACTTCGCGGCCGTCGTATTCGGCGACGTCCCCTCGCCTGCTGATCCAGTCGGCGCGGAGTGGACCGAGACCTTGCGCGGAGTCGGGCGTTTGCGCGGGATCGCCCCACGGGCCGCTGCAATCGTAGACGCGGATCGGCTCGTTCGGCTCGATATTGCCGTTGAGGGCTTTCGTCGGCGCCTGATCGATCTCGCGGAATGGCACGCTCACGTCCGGATGCAGCTCGCCATTCACGTAAACGCGCCGGCTACTTGGCATCACGTAGTCGGCGCTCTGGGGTTCGCCACGGGATCCCTCGGCTTCGCTCGGGATGACAGGTGAGTTTGGCAGGACGTAGTCGGAGCTTTTCGGTTCGAGGGAGTCTTTGGTCGCGATCATAGGAGGAGGATTAATTTAAAAGCCAGAAAGCCAGAAAGGAGAGGAGCCAGCCGTCTTTTTCTGGTTTTCTGGATTCCAAATTCAATTTTCTGTCGTTAAGCGAAAACAAAAAAGCCATGCGCGGGAACGCATGGCTGACAGATTCGAACTCTTCGCTCCCTACGACGGCATTACCCGCTTCAGGTTTAAAGGGTCGTCCGATCGCTCGGACCTCTCAGCCAGTGGCTCCCCCGCTTTCGGTTCAGAATAGGGTCCGTTTTGGCGGAGTCAATGAGCGCACGTCGAAAACTCGCCGACGGCAGAAGAGAAGAATAAATCAGGACAAGGAGGAAAGCAGGAACAGACGGAGTGCGTGCAGCGGGTGGTGTCGCTGGATACGATTCGGACGTGGCTCCGCGGCATCAGGCAACGGCGCCGCTCGGCTGCGGCTCGCGGATTTCCCGCTGCTGGCGGGGGCGCGCTCCACCAAGTGGCGTTTGCGTATCCGCCGAGAGGAAGCTGTAGATGGCCGGGATGACAAACAACGCGAGGAACGTGCCGCAGAGCATCCCGCCCACGACGGCCACGCCTAACGAGACGCGGCGTTCCGAACCGGCTCCGGCGGCAGCCACTGCAGCGGCGCAGTGATCTGCTACTGCCGGAATTTCGGCGGCGGATCGAAGTTGAGGATCCAGTGCTTCCGCACCGGTCGAGGCGTCGGAGCGACGCTCGGAGCAGCTGATTCCACTGGGGCAGCAGGTGGTGCGTCCGCGGCGGCTTCGCTGGCTACGAGCTCGGGCTGCGGCGGAGGCTGGTCCTGCGCCGGCTGCGCGACTGCAGCTACGCTATCCGCGGCGGGCGCTTCGTCGGGCGGAAACACCGTGTGCGTCGAATGCCCTTCGTCCGGATCCGCTGCCTCGGAATTCGCCTGGCCGATCGCGGCAGCAACTTCAGCGGACGGCGGACCAGAGGCAGGAGCGGGCGGGATCGATCCTTTCGCGATGTCGATCTGCGCCGAGGGCTCGCGCCGCACCGGCGCGGTGACCTGATAATTGCCTGCACCCGCCTGCGGGTTGCTGGCAGCAAAAATGGGCGATGGAGTCGTGGCACCGGGTGCGCTGGCGTCGCGTGCGATCAAGACACCATCGCCGAACTGGCGCCGGTAGTCGGCAAGCAACATGGGGCGCTGCTTTTTCTCGACCAGCTGCCGGTAATTGTCGATGCCGACGCCAATCGATTGCGCTAGGCGCCCGCGCCATTCCTTGTTCGCGATCAAGCGACTCTGCTGGCGCTCGCTGATGAAGCCCCCCTCGACAAGAATGGCCGGCACCTTCGTGAGGCGCAGCACCGCGAACCGCGCGCGCTTAATGCCGCGATCGAACTCCGGGAGATAACCGAGCATGGAATGATAAACCGACATCGAGAGCGCGAGACTGGCGGCATCAACGGGGCTGCCGGCCTGCATGTGGGCGAACTTCGCGGCGAGCGCGTTGTCCTGCGTCGAGGGTGCACCGCGCGGGGTGAGGGAGAAGATTTCGAACCCGGAGGCGGAGGGGTTCGAGTCGGTCGCGTTGAAATGGATGCTGACGAAGATGCAATCCTTGGTGTTGTTCGCGATCCGGGCGCGCTCCGGTAGCGGCACCTGGATGTCGCTGTCGCGCGTCATCACCACCTTCAGCCCTTTTGCCTCAAGCATCGGCTTGAGCTGGAGCGCGACGTCGAGCGCGAAGTCCTTTTCCGTGCCGTAGGAGTTCGTGGCGCCTTTTTCCACGCCGCCGTGGCCGGGATCAAGGACAACGGTGGTGAATCGGCCGAGGCTCGGGATCATTTGCGGCCGGAACTGCGGCTCGAATGATTTGGCCAGATCGATGCGCGAGACGAGATAGCGGCCATCTGTATGTGCGATGACGGGGAAGCAGAGCCAGGTGCGGACGCCGTTTACGACCGCTTCACGGCTGTCGAGCGTGACTTCCAGCTGGTTGCGACCGTTATCGAGCCGGATCGTTTTGTTGATCGGAGCGACTTCGCCCGGGAGATCGTAGAATTTCGCGATGTTATCGACGGCGAGATAATCCCAGCGACCGACCTTAATGACCTCCCAATCGGACGCGCCAGACGCAGTACGGCCGAACGTGCAAAGGAGCACGGCTGCGACGTAAAGCACGCGCAGAATGGAGGTTCGGCCGGGAGTCATCATGGTAAAAGGTGCAGGATCGGTGCCGCGAGGGTAACAAACACCGCCCGCGTGATACATCTGACAATAGAATCGACTCCGCGTTCGGACGCGGCTGGGTCTCACTCCAACGCATGGGATCCCGCGCGGGCGTACTCTCACGCTGGAAGCCCGATCCGCGCAGCTTGTTGGCTTCCGAGGGATGACATTCCCGATTGGCGTCGCGCCTCCGCATGACCCTAGTCTCTCTATGTGTGACGAGCAGGTGATCGTGGACAAGAGGGGTGTTCAAGCGTTTGTTTGTCGATGCGCAAATTCCTCCTCCTCTTCGCCAGCGTGTTCTGCGTGTGCAGTTTGCATGCGCAATCCGAACCGAATGCGACTGTTTCCGGCAAGTCAACGCCGCCACCGAGCGCCAAGCAGCCGCCGGGCGGGCCCGCGGTTGATCAGATCCCGCCGCCGGTCGCCACACCGGTGCCGGGGCAGCCTGTGACGACGGGTGACGCCGCGAAGCCGAAGATCGATAAGGACCCGCCAGCTTTCGACATCAACCACATGGATACCTCGGTGAATCCCGCCGAGGATTTCTACACCTATGCGATCGGCGGTTGGCTGAAGCAGAACCCAATCCCGCCAGAGTTTTCGCGCTGGGGCAGCTTCAATGAGCTGGCGGAATTAAATAACGAAGCGATGCGCGTGGTGGCGGAGAAGGCCGCTCAGGCAAAAGGCGATGCGAAGAGCGCGCCGGAAATGCAGCTGGTGGGCGATTTCTACGCCAGCGGGATGGATGAGAAAGCGGTCGAAGCTGCGAAAGCAAAGCCGCTCGAAGAGGAATTGAAGCGCATCGATGCGATCAAAGACCGCGCCGGCGTGCTGCAAGCGATCGCCCGCCTGCACAACATGGGCGCGAGCGGCTTCTTCTTCTTCTCCTCAGGCGCGGACGACAAGAACGCCAAAATGGTGATCTCGCAGGCGTATCAAGGCGGGCTCGGTCTGCCGGATCGGGATTACTACACGAAGGAAGACGACTCCGCGAAGAAGCTCCGCGATCAATACGTGGAGCACGTGGCCAAGATGCTGACCTTGCTCGGCACTCCTGCTGCCGCGGCCAGCGAAGGCGCGCAGAAGATCCTCGCGGTTGAAACCGCCCTGGCTGTCCCGGCACGCCCGCGCGCCGAGCTGCGGGATCCCGAGAAGAACTACAACAAGATGTCGCAAG
>JACDCC010000016.1 GCA_013694595.1 Chthoniobacterales bacterium
CGTTCGACGTTCTGAATCCCCTCCCGATCAGTGCCCTCCAGTCACCGTGTAGCCCTCACGCCGCAGATCCTCCGCCAGATCCATCTCCATCTGCAGCGCCGCATCGTACGGCATTGGGTTCAAATGCTCGTACAGCTGCGGCATTAACCGGACGCCGTATTTCTCCACCACCCACGCCGCTTTGTAGCCGTGCTTGTGATTCTCGAAGCGGTGCTCCGGCGGCAGGCCGCTCATCCCGACGTAGACG
Organism: Chthoniobacterales bacterium; assembly: GCA_013694595.1. Lineage (GTDB taxonomy): Bacteria > Verrucomicrobiota > Verrucomicrobiia > Chthoniobacterales > UBA10450 > JACCTI01. The sequence continues at coordinate 248 of JACDCC010000016.1, forward strand.
CACGGCTTAGCGGCATCGCGTTTCGGGTTCGCCCGCAACACCGACGGATGCTTCGCCGCCTTCGCGTCCAGCAGGATCACATAGACGTTGTGATGGAAATCCCGTTCGCCTGAGCGTTGCTCCACTGCGCGAGTAAAGCGCAGTGGCGCCCGCTGTTCCCGCGAATTTTTGCAGGTTAAACGCCTCAACCAAGGCGATGGCGGTCGTCTCGCCTTTACCGCGGACAATTGCGGTGTAGGAGCCACGAGTTCGAGCAGGCCGTCGCCAGTCTTTTCGAAGGGACGGATTGAAGAAGCATTAGTGCGTGACTCGCCCGCCGACGTGAACGCGCAGACGACGCTGGCGTTGCTCTACAATCAGCTCGGCATCACGCACGCGAAGTGGGCAGCCAAACCAGATCTGCCGAAAGCCGGCTCGAACGAACACTGGACGAAGGCGAAAGAGGCGTACACCAAGAGCCTCGCCGTTTACCAGAAATTGAAAGACAACGGCAAGCTGAGCACAGCCGACGGTCGCCAAGCCGGACGAGCTCACCAGCGAGATAGCGAAGTGCGACGCGGCACTGAACGCGAGTGGTTAGCCGGAGCCACCGTCTACGCGGCGCGGCTCTGCGATTCCGGCCGCAGACTTGAGTAAAGCGCTTCGTAACGCTGCGCGGCTGCTTGCCAGGAGAACTCCTGCGCCATCGCGCGCTGCACCAGCGGCGTCCACACCGCCGGCTGATGGAACAGCTCGCGCACGCGTTTGATCGCGTCCCAGAACGCTTCCACCGACGGATCGTAGTAGAGGAAGCCATAGCCGCTCCCGCTCCAAGGATCGTAATCCTCAATGATCTCCTGGATCCCACCGGTCGCGCGTGCCACCGGTAGCGCCCCGTATTTCAGGCTGTACATCGCGCTCAGCCCGCTCGGCTCGATCTGTGAAGGGATCAGCGTGATATCGGCACCGGCCTCGATCAGGTGGGCCAGTTGTTCGTCGTAAATCTGCCGGTAGGCAAACTTTGTCGGATACTTCTTCGCGGCGACAACCAGTGCGGTTTCATACGTCGGATCGCCTTCGCCGATGATGATCAAACGCGCGTCGTCGCTCAACAGGCGATCGAGCACCGGCATCAGCACGTCGAAACCTTTCTCCGGCACGAGTCGCGTCACCATTCCAAACACCGGCCCGCGCGGCGCCGGCGTGAGCTGCATATGGCGCAGGAGCATGTCGCGACAGACCATCTTCCCCTCGAGTGAGTCCGCGTCGTAGGCCGCGGGAATCAACGCATCACTCCCCGGGTTCCACCGTTGGTAATCCGCGCCATTCAAAATCGCGACGAGCCGGTGCGCGTGCTCGCGCAGGACGACATCGAGCCCGCAGCCGCCTTCCTCCGTCAGAATCTCGCGCCGATAACGCTCGCTCACCGTGGTCACCTGGTCGGCGAAGAGGATGCCTCCTTTGAGCAAATTGAAGCGGCCAAAGTATTCCACGCCCCACGGTTTGAAATAGCGCTCCGGTAGATTCGTGAGGCTGAAATCGAGCCCCCAGAAACTCCCCTGCTCCGCGAGGTGATGAATCGTGAGCACCGTCTTAAACGGCATCCGATGTTCGCGCACCAGCACCGGAATGAGCGCCGCGCCCCAATCGTGGACATGCAGAATCTCAGGCGAAGGTGCCAGGCGGCGTGCCAGCTCCAGCGCGGCTTTGCTGAAGAAAATGTAGCGCGCGGCGTTGTCATCGTAAGCCTCGCCGTGTTCTCCGTAGATGCCGGCGCGGTCGAAGAACTCATCGCAGCGCACGTAAAACAACTGCACGCCGCCCGCGGTCCGGTCGGTGAGATATTCGGCGACGTAAGTCTTCGCTCCGACGCGTACATCCACCGTGATGCCGGTATCGGTATGTTCGGTGGTGGTGTTCTCGCGGATCTCGCGATAGTACGGTATCACGATTCCGATCTCGTGGCCGAGCGCGCGGAGTTCACGTGGCAGCGCCTCGATCACGTCGACTAAAACCGTGGCACGCGAGAGCGGCGGCCCCTCGGGGCTGATCATCAGGATTCTCATCTGGGAAAGCGAACGTCGAACGTCGAACGCCGAACGTCCAACGTCGAATTAGGAAGTGTCTCCGCCGCTGTCTTCCGTTCGAAGTTCGAAGTTCGAAGTTCGGCGTTCGACGTTCGACGTTTTCTTCCGCTGCCTCGCGCGTCGAAGCGTATTCCTCCTTCACCCACGCGAGCGCTTCTTCCCGATCCCGAAACGCCCCTTCCAGCTGACGCGTTTCCACGGCCTCAAGAATCCCACCAAACTGCGGCGCCGGCTTCATTCCCAAGGCCTTCAGGTCGTCTCCGCGCACCAGCGGCAGCGGGATAATCGGCTCGTTCGCAAATTCCTCCCGCGTCGCAAGCAGGAATTCGTAGTTATCCAGCAACCCAGTCTCCGTGCTCGGACCCGCTAAAACACTCCGCGGGAGCCGTGCCACTAGTCGCGCCCGCCCCTGGGAAGTATTTGTTGCCGGATGTCAGCACCGCCGCGCAGCTCGGCGGGCGCCGCGGGCTGTCATTCAAGCCGGTAAGCTTCCACCAGCGCCACGCCCGTGGTGTCATCTTTGCCGCGCACGATCGCGGTGTAATTCCCCGGCACCAGCGTTGCCACGATCGCCGATTCACGAGGGTCCCTCGGCGGCACCGTCGTGGCAGCGATCTCCGCCGCTTCCGCTTGCTGCCAGTCATCATTCGCCCTGCCGTTGCCGTTCCCATCCACCAGCTCCAACTCGGGATCCTGCAGCGCGTTCTCAACCCCGCCTTCGACCAGCGACGGCCCAATCGCGCGAATGAGCACTTTTGCGGGTAGTTGGCCGGCTACGATCACGCCGCCGATCATCACGTTTTCGCCGATCTGCACCTGCCCACGCGTCGAAATGTTTGCCAGCTGCGAATCAACACCCGCGGAAAGATCATACACTTCCACGAGACCAACGCCGCTCGTGTTGCCGTTCCCGCGCACGACCGCGGTATAGGCACCTGGCTCCAGCATCGCCACAATTGCAGCCTCCCGCTCGTCGGCCGGTGGAATGGTCGTGTCGCGGATCTCCGACTCCTGCGTCTGCCGCCAGTTGTCGTTGAACAAGCTTGCGCCGTTGGGAAAGTTCAACGTCAGAGTCGGGTCCTGCAGTGCGGCCGCGACACCAGCGCTGCTCAACGACGGACCGATCGCGCGAATCAGCACCTTTTTCGGCGCGGTGCCGGTCAGGATGAAGCCGCCGATGAGCGCGTTTTCGCCAGTCTCGACTCGCATCCGCGTCGAGATGTTCACCAACTTCGCCGGTGGTGTGTTCGGGATCGCTGCGTTCATCGTCGCGATCGCGCCTTTGGCACCGAAGGTCACCGAAGTGTTGCCGCTTGTGGTGTTGAATCCACCTGTGACCGACCTGTAGCCGAGCGGGTTAAACGTCTGCGAAGTGGTGGGTGTGTAACCATCGATCAGCCTCACATCAAGCGTGCCGCCGAGCGCGGCGTTGCCGAATACTCGCAGCGAATCGAACTGCCCCGCGTGCGAGCCGCCGCTTTCCAGGATCAGCGTGCCTTGTGCACCCTGCGCAAAGTTTCCGATCGCGGTGATCGCTCCCGGCGAGCGGCCGGGCGAAATGTATCCGCCATTGTTCGTTAGGTTCCCGAAGATCGCGCCCGATCCCGTCAGCACGCCACCGTTCAGAGTTACCGGCGCGAAGATCAACATGTTACTCAGGTTTGTTTCGCCGCCGGTTTGAGTGAACCCGCTTACTCCCGTGGCCGCTAGCACATTGGAAGTTCTTGCCCCGGACGAGTTCTGAATCCGAAGGCTGGTCCCCTCGTTGCCGATCAGACTCGTCCCATCTTGTCCGATGAGACTGGAGCCGTCCTGCCCGATCAAGGGTGCGGCGATGACGCTACCTCCTTGTTGCGGGATGAGGCTGGTCCCGTCTTGCCCAATCAAGCTGGTCCCATCCTGTCCAATGAGGCTGGTCCCGTCCTGCCCGATAAGGCTTGTCCCGTCTTGCCCGATGAGCGTGGCTCCATCGGTAGCTACGATACCGCCGCCTTTTTCGCTGACGATCTTGCCGACATTTTCAATCGCCGCCGCCGTGAACACACGCGCCGGTGGCACCGGAGGTGGGATTGCCGGCGCCGGAGACGGAGCCTTCGGCTTTACGCTCGGGCGGTGGAAGATGATCTCGCCCAGGTTTTTGAAAAACGCCGCGACGCCGTCGAAGAAGTTGGCGTTCACGCCCGGCGGATAGCTATCCCGCATGGCTACTCCCGCGCTACTGCTCACGGGCAGGATGCCACCGCGACCGGTAAGTCTGATGCGGCCGTGGTTCGTCACTGTGCCACTGAGAGGCACGTTCTCGTCGCCGACGACCGACATCGTGGCGCGGGAGTCGATCGTGAGATTCACGTTACGGAGCTGGCCGCCAGCGATGGACATGAAGCCGGTGACGGTCAATCCACCGCTCGATCCACTAATCGACCCACCCACCAGTGACAAAGCGAAAGAGGTGACGTTGCTGGTAATCGTAGCGTTCGCTGCACCGACGATGGCGAAATCATTGGCGCCGGGGATTCCATTGTTGCCCTGGGCATCCTGCCAGTTCTTCGCATCACTCCAACTGCCCGAATTGACCATCCGGTAGAGCTTGCCGCCGGAGGGCAGAACTCGGATGTAAATGGGATCTGCGTATCCGGTGATGCCCCGCTCGTCGGTGGCCATCGCCTTGATGACGTGATCTCCTGGCACGCTTGTTTGGTAGTCGACAGTCAGGCTGGTTGCACCGCCCGTGCGGACGTCGACCTGCGAGTTGTCGTAGAGCACGGCCAGTCGCTGGATGGATTTTCCTCCCGTGTCGTTTACCACCGCTCCGAACCTCAGGTTCCCGTTAACGATGAGCGGATCACCCGGCGTAAGTCCGGACCCGCTTCCCGGTTGCTCAGCGGGATTAACGACAATCACGCCCGGCGGAGTGCCCGCGATCACATTAGTCACACCAATCGCGTTCGACAGGCTGTCGATGTAGCCGCTGGCCGACGCCACCGCGCGGAAGTAGACCGTATCGCCCGAAGGATACTTCGTGCTATCGAGATAGAACCTCGTCGGGTCGGAGTAAGGAAGCATGCGCCCGAGGTTGCCGTCAGCCAGATCGGTCCAGCTCGACTCCAATCCGGGATTCGTCGATGCCTGGATGCGCAAGCCAACTCCGGCCGGAGGCGACGTTTCGGTCGCGCGGAACCTGATCTCCTGTCCGGGACCGTTCGCCGCGAGATAAAGGACTGTAGGTCCGAGATGCGACTGGCTGGTCGCGAGATTAAAGGGCCCGACGACATTCGAAATGCTGTCGATATAGCCGGGTGCTGCCGTGATGGCCCGGAACGACACGCCGTTGGCAAGTGGATAGTTTGTTGCATTCAGGACGAAGCGGCGGGCGGTCGGATGCCACGTCATATACCCGTTGCTGCCGTTCGGCAGTTCGACCCAACTCGACTCGACGTTAGGTGTGGTCGTCGCCTGCATCCGAACGACGAGAGAAGCGGCCTCACCCGTTTGCTGAGCGGCGAAACGCAGCACCATGTCCGCGAGATCAGGAGAAGGCACGCTGCTGCCGTTCACGGTTAACACAGTCGCAGAAAGCCCGCCCTGTGGTGGAGCTACTGGAGTCGGCGCAGGTGGGCTCGCGGGCACAGCGGCGACGGTAACACTGAAGGAACCTGTGTTGTTGAACCAGCCGAAGCCGTCAGTGCTCGCGAGGAAAAGTCGCGTCGCACCCGCCGGGGCAGTGATTCTTTGGACCGCACCGGCGCTCGTCTTACCGTCGCCGATGAAAAATATCTGGCGCAACTGCGGAGCGAGCTGGGTGTAATTTGTCCCGCCGGGAACGTTCCCGCTCGGCGAAAAATCAAGCCCCGGCGGCGCGCTCGGCGCCGGCGAGGGGCTGCCGCCGGGCGAGGTCACCGGTGGCTCGCCGGTCAAGAAAACGCCGATCAATGCATTCAGCGGATAAGTGCAGCCGGAAATATTATTTTCCTCAGAATTGGCAAAGAAAGAATCTCCGTCCGGCGTGCCGTTGGCTGGAGGCGTGCCGCCGGCAAAGCTTGTTGCGCCGGTGGCCGAGAAGGTGAGTTGATCGCCGGCAGCGAAATCCCGCAGCTGCACCAGCACTGGTGACTGCGCTGGAGCCGTGTCGCCGCCCTTCGCCGTCGACCCGTCAGGCATCCCCGCCAGATACGGATTGGCGGTGCCGGGCACGATGATTTGCGCGGTGGCGCTGACCGCTACCAGTGCAGCCATAAGAGTTGTCGCAGCAGCCACTCGGCGACAAGCACGAATGGACATCGTTGAGGATTCGAATGTCTTCATGTGAGTCCTTTTTGGGGATGAGTCATGGGGTAAGAGATGCGGAACGCGCCGACTCGATGCGAAGTTAAAAAAAAAACAGCCGCTTCATGTCAAGCCATTCCGTAAACCGTGTATTTTTGGTCATTGAACCCATGTAGTCGCGCGGCTGTTTCGCGGGCTCAACACGCCGCCCCCAGGCGGGGCGAACTGGCTGGTCACGAATATATTCCCTAAAGAGTCCGCCAGGACGTTTGCGTGGCGAAAACCCGTGCTACCTTGCGAATCGTAACCGGCGATCGTGCTGGTGAGTGCTTTCTGCCAAAGGATCGCCCCAGACCCGTTGTAGCGTACGATCGCGTCGCGATGTTTAGGGTGACCATCCCCAATTGTGTTGGGGATCGACAATTTACCGATAACGACCGCGCCCCCATCAGGCATCGCCGCGACCGCAAACGGAAAGTCCTGGCCATCCGGCGAGCCATCCGTGGCGTCCACGCCGTAGGTTTGCGCCCACGTGGTCACCGCACCGGCGAGTTGCGGGACAGCAAGCAACGCAATTGAAGCAATCAGAAACTTTGAGATGGAGATGTATTTCATGGGGTGGCGTGGGGCTCAATACCGGCCGGCAGGATTTTGATGGACGGTTTAGCGTTCATAGTGGTTAAGCCCGGCGAGGACAATCTTTTCTACACGATATTCGGGAGATTCGCGCTCCGAACAGCTCAAAAAGTTTGGTCCTTCATTTACCTCTCGCGGAATTTTCGGGGAGATTGGCTCAAACAATTTTTGCGAGAATGGAAATTCGACAGCTCCGCCTCTCTCGTTATGGTTTTCATCCCATGTCAGCCCCCGGCAAGACCAGCACCTCCGGAGCGGCGATCTCGCTGGCAGCTTTGGTGGAGGATTTGCTCCCGGCCGGCGCGGTCCATTCCGGGCTGAATTCCGCCTTGCCCGCGATCTATAACGAGCTGCGGGACCTCGCCGCCGGATATCTCCGTCACGAGCGGCCGGATCACACCCTGCAGCCCACTGCCCTCGTGCACGAATCCTATCTGCGCTTGCTCCATCAGCACAGCGTCGATTGGACCGATCGCCTGCAATTCCTATCGATCGCCGCGCGGATGATGCGGCGGATTCTTTCCGATCACGCCAGCGCGCGCAGCGCGGGAAAACGCGGCGGTGGCGCACCCAAACTGCAACTCGATTCCGCGTTGGAATTTTGCGACCAGCGCGCGATTAGCATTGCGGCCGTGGACGAGGCACTCCGCGACCTCGAAGAGTTGGATGCGCGACAGGCTCAGGTGGTCGAGCTGCGTTTCTTCGGCGGGCTGACAATTGCGGAGACGGCCGAGCTGATGGCACTTTCGGAAGCAACCGTGAAGCGCGAATGGAGCACGGCGCGCCGCTGGCTCCAGCGCGAGATCGCCGGCCGCGCCTGACCCTCGTGCTCGTGCTTTAATCCTACTCCTAATCCATTCTTGATTCGTCAAATTGGAGCAAGATTAGGATCAAGAGCAGGAGCATGAGTAAGAACATGACGGCGGAACGCTGGCAGCAGGTGAAGGGCGTGCTCGCCAGCGCGCTCGATCATGACGAGATCGGTGATCGCGCCGCCTTCCTGAGCGCAGCATGCGCGGGTGATCCCGACCTGGAGCGTGAAGTGCAATCCCTTCTCGAACAGCCTGCCGATGAGTTCGATTCCTGCGCGGAGACGATCGGGCTCGTGAGCCCCGATCCGTTTGTTCCCGCTCAGATCGGCCGCCGGCTGGGAGCTTATAAGCTCGTCCGCGAGCTGGGCCGCGGCGGAATGGGAACCGTCTGGCTGGCGCGACGCGCGGACCAGCAATTCGAAAAGCTGGTCGCGATCAAGTTTCTCAAGCGCGGCACCGATACGGACGAAGTCCTGCGTCGTTTCCAAGCGGAGCGGCGCATTCTCGCGCGGCTCGATCATCCGAATATCGCGCGTCTGCTCGATGCGGGGACGACCGAAGACCATCTGCCCTACTTCGTCATGGAATACGTCGACGGGGCCCGGCTGACGGACTTCGTCTGGGCCGAGAATCTCTCGTTAGGCGAGCGTTTGCGCCTCTTCCTCAAGATCTGCCACGCCGTCCAGTTCGCGCACCAGAACCTCGTCGTGCATCGCGATCTCAAGCCGGGCAACATTCTCGTCACGCCTGCTTGCGAACCGAAGCTGCTCGACTTCGGCGTGGCCAAGCTCCTCGATCCCGGCGACGCCTGGCAGATGACGATCGCGGGGCAGGAACGCTTCACGCCGGGTTATGCCTCGCCCGAGCAAGTGCGCGCGGAGCCGATCACGACGGTGAGCGACGTTTACTCGTTAGGCGCGCTCCTCTATGAGTTGCTCACCGGCCGGCCCCCGCATCGCTTTTCTTCGAGCAGCCCGACGGCGACCCAGATCGCGCACGTCATTTGCGAACTGGAGCCGTGGCGCCCGAGCGTGGCGGCGAAAGACCCTGACCTGGCCCCGCAGCTGCACGGCGATCTCGATACCATCCTGCTCCGGGCACTCGCCAAGGACCCTGCGCGGCGCTACCGAAGCGCGGGTCATCTCGCGGATGATCTCCGCCGCTATCTCGAAGATCGCCCGGTTCGGGCCCGACCGGACACGTTCGGTTATCGCGCCGGGAAATTCCTGCATCGAAATAAAATGGGCGCGGGCGCGGCGATCCTCGTGCTCTTTTTCTTGTTCGCTGGGATCCTCGCCACGGCACGCCAGGCGCAGATTGCAAAGCGGGAGCGTGCGCGAGCCGAGCGCCGCTTCAACGATGTGCGCAAAATCGCCAACTCGTTCCTCTTCGAATTTCACAACCTGATTGCCGATTTGCCCGGAGCACTCGCGGCCCGGCAGCTCGTAGTGCAACGCGCGGTCGAATATCTCGACAGTCTCGCGCAGGAAGCGGGCGACGACTTGCGGCTGCAAAGCGAACTCGTCGCGGGCTACCAGAAGATTGGCTCCCTGGCCATGGACCTGCCCCACGCCATGCAAGCACACAAAAGGGCGGTGCGTCTGAACGAAGCCCTCCTTTCCGCCGCCCCACAAAACGTATCATATCGTCTACAACTCTCGGAGAGCTACGATCTCCTGAGCAACGCGATGAAGATCGCGGGCCATTCCGCGCAAGCGATCGGTTATAGCCAAAGGGCGCTTTCCCTGATCGAACCGCTTCTCGCGAAGGATCCTGCCGACCCTGAAATGCAAGCGAACCTCGCGGAGCGCAGCCTCGCGCTTGGGATTGTGCTGGCGGACGCGGGAGATTTTCGACAGGCCCTGACGCGCCAGCGCGTGGCGGTGGAAATTCAGGAAAAATTACACGCAGAAAATCCGGCCGAGGAACATGTACACCATGATCTGGCCGCCACCTATGGACAGATTAGCGATGCCTATCGAGACCTGGGTGATCTCAGCCAGGCTGCAATTTACACCGAGAAAGCAGTCGAAACCGCCCGCATTTTCTTCGAAAAGGAACCGACCAACGCCCGGTATCGTCGCGACATGTGGGCCTCCCATTTCCGCCTTGGCCAGCAATGCTCCTTTACCGGCGACGAAAACTGCGCCGCCGAGAACTATCGCCGCGCCTTGGAGTTCCTCGAGCCGTTGTCCGCCGCCGACGCCGAGGATATAGGTCATCAGCGCTGGCTCGCGGTGACTTATTCGCATCTCGCGGCCGCTCTCTCGCAGTTCGGCCAGGGCGCAGAGGCATGGGCTCAGGAAGAGCGAGCGATCCGGATCAGCGAAAAGCTTGCTGGACAGGATCCGGAACTGGTCGAGTCACGCCGCGACCTGATGAAATTGTATGACGCCGCCGGTGTTTTACTCATGCAAGGAAACGAGCTTGAGCGTGCGATGGATTTCTTCCAACGCGCGGAAGCGCTGGCGAAGACGTTGCTCGAGCAGGATCTTCAGAACCAGCGTGTGCGCAGCGCCTTCGCGGAACTCTCTGGCCATATGGCAGACTGCGAGCGGTCTCTTGCCGAGTTGCCTGAGCTGGATGCGGCTGCGCGAGCGTCGAAGCTCCGCGCTTCATGCCAGCTCTACGAGCGCAGCCTGACGCTTTGGACGTCGATAGAAAGCAAAGGCATGCTGAAGCATCTCGACATCCCGAAAGCGGAAGCGACGGGACGCGCGGCTGCCCAATGTGCCGGTCGTGTCTCCGCGCAGTCGACCACGACAGACCCGGCGCCGTAGCCCGCGCCCTCCAGGCATATCTTTGAGCAAGCGCGCGTCGAATCAGGCAGCTGCCGGCACCGTCAGGGAAGCGTAAACCCCTTCATAACGCTGCGCCGCAGTTTTCCACGAGAAGTTTTGAGTCATGGCCCGCTGGACTAATTGCGTCCAGACCGCCTCGTCGTGGAACAGCTCGCGCGCGCGCTTGATGCATCCCAGAAAGGTTCCACCGACGGATCGTAGTAGAGGAAGCCGTAGCCGCTCCCCCTCCAGGGATCGTAATCCTCGATGATCTCCTGAATGCCGCCGGGTGAGGTCACCGGTGGCTCGCCGGTCAAGAAAACGCCGATCAATGCATTCAGCGGATAAGTGCAGCCGGAAATATTATTTTCCTCAGAATTGGCAAAGAAAGAATCTCCGTCCCGCGTGCCGTTGGCTGGAGGCGTGCCGCCGGCAAAGCTTGTTGCGCCGGTGGCCGAGAAGGTGAGTTGATCGCCGGCAGCGAAATCCCGCAGCTGCACCAGCACTGGTGACTGCGCTGGTACCGTGTCGCCGCCCTTCGCCGTCGACCCGTCAGGCATCCCCGCCAGATACGGATCGGCGGTGCCGGGCACGATGATTTGCGCGGTGGCGCTGACCGCGACCAGTGCCGCCGTGAGAGCTGTCGCAGCACGAACACGAATGGACATCGTTGAGCCTTCGAATGTCTTCATGTGAGTCCTTTGGGGATGAGTCGTGGGGTAAGAGATGCGGAACGCGCCGACTCGATGCGAAGTTAAAAAACAGCCGCTTCATGTCGACCCACGCGAGTCGATGCTAGCCGCAAATAGGTGAGCTCCAATTCCGTAAACCGTGTAGTCGCGCGGCTGTTTCGCGGGCTCAACACGCGCCGACCGTCGAGCATTCCAGATTTGTCGCGGTTGCGATTGCGGCGATGAACTGCTGAAACTATTCAGGGTGCTGTCTTGGCCGACGACGTTGCTGAACGTCTTCGATCCGGCGCTTCGAGATCGGGGAGTCGATTCGGCGGTCGCGTTGTCGGCGTTCAGATATTCCACGAGCAACGGATCCGTCGTACGGTCGATGGCGGGTCCGTTTTCGGAAGTTTGTGCCTCCGTGGCCACGCACACAGCGACGTGCAGATGGCAGAGTCCTGATCGTCGCCGGCTGATTATACCGCTGGGCGCACACTCGGGACGGCTGAGTTTTACGATCCAGCAACCGGCAACTGGGCCGGTGCCGGAAGCCTTTCCACACTGCCGCCGGGGATCTACACCGCGTTTGTCGCGGGCAAAAACGGCAGGGTCGGCATCGGATTGTTGAGCTCTACGAAATCAGGTGAGGGTCCGGCGGGACGCCTCCTAGTTGGAGCTTGAACCATGCCCGCAGTGCTTCTCCACAGCGATGCAGGCGCGGCGTTAAGCGTTGGACGTTGAACGTTTCTCCCCGTCAGGAGCGGCCGAGCCATACTCGCGCCGCACCCACTCCAGTGCCTCCTCTCTGCTATTCAGCGCCCCTTCCAGCTGCCGCGTTTCCACGGCTTCCAGAATCTCCCCAAACTGCGGCCCCGGCTTCATCCCCAAGGCCTTCAGATCGTCTCCGCGCACCAGCGGCGGCGGGATGATCGGCTCGTTCGCAAATTCCTCCCGCTTCGCCAGCAGGAATTCGTAGTTATCCAACATCCCGTGGCTGCTCGCGCAGTCGACGCGGTGCAGTTCCAATTCATCAACGAACGTCGGACGCGCCATGAACCGCTTCAGCTTCGCGACGCGCATGTTCGGCACGTCTTTGAACACCATGTGCTGGCGCACCATCTCGACCGTCGCATCAACCTCCGCGCGCGAGAAACGCAGCCGCTGCATCAGCG
>JACDCC010000123.1 GCA_013694595.1 Chthoniobacterales bacterium
CTCGATGCGATCCCTGCCCACCTGCGCGCGGTTGCAGTGTCGCTCCGTGGTCACGGCGACTCCTCGAAGCCGGCTTCGGGGTACAGCATCGAACATCTCGCCGCCGATGTGGTGCCTCTGCTCGATGCGACCGAGATCGAACAAGCCGTTCTCGTGGGCCATTCCGGTTCGTGTCTCGTAGCTCGCAGGGTCGCTGTCGAGGCCCCCAATCGCGTCGTCGGACTCGTTCTCGAAGCGTCTCCGACCACGCTACGCGACGACCCGAAGCTGTGCGAGTTCGTCAACACGGTCGTATCGGAGCTGACCGATCCCATCACGCCCGAGTTCGCACGAAACTTCGTAGCGGACACCTCAACCGACGTTCTTCCAGTCGAGCTGATCGAGGAATTGGTCGAAGACATCATGAAGGTCCCGGTTCGCGTGTGGCAGGAGATGTTCACCTCGCTGCTCGTGTACGACGACACCGCCGAGCTGTCACTCGTCAACACTCCAGCGCGCTTGGTGTGGGGCGACGCGGATCCCCTTGTCCCACGGTCGATGCAAGACGACCTTGCATGCCGCATGCCCATGACCGAGCTTGTTGTCTATCGCGGGGTTGGCCACACACCTCGGTGGGAGGAGCCCGAGCGATTCGCCAACGACGTCACGACGTTTGCGTTGCACTTATCCTCATAGCCAGAAAGCTCGAGAGCGGCGGAGGCCCGTCCGATCGCGCCCGGCTCGGGGCGATCGGAGCAACATCAATCGGAACCCCGTGGACCGGCTCGTACCCGGAATCTCCGCGACGCCGGACCGCTCGGAAATGTGCGTCCTCGAGCCGGTGTTGTGTGGCAGTCCGTCATCGGGTTATCGAGACGCGGATATGGGTCGATTCCGGGCGCGAGAGATGTCGCTACGAGCGCTGGCGACCCGAGCCGGAGATTGCGATTCTGAAGCGGGTGGGATCGGCTACTGGCCGACTCTGCCGTCGATTCGCTCGCGAAGCAGGTCGGCGTGACCGAGATGCTGCGCGTACTCGCGAATGAGATGAACCAGCACTTCGCGGACCGGCACCGCCGTTCCTGCGCCGACTTGGCCGAGGTCGGAAACGCTGGCGACGACGTCGTCGCTTCGGGCGACCTCTCGGTGCCACGTCGCCCACGCTTCTTCGACCATGCCAGCGTCGGGTTCCACGACGAAGGCGAGGTCCGCCCCATTCGGATCGGTGTAGAGCCGGTCGCCGGTGCGACCGGCGATCACAGTCTGGAACCAATGGTTCTCGACGCTCGTCAGATGCCGGACGAGGCCGAGTAGTGACATGTCCGACGGGGGCACTGACTGCTGTGCCATCTGGTCAGCATCGAGGCCGGAGCACTTCAGTTCGAGGGTGAGTCGCCGGTCGGAAATGAATCCGAGCAGGATTGATCGTTCGTCGTTGTCCCACCCACCGTCGGCACGTGGGTCGTCGGCCTCGTTGACAAACATGTCCCACCAGCCGAACTCACGTGGCGGGAGATCCTCGTCGGCTGCCACGCCCTCATACTCCCACCCGCCGTGACCGACGAACTGCTCGCGTTCCGATCGGGCTGAACGATCGTGGCGGCACTGGCCGGTGTTTGTTGCCGAGGCGGCAACATCGAGCTGCCGTGCCGAGTTGGTTGCGTTGCGTCGCTAGAACCGGGTCCTCGAGCTCGAAGTCGAGATCCTGAAGCGAACGAGCGCGTACTTCGCTCGGGAGAACGTCCTCCCAAAATTATCTACGCCTTCATCGCTGACCGGTGCACCGGTCTGCCGGTCGATGCGTGCTGTCTCACGATGAAGGTGTCCCGGTCGGCGTTCTTCGCCTGGCGGCATGCTCAGGCGAACCGGACCGAGCGAATGCTCGACGATCGCGAGTTGGGCGACCTCGTCGTCAAGATCCATGAGCAGAGCTTCGGCACCTACGGACCCGGCGGGTGACTGCCGGGCTGTGCCTCGGGTTGGGTCGTGAAGTGAACCACAAACGTGTCGACCGTAGACACGAGCTCGAACCGCTACTGGGGCACTGACGATTCGGTCCGGCAGTACGGGAAGCGGCTGTCGGCGCCGGTCGAACGGTTCAGGACGTGATGACGAGCTCCTCGACAAGAATCAGGCCGACGCGGCCGACGTCCAAGATGGCCCGATACGTGCCTGGCTCGATCGCCAGTTGGGTTCGACAGTCGATCGGGCTCCACGCGAAGGGTGCGACGACTTCTCCGTTGGCTGGTACCTGGACAGCGACACCAATGGCTTCGACGCCCATCGGGGCGCTGATGATCTCACCGTCAACGGTGGTGACGTACAACATCGCGATCCCAAGTTCGAGCGTCCGAGCCGTGCCGGTGGTGTCGCGGATCGTGTAGCCGAGACGTTGCACATCGGGACCGACATAGGTGGTCGGTGTGTTGTCGACGAGATCGAGTGGACCGACCGTTACACGGACACCGAGATCTGCGGTTTCGTCACCGGGGGGCTCAGGGCACCGAGCAGTAAATGTTGGTGGTGGCTGCACCTCTTGGTCGGTGGTAGGAGCAGTGATCGAGACCGTCGTTGGTGACAAATCAGCGGTCGGCGACGCGGTGACCGCCGCAGCCGTGGTCATCGCCATCGGCGGCTGCGAAGGTGAGGGCTCCGTGGACTCAACCGGTGCCACACCCGCCAAGGGTTCGACGGAACGATTCGAACCGCACGCAGACATCGTCGATGCGACTACGGCGGCGCCGAACAGAACAAGTCGTCGTTGCGTCATCTCTTCCTCGGACAACCCTATACGCAGCGAACCCGGCGAGCCAGGGCACCACGCCGTGCGACCGCCGCATCTATTCGGTCCCAAGCACGATCCGGCACGTATCTCTCGTTGGGAGCCCCATAAGCCCCACGACCAGCGCCGATTCACTGCGGCATAGGTGCCTGTCGAAGGCACTCGATAACACCCACCCCGTAACCCGCTCGCTCCGCAGGAACCCGCGCCGCGCCGCGGCCCCATCGCAGTGCTCGGAAATCGCGCCCCCAACCGATGGTTGTGACAGTCGTCGCGCGAGATTTGGAGACGCAGATAGCGGGACACGTCGCCGTCCACGTACGTCCTGCTCTCAAACTGGGTCCACGGCGCGCCGACGCGTGACTATGTGGTGCGCGACTGACCGCTGGACTTGACCGACTTCGGCCGGTTCCGTGGTGCGGAGGTGAGTGAGCTGAGGTGAGCCCTCTGTAGTGGTCCAGTCGTTGTGCGACTCTTGATGCCCTTTGTCCGGGCTGGAAGAATCAGCAACGACATGACACCAAAGAAGCGTCGGCGGCATACGCCGGATCAGATCATCCGCAAGCTGGCCGAGGGCTACAAGCTCCTTGCCGGCGGCCAAGACCTCAACGAGGTGTGCCGACATCTGCAGATCGCTGAGTCGACGTGGCACGTTAGGCTCGCCCAGTACGGCGGCATGAAAGCCAACGATGCCGAACGGCGCAAAGAGCTCGACGGCGAGAACACTCGCCTGA
>JACDCC010000129.1 GCA_013694595.1 Chthoniobacterales bacterium
AGGTGACCCGGCCAAAGAGGAGGGCATCGGCCTGGCTGAGGTTCTCGACGGCGTGACGATGCAAGTCTTCGTCCGCGGGAATTGCACGATGATCGCAGCAGCCGTCCAGTGTGACGTTGATGGAATATCGCAGCGGTCGCATTACGCGAGTATAGCCGATAGTTAGACGAGCAACGTTACGGGTAACATCGCGTGTCGAAGGACCCGGAATGCAGAACTACCGATATCTGCAGTCGAGCGCGACGCCGGCAAGTTTGACGCCAGGATGCTTTCCAGCCGTCTGCGTTGCGAGCGCACGAACTTCGTCGCGCGCAGCGTCGATGGAGTCACTCGTCAATGAGTTGCGGGCCGCGTGCCAAACGTCGCACACAAACCATCCAACGATGTAGATTCCATACTTCAGCTCATGCGGTAAGAGGTACTGCTTTACGAGCTGCTCTTCCACATCCTCGCACACGCTAGGGTTCCAACAGCCTTTTACCTCGACGACGACGGTGAGCACCGAGGTGTCACTCGCAACTGCTGCGATCGCCTTAACAAGCACATCTGTCTTCTGCTTGCGTTCGATCTGCACCTCCCGTCCGACTATGATTCCCCTCGATTGCAAATCATCCCGTAGCCAACGCGCGAGTTCGTCCGATAAATCTTCCTCCTCTTTCGGCTGATGATTGACGCGCCGGTTTCCCTTTTTCTCCCAGCGCCACAGGCGCTCGACTGCAGGAAGCTCTTGCCGCGTGTAGTAGCGTTCGAATCTGTTCAATGATTCGAGAACCACCTGGAAGAGATCCTCATCGGTAGAAGCGAACCGAGCGTCGGCGCACTCCATGAGCTGCAGCATTTCTTCCGGTGATGGCGGCGCCCAGAGGACGCGTCTGCGCGTTCGCAAATGGTCGCGATAGCGCCACATGAATTCGATTTCCCAATCGGGGAACTTCTTTGCGAGCGTTAGAAGCGCTTCTCCTGCGAAATGATCTGTGGATGCCGTTACGGCATCCATCACGCCCCGTCGGTAATCGCCGACTGCCTGGCGCGGCGTCACCACTCCGCCATGTCGCTCCAGCTTTTCGTCAGGCGGAAACAGTGAATACAGGAGTTCTGCCAGAGAACTCAACTGTTGTGCAGTCAACCGCGGTTTACGCTTGCGAGCTTCGAAGTCGAGTGTCGACGCAACTGACAACAAAACCTTTCTCGCACGGTCAGCGTCACCACTTATCTGCGGCCAAGCGACGTCCCACAGGTCAGCAGGTGAGAGTGCAAACGCAATTGCGAGTAGTGTCACCCGCGCGTCCTCCGTTAGCCGGTGCGCTCGAGGCAAAATTCGCCACATCCACTTGTGAAATGCGACTGAGTCTCGCTCTAACAAAAACGAAAGTGACGATATGAGTGTCGCGCGGTTACAAACATGCGCGATTGAAAAAGCGCCTAGCACGCCGCTTAGACGCGAGTCCCAGCACATTTGGAATGCCCGCCAGCCGAAAATGTGACCGTGCTGGTTGTAATCTTCCTTCGCGTCGCGCAACAGCGCATCGACGGTCTTGTCCGGGTTCAGATCGTAGACTAGGGCGACAAGCTCTTGATGGTGTGTTTCGCCGCTGTGAAAACGCGCGACCACTGCGTTCACCCATTTGTCGCCGATCGCGCGAAGCAAGTCGGGGTCGTCCGTCAGTGCGTCGCGCAAGAACGAAATCGCGACGTATCCCGCATCAAAATAGTTCGTTCGGGTCTTTAGCTGGTCAAACCCGTCACTGAACCGCATCAGGAACTCCCTGGCAGCGCACCGAATCTGGCTACGACGCGTCTCGTCGCATGCCTTCCATCCAGCACCTTCGGCTAAATCATGACGAGGAATCGCCGGATAGTGTGTCTTGCCTTCGCCCAACGAGAGGTGCCACGCCAGGTTGAGCCAAGCCCAGTAATCGCCGTCTGCGATTCTCGCCAGCTCTTTGTCGATGAGGTCGATAATCGGCGGCGGTTCTCGGTGTTTCGAGAATCGTTTACGCCGCCGCTCGTCGCGTAGATGTTCCGCTTTAGCTTTGCGTGCACGGGGCTCGTTGAGATCCCACTCTGTGAGCCAAGAGAACTGCGCTCGGAGGGCCGGAACAGACTCCAGCCTGTGGAGGAATAGATCCCAGCAACCGGCGACGTTCTCCGGCTGCGCGAGGTAGGAGATCGCGTGAACCCACAACGGCTGTCGACCCGCCGAGACTTGCGGCAGACATTCCAATGACCACTGCAAGTCTCGCGTTTCCAGTAGAGAAAAGGTGTCAAACAGCAGATGACTGACATCCTCACCTGTCGTTTGTTCATCATTCAAAACGGATGTGGCAAACATGCGGCGAATGACATCATTTGCCCAGAGATCAGCCAACTTCGCGGCCTCCTCGCCACCACGAGGTTGCGCGAAATAGCGCCGCTTCTCCCGCCATAACTGGACAGCCCCGCGCCGCGCGCCTTCCACCTCCAGGTTCGACAACGCGAACGCAAACGTCTCGTGAGCTATCCCGCAAAATGGGCTAAGTGTATCGAAGCAATCAGGAATTCCTTCGAAGAATGACAGTAGCGCTGGCACGTCATCGATCTTGATTAGTTCAGGAACTTCGGAGTGTAAGAACAACCAATATGTCCCGTGGTAATGGTCGTTCTTTGGCGGCTGTATCCACGGCAGAGCCTGCGTCAGACTCCAGTGGCTCGGCACCAGTCGGCGCAACGCGTGCCCTTTAAGTTCGTCGTCAGGGTCTGATCCACATTCTCCTCGCGCGAGAGGCTCGAGTTTTGCCAATTCGTCGTTCGTCAGCGTCTTCGTGAGAATCTTGGCCGCGCCGTCTTTGACCTGTTGATCAACGCTCACGTCGTGCACCAACGTTAGCAGATCGTCGTTCAGCTCTGAGACGCCGCAGTCTTCCGCAATTTCCAGCGCGAGTCTGCGCACGATAACATTCAGCGTGTTGTCTCTGATATATGGCCAGAGTTGCTTAGCGAGGTCATCGTGCCGCAGCGTGGATAAGAAGCGGCGTAACCCAAAATCGTCGAAAAGCTCGAGTCCCTCTGTTTTCTCGAATCGCAGCGACGATCTCAGACTTTCTCTCAGCCTGCACGCGTGTGATGTCGCTCCTGAGGAGCACTTCGGGGTCTATCCTCAAGACATGGCGAAGAAATTCATCGTTGTCCCCCGCGAGCCACGCGGCCGTTTCGGCCAGTTGCGGGATCACATGCTCCTGGCCCGCGTCCATCCTGCAAAACAGCTCACGCAATTGGATCAATTGAAGATTACGGACTCTGCGCGCGGCGAGGCACTCAGCAAAGCTCTGGTGGCTAAACCCAACTCGGTGTTCTCCACGAGAAGAGAACAGCGCTGTGGTAATGGCGGAAGTCGCAGCTCGGCGATCTTGCGACGATGCACTGCTTGCGATCGAATCGAGACGAAAGTCACTTTCGGAAGCTTGTTCGGCCGTGGCGGTGGAAATCGCAGACCGTCCGGTGAAGATCAGCATCGCGGCGAGAAGAGAAGCGCCGTCTCGAAGGTGTTCCGCAGTGAATCGCGTGGGCCCGTCGCCGCCTCGTTTCAGAGCTTCCGCCCGCTCGGAACTCGGTTCCGCACAAAGATCGAGGATGCCACGGCTGTAGATGTCCCGGTGAGTTCCCTCAAGTTGGCCGGTTTTGCCAAACTGTCGCAACAAGAAGAACAACGTTGTCGGTCGAGCAGCCAGCGTGACGACATGCTTATCGTAGACCTGCTGTAGAAAGGGTTCAGACGGAACTCCCCGAAAGCCGGCAGCTAGTTCTACATCCTTCCTTCGAAGTGGGCACAGCTCCCAGAAGCTCTCTGCAACATCAGAGTTCCAGAGGCTCAGTAGCTTGTTTCCAGCAGCGACGGGCCAGTCTGCGGTTCGACAGGCCATGATCAACCGCAGCCTCTCTATGGGCGCCGATTGGAGTTCAGCCGTCAGAAACGACAGGAAGTCGCGAATCTTGACGAGACCTTCGTCCAAGCCGTCGAGCACCAGCGTGATCGCTCCGTCCCCGGACATCCACGTTTGCCAGCGCGCGGAGTCGAATACTCTCTTCGAGAAAATCGCTGCGTCTGGTATGTCACGGAACCGAATCCAGAACGTTGTCGCATCGCCACCAGCGGAATGATTGATGTTCGGAAAGGCTTGTTCTAGAGCAATGCTCTTCCCGAGGCCCGGCTCGCCGGAAACGACGAGGCATTGTTTGACGACTAAAGCGCCCAGAGAACGGGCGACCGTGTGGTTCCGATTCCATTCGTCGCCCGGATCGTCTAGGAAGCCGTCACCGAGCATTCCGCACGAAATCTCGGCACCGAGCGGCACCCAGAAGCGTTTCCACGGAATGATAGATGGAGTAGACATTCTCCAGCCCGTTTCGAACTTCTCGCGTCCGGCTGTGAAGTCGACCGAGAATTTGGACAGCGGACCCGGCACTAGAGCAAAGCCGAAGCGAACTTCGGTGCCCAGTCGACGCAATTCCTCAGTGCCTTCGGCCTTCTGCCTCCGCACCGCGCGTAGCGCATAATGACATCGAGCAGCAGGTCGTCCATGAGTCCGCAGTCACTCGGCTGCGAGGCCGAGTTGCTCGCGCATGGCTTCCACGCGTCGCTTCATGATGGCACGGCGGCGCGCGACTTCTGCGCGAAACTCAGCGAAACCGCCGGTATCGCGCAATGATTCCAAGAGCGGCGAATCCTCGATCGCCACCGGCAGTGAGCCGATCGGGATCAAGCCATCATCCGGCAGCGTCAGCATCGATCGGAGAGCTTCGAGGCTTTTCTCCTTCTCTCCACGCACGGCGTGCAACTCCGCGTCGGTGTAAAAGATTCCGCTGCTTGTGTCGTAGTAGTAGGCGCCGCCGCCCATCGAAAGGCGCGGCTCTGCACCGACTGCAATCTGGATGTCCTGCAGCACGCTCGCGGCTTCGGCGGTCTTCCCGAGCTTCGACAATGAATAGCCGAGCTTGAGCTGCCGACGCCGGAGTCGCATCGTCGGCTTTTTTGGGTCGTCCTTCACGCTTGAGCTGTCGATGAGCTCGCGAAAGATGTTTCCGGCGGCCTCGAAGTCCCCGCTCAGAATCGCGGCGTCGCCGGCAAAACCCTGTTGCACTCCAGTGATACCGGGGCGGTTGGGCAGATCGCTCACTAGCTTTGATACCTCCGCGCGGTTGTCGCGCGCCGTGGCGAGCAACAGCTGCAGCGCGGCGACCGCAGGCGAGTCGGGCGCGGTGGCAGACGCGCGCGCCAGCCACAGCTCAGCTTCTTCGAGATGGCCGCTAAGCGCGAACACCAGCGCCGGATACGCGGTGATCGGCACGCTGGCGTCGACGAACGCCGGTGCGTTGCGGTAGGCCTCAACGAAGAGCTGCAGCGCGCGATCCGGCCGCCCACGAAGCCATATTTCATAGCGGCCGAGATCGACGTAGGCGGGAATAAACTCCGGATGCGCGCGATGAAGCTCGACGAGGGTGCGGTGCGCCTCCTCCACCTGCCCCATCGCGTCCAGCACAGTTGCGATCTGGCGGTCCAGGTACACATCCGTCATCCCCAATTCCTTCGCGTGACGAAAATGCGTCAGCGCCGTGGCCAGGTCGGGCGCGGTCAGGCCGAGTCCCTGCCAGGCAAGGGGGTCGCCAGGCTTCAACGTCGTCGCGCGCGTGAAGTTCTCGATCGCCGTCGCCTGGTCACCACGCCGGCGCGCGATTTCGCCCAGCGCGAAGTAGCCGTCGGCGAGAGTGGGGTCCAACTCGACCGCTCGCTTCGCCGCGATCTCGCCTTGCGCGACATATTGATCATACGCCGCACTCGGATTGGTGGTGAAGAGGAACGCCATGTTGCTGAGGAGTTTCGCCTTTAAGGCATAGGCAGCGGCGAACTTCGGGTCCAAGGCGATGGCCTGGTCGATAAACGCGAGCGCCGCGGGCACATCGCGTTTGTCGCGGGCTGCGTCGAGCGCCTTCAGATAGGCGTCGTAGCTCGCCAGGTTCTCGGTTCCGCTCCGGACACTCGGGTTCGTGCGACCCTCAAAGGTGAGCTTGAGCTCGCGTGCGATGGCTTGCGCGATTTCGTCCTGCACCGCAAACAGGTCTTTGGCGTCGCGGTCGTCGAAGCGCTTCGACCACAGATGCAAGCCGCTGCTCGCGTCGATCAACTGCGCAGTGACGCGGATACGGTCGCCTATCCGCTGCACGCTACCCTCGAGCACATTCGTCACCCGCAGGTTCCTCGCGATCGCCGCGATATCTTCATTCTTTCCCTTGTAGGCGAACGAGGACGTGCGAGCCGCAACGCGCAGATTAGGCAAATGCGAGATCGCGTTCAGGATCTCTTCGGTGATGCCGTCGCTGAAGTATTCGTTCGCAGGATCGCCGCTCATGTTGACGAACGGCAGCACTGCCACCGATTTCATTTCCGCCAGCAGCGGCGGTTGCGTGGTGGAAGGATCAGCGATGCGCTTGTCGCGTGGCAGGGATTGCCATTGCCACGCAGCGAGCGCGGCCGCCGCTACAGCTGCGATCGCAACGATTATGATCCACTTGCTACGCGGTCGTCTTGGAACCGCCCCAGCATCACCGGCGCGCTGAATGCCCTCCGGCGTGAGCTCGAAGGCCCACGCGAGGATGAGCGCGATGGGAAACCCCAGCACAACCAGCACGATGACGAGCTTGGTCGCCCAATTCGGAATCTCGAGCACCGGAAAAGTCGCAGTCGCGATCTGAATCAGCAGCCAGGCGACGACGGCGTAGGCGACCGCCACCTTGTAGACGTTGCGCCGCTTCAGCTCGGCGAAGAAGTTGCGCTCGCTCATTGCTTCCTTTGCGCGACCTCCTGGAAGCCGGGGTCATCGCGCAGCAAATCCCAGCGCAGCAAAGCCGGTGTGAGCGCAAGTTTCCCCGGCGTTCTCAGTAGGCGCTTTACCGTTGCCAACGCTTCCTCCGTGCGCCCGAGGTGCGCGCCTGCCGCGGGCACCACCACGTCGAACGGCTGATGGCAAGCGGTTGCAGCAGGACGGCATTGATCCGTCCGAAAACGACAAGGTTTGCGCCGATTGCCAGCGTCAGAGTCAGCGCCGCTGCGATCGTCTATTGCGCGCGACTTCCGCAGGAGGCGCGGGCGTAACAAACATCGAGGGGCAGGCCGTTCATCGATCCCAGGCGGGCGTCATTGCCGAAGGTGAGATTGCCCTCACTTGTGTGTGAAGCAACAGGCAAGCGCGGACGTCGCAGCGTTCTACACGAGCAAGGCTCCGGAATTCATCCGTGTCGAACCACCCGATCCGTGATTAGATTTCGCCCCACATGAGCAGAGTTGACTCCGATCCGACGGCCGCCCTCGACGGCCTGCTCCACGACAACATGACGATCGCGGCCGGCGGGTTCGGATTGTGCGGCATCCCGGAGAATCTGATCGCGGCGTTGCGCGACGGCGGCGCGAAGGCTTGATGCAGTCGCGCACCGCCAATAGCTTCGCGGTGTGAGCCAGTCCCTCCAAGACCTGCGGCGTCTGCCGATTCCGCAGCGGATACAGCTGGTGGAAGATCTCTGGGATAGCATCGCTGAGGAAGCGTCTCCGATTCACTTGTCGAAGGAGCAAATCGCGGAGCTCGACCGACGGCTCGACGCGCTCGAAGCGCAGCCGGAGAGCGGAACACCATGGCACATCGCGCGTGAGCGCATCCTGGCGAGTCTGTGAGTCTGCGCGTCATTACGCGCGACGAAGCAGAGGCTGATATTGCTGAAGCCGCACTTTGGTACGAACGGCGCTGCGGCGGGCTCGGTAAAGAGTTCATTCGCGCGGTCGATTCGTGCTTCGCGCTGATCGCCACGCAGCCGCAGGCGTTTCCAGTCGTTCATCGCGACGCGCGTTTGGCTCTGCTCCGAAGATTTCCGTATCTGGTCATCTATCGCGTCTTTCCCGACTTCGTCAGCGTTGTGGCGGTGATGCATGGACGGCGGCGTCCGCGCAGGTGGAAATCGCGAACACTGGAGTAACACGCCAGCACGTTTCAACTCGCTGCACCGCGCCACGATTGTGCTTTGTGGTGTTGATTCGCTGCTTCCGTGATTAGATTTCGCCCCACATGAGCAAAGTTTACTCCGATCCCACTGCTGCCCTTCACGGCCTGCTCCATGATAACATGACGATCGCGGCCGGCGGTTTCGGGTTGTGCGGCATTCCGGAGAATCTCATCGCGGCGTTGCGCGACAGCGGCGCGACAGGCCTCACCATCGTGGGCAACAACGCGGGCGTGGACGGCTTCGGCATGGGCGTGCTGCTGACGACGCGCCAGGTGAAGAAGGTGATGGCGTCGTATGTAGGCGAGAACAAGGAATTCGAGCGCCAGGTCCTCGCGGGCGAGCTGGAGCTGGAGCTGATCCCGCAGGGGACGCTGGCGGAGCGGTTGCGCGCGGGCGGCGCGGGCATCCCGGGGTTTTACACGCGCACCGGGTTCGGCACAAAGCTCACCGAGGGCAAGGAGACAAAGACGTTCGGGGACAAGGAATACGTGCTCGAGCCGGGCATCACGGCCGACGTGTCGCTCGTGAAGGCGTGGAAGGGCGACAAGAACGGCAACCTCATCTACCGCAAGACGTCTCGGAATTTTAACCCGATGATCGCAACCATCGGCAAGGTCTGCGTGGCGGAGGTGGAGCAGCTGGTGGAAGTGGGCGAGCTCGATCCCGACCAGGTTCACACTCCCGGCATTTACGTCGACCGGATCATGCAGGGGGCGTCGTATGAGAAGCGGATTGAATTCCGCACAGTGCAAGGCGCGACGGTGGCGAAGGCGGGGTCAGGCGCGCGCGATTTGCTCGCGAAACGCGCGGCGCAGGAGTTGCGCGAAGGCTACTACGTCAATCTCGGCATCGGCATTCCGACGCTGGTGGCGAATTACATTCCGGAAGGGATGAACGTGACGCTGCAATCGGAGAACGGCTTGTTAGGCATCGGGCCATTTCCGAATCCGGGCGAGGAGGATCCCGATCTGATCAATGCCGGGAAACAGACGATCACGACGATGCCGGGCTCAGCGTTTTTCTCGAGCGCGGATTCATTCGGGATGATCCGCGGCGGTCACATCGATCTGGCGATTCTCGGCGCCTTCGAAGTGACAGACAGTGGCGACATCGCGAACTGGATGATCCCCGGCAAGATGGTCAAGGGACCCGGCGGCGCGATGGATCTGGTCGCCGGTGTGAAGCGCGTGGTGGCTGTGATGGAGCACGCGTCGAAGGACGGCAGCCCCAAGATCCTGAAGGAATGCACGCTGCCGATCACCGGCAAAGGCGTGGTGAATCTGATCATCACTGAGCTGGCGGTCTTCGAGGTGAAGGATGGTGGCGGGTTGGTGCTGACGGAGATTCTTTCCGACGCGAGCGTGGATGATATTCGCGCGAAGACCGGGGCGCCGTTTGATGTCGCGCTGAAGAGCTGACGGCACTTCGCTGCGGCTACGCGTCGAAGTACAAGTCGTAATGGTTGGCGCAGCCTGGGTTGAACTGGCGGCTGCATTGCGGGCAGACTGAGCCGCAAGCAAGATACTCGCGCACGGTTAGCTGATGGCCGCACGCACCGCAGAGAACGGCGGGCGTGTTGAATTCTTCCTCCGGCCAAACTTCTGCCGGGTGTCCGGCAACTTCCGCGTGGCAGGCGTGGCACGGATACCACTGCCCGCAGCATTTGAACTTGATCGCGATGATGTCGCGGTCGCTGTGGTAATGATCGCACCGCGTTTCGGGATCCACGTCAATCCCAATCACCTGAACGTCACCAACCTTCATGCTCCGTTCCGTATAAGTCTGCGCTCGCGTGGGCATAGCAGCACCAGCACAGACCCAATCACGAGGCACGTGCTCATAAAGACGAATCCGGCGTCGAACGATCCGGTGCGCTCGCTCAAGGTGCCGATCAACTTCGGGCCGAAGAAGCCGCCGATGCTGGCGATGCAGTTGATGAACCCGATCGCGGCCGCTGCCGCGGATGCGCTGAGAAATGTAGTGGGCAGCGCCCAGAAGGCTGGCAAATGGGCGCTGGTTCCAAAACCCACCAGCGTGAACACCGCGATCAGCAGTGCGTCCGAATGCGGAAGGAACAACCACGCGACCAGCGCCGCCGCCGCCGTCAATTGCGGGACTGCGAAGTGCCAGCGACGCTCGGCGGTCCGGTCCGAATTCCAGCCGACTAACAACATCCCGATAAGACCCGCAAGGAACGGGATCGAGCTGATCCAACCAATGCGCTGCACATCGCTCCATCCCGTGAGCCGCTGCAGCATCGTCGGCATCCAAAACCAGAACGCGTAGCCGCCGGAATAGCAGCACAGCAAAGCCGCCGTCAGCAGCACGACCCGCCAGCTTCGCACCGCGCGCCACGTCGTCATTTCCGCGACATCTGCTTTGGCCTGCCTTTCCTCAGCGAGGCGGGCAGCCAGCCAATTACGCTCGTCTGCTCGCAGCCATCGCGCGTCGTTCGGTCGATCCGGCAACACGAACAGGGTCGCGATTCCGAGTAAGACCGCGGGCACGCCCTCCACGAAGAAGAGCCATCGCCATCCCGGCAGGCCGAGCCAATTGACTCCGAGAATCGCGCCGGCAAGCGGCCCGCCAATGATCGCCGCCACCGGAATAGCGGACATGAACCGCGCGACCGCTTTCGCGCGATCCTGGTAAGTGAACCAACGCGAGAAATAAACGATGACGGCTGGGAAGAACGCGGCCTCCGCCACGCCAAGGAAAAAGCGCGCGCCGTAGAGCTCGGCAGGAGTGCGGACGAGACCTGTCAGGACTGTCAATGCGCCCCACGCGATCAGCGTTCCTGCCAGCAGGAGTTTGGCACTCCAGCGTTCGACGAGCAGCGCGCCCGGGATTTGCAGCAAGAGATAACCAACGAAGAAAATGCCGCTCGCGGTGCCAAACACCGAGTCCGTGAGCCTGAGGTCTCCCTTCATTCCGAGCGCCGCGTAGGCGATGTTCGTGCGGTCGAGGTAGTTCGCGACGTAGAGGAGGAACAGGAACGGCAGGAGCCGCCACGCGATGCGGCTCCGCGCACTCGCGCCGGCGTCTGTCAGCTGAGGGGCCATCGGTGCGCGCAGGCTAATGTGCAGACCGCCGTGCTCACAACGCGAATGTAGAAGGCGGCCTGTTTGAAGCCGGTCCCCTGCTTCGTAGCTTGCCGCTCGCATCTGCCGCCCGCAGCTGCGCGTAGTTTTACTCGGACCGCTCTTTCAAATCTATGATGACACTCGAACATCCGCTCGACGACGAATCCCGCGTATTTCTCGCGACCGTCGAGGAATTCAATCGCACGGAAGTAGCGCCATTCGCTGACCAGTGGGATCACGACGAACAGCTGCCGCGGGAGGTTTTCACGAAGGCCGGCAAGCTTGGGATTATGGGAATGGTGGCGCCGAAGGAATACGGCGGCCAGGGATTGAGCTACGTAACGTCGGCACTCGCAGTGAAGGAGCTTGGGAAAACGTGTGCGTCACTCGCAATGGACATCGCTGCGCACAACGCACTTTCCGTTGGCCAGATTATCCTTTTCGGGACGGACGAGCAGAAGCAGAAATACATCCCGCGCCTGGTCAGTGGCGAATGGATCGGAGCGTGGGGATTGACTGAGCCGAATGCAGGCAGCGACACCGGCGGCATTGAGACAAAAGGCGAGCAGCACGGTGATTATTGGCACATCAATGGGATGAAGCATTTCATCACCAGCGGGCGCGTGGCGGATCTGATCATCGTGATCGCCACGACCGGCCGGACAGATGCGGGCAAGAACGAGATCAGCGCCTTCATCATGATGAAGGATCAGCTCGAGGCGGTGCGGAAGATTCACACCTACGGCATGCGTGCGAGCGAGACTTCCGAGCTGCGCTTCACCAATTCGAAAGCCGAGATTCTCGGCGAACGCGGGCGCGGACGTGAGCAGGCGCTGACCGTGCTCGATCGCGGACGCATCAGCATCGCCGCGCTGGCAGTCGGCATTGCGGAAGCAGCGTTCGATCGCGCGAATTCGTACGCGAACGAGCGGAAGCAGTTCGGTCACGCGATCGGTAACTTCCAGGCGATCCAGTGGATGCTGGTCGACTCGGCGATGGAGCTTGAAGCTTCAGAGGTCATGACCCTGCACGCCGCGCACCTACAGGATCAGGGTAAGAACACGACAAAGGAATCCGCGATGGCGAAGCTGTTCGCGTCTGAATCTGCCGTGAAGATATGCGACCGCTCAATGCAGATTCACGGCGGTTATGGCTACAGCCGCGACTTGCCGATCGAGCGGTATCTACGCGACGCTAAGCTCTGCACGATCGGCGAAGGGACATCGGAAGTGCAGCGCCTCGTGATCGCGCGTCACGTGCTGAAAGAAGCGAAGCCGCTCAAGCTCGCGCATCGCGAAAATCGTGAGGCGAACGTCGATCCAATGCGCCCTACGGGTGGGAACGCGCAGAAGCAGCCGCTTCCGAACGGGGCACGGTAGGGACATCGCACTGCGTTAGTCGCCAGAAGTTGTAGAGGCGGGTGTCCCCACCCGCACAGCGGCACTTTGCGCCTGATGAACCCCTGTGCGGGTGGGGACACCCGCCTCTACACCATCGGGCGAAAGCGTCCGACGACTTCCTGAAGGCGTTCGCAGATCTGGCCTAACGAGCAGACTTCCGCAGCTTCCATCAAAGCGGGGAAGCAATTCTCGTCCGTTTCCACGACAGCCGCGAGCTTCTCGAGAGCGGCCTCGGCCTTCTTCGCGTTCGCCTGCTTAAACTTCTTCAGCCGATCGACCTGGAGTTGCTGCTTCGAACGCGGTGTGCGCGCGAGCTCGAACTCGGGCATCTCTTCTTCGTCGTTGCGGTATTTGTTCAGAGCGATGATCGGTCGAACGCCGCTGTAGATCTGCTGCTCGTACCGATGCGCGGCGGTTTGGATCTGGCTGCGCTGGTAGCGGTTCTCCACTGCGCCCATCACGCCGCCGAGCCGCTCGATCTCGCGGAATTCTTCGAGGATCGCCGCTTCGACGGCGCGCTCGACTGCCTTCATGCCGGGCGAGCCGCTCAGCATGTTCATTGTGTGTTTGAAGATGCCGGACTCGTCGAGCAGGATCGCCTGGCCGTGAGC
This sequence comes from Chthoniobacterales bacterium, assembly GCA_013694595.1. Lineage (GTDB taxonomy): Bacteria > Verrucomicrobiota > Verrucomicrobiia > Chthoniobacterales > UBA10450 > JACCTI01. The sequence continues at coordinate 13,120 of JACDCC010000129.1, forward strand.
GGCGAGGCGGATCCACTCTTCGCTCGGGGTCGTGAAGGGTTCATCGGCGCTGTTTGAGTGGCATGAGTTCGTGCCGTTCATGTAGGAGAGCATCAGCTCGGCCGCGGTGCGCGTGAGGTTGTTCTTAAACTCGGCGGCAACAAGTGACCGACCGCTCGTCTGCGTGTGCACTTTGAACATTTGCGCCTTGTGGCCGGCGCCGAATGCGTCGCGCATTCCGATCGCCCAGATACGACGCGAGACTCGGGTGAGCGCGATGTATTCCACGTCCAATCCGCAATCGAGGAAGAACGAGAGACGCGGGCCGAAGTCGTTCACGTCGAGGCCGCGCGCGGCCATCATCTCCGCGTAGGCGAACCCATTTGAAAGCGTGTAGGCAGCCTGCTGCACCGGCGTCGAGCCTGCTTCCCCGATGTGGTAGCCGCTGATCGAGACGGGATACCAGCGCGGCATGTTCCGCGTGGTGTATTCCATCATGTCCGTGAGGAAACGGAGTGAGGCTTCGACCGGGAAGATGGTCTCGTTTTGGGCCTGAACTTCCTTGAAGATGTCGGCCTGGATCGTGCCGCGGAGCTTCGGCACGATATCGGGGCCGAAGCGGCGCTTCGCCGCCGCGATGTACATCGCCATGATGATCGGCGCCGGGCCGCTGATGGTCATGGACGCGGAGAAGTCTGGCGAGCCGAGATCGAACCCGTCATAGAGACGCAGCATGTCTTCGACGGTGTCGACCGCGACGCCGCCCTCACCGATCTTGCCGAAGACGCCATCGGCATCGCTATCGATGCCGTAGAGCGTCGGACCATCGAACGCGGTGCTGAGCCGCTTCGAACGCTGGTGTGCGCCGAGGAAATGGAAACGCTTGTTGGTATCCTCGGCAAGCATCAGGCCGGAGAACAAGCGCGTCGGCTCTTCCGCCTGCGCTGGCTTGGCGGCCGCACCGTTCGACGTGCCGTTTTTGCTGCCGTTGAGCTTCGATTTCGCGCCGTGGCCGTTCTTCTCATACGTGCCGGTCTCGATCACCGGGTTCTGCATCGGCTCGAGATACATCTCTCGATAGGCGCCGTTCAGGAACGGGAACTCGCCCGGCAAGCCGTCGGCTAACAAGTAGCGCGTGATGTCGCCTGCCTCGTCGATTTCAGGCAACGCGAGTCGCGGGAGCTTTAAGCCGGTGGGCGCGGTGCCGATCGGAATGTTCGCCTTGATCTGATTCCACCGATCGACCATCTGCTGGCCGAACTTTTTGTCGGTGCGCGCGCGCTTTACCTCGTTCTCAACGAAGGTGTTGTAGTTCTCTACTGCCTCTACGACGCGTCCTAGTTTGCTCATGATTTTGGGGTTCCTGCTGAAAATTTCGCTATGGCGGTGGGGCGAGACTCTGTCGAGCCGGGGAGCAAGCGACGCCACTCGTCAGGCTCGACGGAGTCTCGCCCTACCTTCCCTGGCACTGCCTTTTTGACCTTGGTTAACGGGCATCTCTGCCGCCTTCACCGCTGCTGACGATTTCACCTGCGTTAGCAGATCACACAATTCATCCACACCGGAATCGCGGTGGCGCTTCGCGACGGTCGACAGCAATTGCTGCTCGCGGCTGTTTCCTTGCAGCCGGCGCTCGATTTCGCTCATGGCGGTCTTCGCGCGCTCCTGGTCGCTCTTGTTCACCACGACGATGTCCGCGAGGTCGAGCATGACGATCTTCTGCAGCTGCAAACGCGCGCCGTAATCCGGGTTCATCACGAGCACCGTCTGGTCGACCAGCTTACTCTGGAACGGCATGGCTTCCTGGCCAGTGCCGACGGTTTCGATGATGACGTAATCGAAGCCGCTGTTCGCCAGCAGCTGCAGGCAATCTTCGGTGGCGGGCGACAAACCACCCGCCTGGCCGCGAGTCGCCATGCTGCGCATGAAAACGCGATCGTGCTGCGAGTTGATCATGGTGGCTCGATCGCCGAGCAGCGCGCCTTCACCGACGACGCTCGGATCATGTGAAAGAATGGCGATGCGCGAAGTGTCGTCGCGATGCAGCAAGCGCAGCACGAGCTCGTCGATCAACGTCGTTTTGCCTGCGCCACCAGGGCCGGTGAACCCGATCACGCGCGTGCCGCTCGACTTCTTCGCCGCTAGTTTGCGCAGCGCCTTGCCGTTCGCGTAAGCGTCCTCAATCTGCGTCAGCTTGCGCGCGAGCTGCATGTCGACCGGAGCGCCATCGCGGCTGCCGCGCTTCGGCCCTTTGCCGTAACGCTCGTGGACCCAGCCGACCATATCGGTCAGCGACGTGCCGGCGAAGAAAATCTTGTCGACGCCGCGCTTCTGCATCACGCGCTGGTCGTCGTGCGTGATCGTGCCGCCACCGCCGCCAAACACGGCGATGTCATCCACGCCGCGCTTCCGGAGTTGCTTCACTACTTCAACGAAAAACTCGACGTGCCCGCCGTTGTAACTCGAGATCCCGACCGCGCGCACGTCCTCCTGGATTGCCGCACGCACGATATCCTGCGCGTAGCGGTGATAGCCGAGATAGACCACCTCGATGCCGTGCCGGATGAACTCGAGGTTGATGGTGTTGATCGCGCTATCGTGTCCGTCGCAGATGGGAACAGCAGTGAGAACGCGGATCGGAGCGGCCATGAGCAGGAAATCTTAGCGGCATTCGCTTGTCGGGCAACGGCATTTGCCTAACGTCCGCCGGATGACTGACCCTCTCGATTTCTCCGGCAAAGTAGTGCTCGTCACCGGCAGCTCACGCGGCATCGGCGCGGCCATGATCAAGGCCTTTGCGCAACGCGGCGCGCGCTGCGTCGTGAACTACATCGCCGATGCGAGTGGGCAGAATCAGTCCGATGCCGAAGGTGTCGCGAAGGAGATGAGGGACGCGCTGGTGGTCGAATGCGACGTGACCAAGCCGGAGCGGGTCGAAACGATGATGTTGCAAATCGGCGAAAAGCTCGGCGGGCTCGATGTGCTGGTGAATAACTCCGGCATTATCCGCGACCGCACGATGAAGAAGCTGACGCTGGAGGAGTTCGAGAGCGTGCTGCGCGTCAATCTCACCGGCACGTTCAACGTCACGCAGAAGGCGGCCGCCGTTCTCCGCCAGAACGGCTGCATCATCAATCTGTCCTCGGTCAGTGGACAGATGGGACTCTTCGGCCAGGCGAATTACTCGTCGAGCAAAGCCGCCATCATCGCGCTGACCAAAGTCTCCGCGCGCGAGTTCGCGCGTCAGCAGATTACCGTCAACGCCATCGCGCCCGGCTTCATCGACGTCGGCATGAGCAAAGGGATGCCGGAGAATGTCACCGCGGAGTTCAACAAGCAGATCCCCCTCGGCCGCTTCGGTCAGGCGCACGAGATCGTTGATGCCGCGCTATTTCTCGCCTCCCCGATGGCGAGTTACATCACGGGTCACGTGCTGAATGTGAACGGCGGCTTCTACATGGGCTAGCGCGACGGGCACTGCCCGCCCGATAATCAGGTGCCCAAGCCACCGGCTTTCGCCGACTCGTTCGCGCCGTTCTTCCGGCGCGGGCGCGGCCCTGCCATCGCGCGGTCAGCGACATTGAAGAACAGGCAGAACATCAGATGTGCGATGCCAGCGTGGATCTCGTTCGCCCGGAAACCAGCGCCGGCTGCAAGGATCGCGTAGTCACGCCGTAGAGAGGGATCGCGAGCAGTGCACCGAAGAGAATACCGCGTGCCAAGGGATTGGCTGAAAATGCACACCGGCGATAATCCAGCCGTAGAGGAGTGCGAGTGCGAAATGCCCCACCAGAGCCGGGAGCGGGTTGTTGCCCATGCCGCGGCCCATCACGTTCACAAACGCCTCCTGTGACATCCACGGACCGCCCGCCGGCACAATGAAAACGAGCAAGCCGGCCAGCAACGCGGCTTTGAGAAGAGCGCCGGGCCGCAGGCGTCGCTGCGCGCGTTCCTGGAAACGCGACGCGCTGTCGAGGCAAAAGCTGATTCTTGTCTGTCAGAGGTAGTGTTCACGCATTGTCAGCCTGCACGGCAGATTCGCCCTCACCTCAATCCTCTCTCTCAGGGAGAGGAGGACGCGCAGCGCCAGGTGAGGGGCAACTCACAATCAACCAACACTTCCCTGCCAGAGGCCACGGTGATCTCGACCTTGATGATCCCCGATGTTTCCGCGCTCACATCGACCTCGACCTGCACGACGGATTTTTCGACAATCCCCCGGATCATGAACTTTGCTGACCTACTCACCTCCACGACACCATTTCTGATCGACGTCGGTCTGTTGATCGTGCGCTTGGCCCTCGGCATCTGCTTTATCATCCACGGGCTGGGAAAACTCGGCATCGTCGGGCCGGGCAACATGGCCGGGTTCACTGGCTGGCTGGGTTCACTAGGCGTCCCTTTTCCGGCAATGCAGGCGCGGATCGCGATGATGACGGAACTGCTTGGCGGAACGCTTCTCGCGCTCGGTCTCGGAACGCGCGTCGCGGCTTTCTTCTGCCTGATCACGATGATCGTCGCTGCGACTCTGGGCCACAAAGGAGGCGGTTATCTCATCACGAACAATCCGCCGGGGAACGAGTATGCGTTGAATCTGGCCGTGATGATGATCTTCCTCATTCTGATCGGTCCCGGACATTACTCGCTGGATCACCTGCTTTTCGCGGCTCGATAGGATCACGAAGATTGCGCGGAGGAGGCGCTGCACCGCTGTTTCTTCTGCGATCTGCAAACTTTGGTGCGGAGGAAACGCGCGCGCCTCACCGTCGAAACGATCCAACCTGGTGAGCACCCAGACTCAGACTCTCCAGATCCTCGTCGTCGATGACGACATGCTCGTCCTTTCGATGGTGTCGGATACGCTGCGGGCCGAAGGCTATGAAGTGCAGACCGCCCTCGACGGCTCCCATGGCCTGCAGAAGATCGCCACCACTGAGCGCGCCTACGATCTCATCATCGCCGACGGCCGGATGCCGCATCTCGACGGGTGGCGTTTTATTATGCAGGCGCGCGCCGGCGGGTTCAAAGGGAAGATCATCGTCTTCTCAGCCTGGCTGGACGAAGACGAGCGGAAGCGTTACAAGGAATTGAATATCGACGCGCTGATCGATAAGCCGCCGAAAACCGGTCAGCTCCTCGCCGCCGTCAAGAAAATCGCGGCGCGTGTCTAGCGGTGCCGGCGAAGCCTGCGGCCAGCTTAAGTCGAAGCGGCTAACCGCCAGGCGCGCGGCTGATAAAGTCCAAACGTGCTCACCTCTGCTCGCTTCGCGGTTTACGCCTGCGCCCTTGCGTCGACAGCCCCGCTGGCCGCCACCGGCGAGCAAACGCCCGCCGCCCGTTCGCTGCGCGAGGAACACTCGGTGACCGCCTTGCGCGACCAGCTGGTTGCGTTGTCGCCGCGAGTGCGCCGCGACGAGGCGCAGCGGGTTTCACTTCGCGCTCACGAGACATCGCGAGACCTGGCGCGCGAATACCGAATCGCCGGGCCGGCGCAGTTTCACAACTTCCTCGTGAATGCCGGCTGGAAGAAGCGTGGTCTTTGCCACCACTGGACACGTGATCTGATGAGACGTCTGCGCACACTAAAGCTCACCACGATGGACCTTCATTGGGGCGGGGCGAGAGCTGGCACTTTGCGAGAGCATAACGCCGTCGTCATCACCGCCCGGGGAGAGCCGTTCGCCTCTGGCGTCGTTCTCGATTCATGGCGGAACTCGGGCCGCCTCTACTCCGGTCCCGTCGCGACGGACCGCTACCCTTGGAAAGAAGATCGAACTGAATGTTTCTGCGCGCGCCGCACAACTAGCCTCAGCCTCGCGCAGACGTTGAGATAGCCGCGTGCGCGCCGCTCCTCTGCTACCGGGCGCCGAACGTAAGGTTCCCCACCGCGTGGCATCGCGACCTTCTCAGGATCAGGCTTCTCCGCGATCAGGCTGTAGGACCTAGGACCGCGGCGTTCATATGGCGACACTCCCTCACGGCATCCCCGAGAAATCGTTGCCGAATGGGAGGCTTCCTGTTGAGTGTGCAGGATGCGCCTCTTCCGCCGCTTCTTCGTTCCGCTCCTGATCATCGGCTCCGCTTTCTCCGCCTCGGCACAAGCGCCGACGGACGCCACGCGTCTCCTGCGGTTCCCCACCACGAACGGGCCACAGATCGTCTTTTCCTATGCCGGCCAGCTCTACACCGTCGGACGTGATGGTGGCACGGCGCGCCGCCTAACGAGTGGGCCGGGGTATAGCTCCTTCCCACGCTTTTCCGCCAACGGCACGCAGCTCGCGTTCACGTCACATTACGAGGGCAACACCGAGGTCTACGTCATGCCGGGCGACGGCGGCGCGCCGAAGCGCCTGACCACCACAGCCACGTTGAGTCGCGACGACATCTCCGATCGCATGGGTCCGAACAACATCGTGATGACATGGCAGAACACGAAGCCGGTCGTCGTCTTCCGGTCACGGATGAAATCCTACAACGCGTTCATCGGGCAGCTCTTCACCGTGGGACTCGATGCCGAGTTGCCTCAGCAGCTGCCGATCCCGCGCGGCGGCTTTGCCTCGTTCTCACCCGACGATTCGAAGATGGCGTTCAACCGCGTTTTCCGCGAGTTCCGCACGTGGAAGCATTACCGCGGCGGCATGGCGGACGATGTCTGGATTCACGACTTCAAGAGCGGCGCGACCGAGAACTTGACCAACAACGAAGGACAGGACATTTGCCCGATGTGGGGCCCGGACAATCGGGTCTACTACATCTCCGATCGCGACGGGCGGATGAATCTTTACTTCACCGATTTGGCGACGAAGGAGACGAAGCAGCTCACGACGTTCAAGGATTGGGACATCAAGTTTCCGTCGATCGGCAAAGAGGCGATCGTGTTCGAGCAGGCCGGACAAATCTGGCGTTACGATCTCGCGAGCGGACAGGCGGCGGCGGTTCCGATCTCGATCAAGGAAGACTTCGCGTCGGGCCGCGCCGCGCTGGTGGATGCGGGCAAGCACGTGCAATCCGTCGCCCCGGGTCCGGACGGGAAGCGGGCAATCGCCGTCGCACGCGGTGAGCTTTTCTCCGTCCCCGGGAAAGAAGGCACAGCGCGCAATCTGACTCGCACGTCGAATGCGCACGAGCGCGACGCCGTCTGGTCGCCCGATGGGAAGTGGATCGCCTACAACTCAGACGTCACGGGCGAGAACGAGCTCTACATCCGGTCGCAGGACGGTACAGGGGAGCCACAACAGATCACGAGTGGTGCGGACACTTATTACTACCGACCTATCTGGTCGCCCGATAGCACCAAACTGCTCTGGTCCGATCGTCTGCAGCGGCTGCGCTACGTGGACGTGGCCAACAAAGCCGTCACCCTCGTTGACCAGGATAAATGGGGCGAGATCCGGAGCTACAGCTGGTCGCCCGATAGCCAATGGATCGCCTGGGAACGTCCGGAGGAGAACAGCCTCCCAAAGGTCTTCCTCTTCTCCACGCGCGACAAGAAGCCGGTCGCGGTCACCGATGATTGGTATGCCTCCGGCGACCCGGTGTTTAGCGACGACGGCAAATATCTGCTGCTCGCCTCGAGCCGCGATTTCAAACCAACGTTTAGCCAGGGCGACTTCGCGAATGTCTATCGCGACATGAGCCGCGTCTACATGGTGACGCTGTCGAAAGACACTCCCTCACCTCTCGAGCCACGCAGTGATGAAGTCGGCAAAGACGACAAGAAGGATGCCGCTGCAGGTGGAGCCTCTCCCTCGCCGGGCTCTAGCCCCGACAAAAAAGCGAGCCCCGCGAAGGACGACAAAGACAAAAAGCCCGATGAGCCGAAAGCTCCCGTCTTGGTGAAGATCGATCTCGACGGGATTCAAAACCGCCTTGTGGCGTTGAACATCCCACCGGGCGATTACGGCGATCTTCGGATGGTCGGAGATCGCATCTTCTACCTTCGTCGTACGCTCGCTGACGACCGTGGGACCGACGACGAAAATCCGGACAGCCGCAAGTCGCACCTCTGTTCTTACAGCCTGGAAGATCGCAAGGAGACCGTGCTCGGGCAGGTGAACAGCTATCAGATCACCACCGACGGCAAGAAGATGCTGGTCAAGGTCGACAAGGACCACGCGATCGTCGACCTCCCGAAAGAGAAGCTCGAATTGAAGGACGAGAAGGCGGGGAAAGATTTCAACCTCAAGCTCGACGGCCTCGACATGCATCTCGATCGGCGTGCCGAGTGGGCGCAGATTTACAACGAAGCCTGGCGCCACATGCGCGACTTCTTCTACGCGCCGAATATGCATGGCGTCGATTGGAAGGCGCAGCGCGATAAATACGCGGCGCTGCTGCCATTCGTAAATCACAGGAACGACGTCACGTACCTGATTTCTGAGCTGATCAGCGAGCTGAACGTCGGCCACGCTTACACCGCAGGCGGCGAACGCCCGGAGACGCCGCGCGTCAAGACCGGCCTGCTCGGTGCTGAATTTTCCCGCGATCCGGCGAGCCGCGCCTATCGCATCGACCGCATCCTGCCCGGCGAGAATTGGGACGATCGCACGCGTTCACCGCTCACTGCGATCGGCGTGAACGTGAAGGCCGGCGATTACATCCTCGCG
>JACDCC010000134.1 GCA_013694595.1 Chthoniobacterales bacterium
GCCTTGGCAAAGCGCGCGCGCCAGAGCGGAGAGTACGTCGTTGTCATGTCGAGAAACTCGGGCCGCCCAAAAAGCGGCGTCGCGCCAGTGAGGTTCAAGTGGTCGCTGATTTGCATCCACGATCCGGGGTCGAACGCTGGGTTCAGCGCGCCCGCTGCGTTCGTGAGAATGACGCGCTTGATTCCACACGCCGCGAGGAGGCGGATGCCGGCGGTGACCTCTGCGGCTGAGTGGCCTTCATATAGATGGACCCGCCCTTGGGCGAAAAGCACGCGAGTTCCTCCGGAAGTATCCAGCACGAACTCGCCTCGATGCCCTTCCACCGAAGGACGCGGAAGCTCGGGAAAATCCCTGTAGGGGATCCGCTGCTCGCTTTCTACGCCGTCGGTCAGAGAGTCGAGCCCGGAGCCGAGCACAACCGCTGTCTCCGCGCCCCAGCTGGTCAGGCGCTCACGTTCGGCCTCACTCACAACGTCAGGCCGCTGAAACCGGCGGTGCCGAGTCGGGTTTCTTCGCGCCCGCCATCACGTCCGGACGTATTTTGTCGTCCCGCATGGATGTCGTTTTCGTTTCCGCCTTCGGGTAGGCGATCCGCGTGTGCAGCATTGTCATCAGAGTGAAGCGGAAGCGTTCGGCGATCGTGTTCAGTTCGGCGAGCGTGAGATCGCTCTCATCGAGCTGTTTGTCGGCGATGCGCTGCGCGATCAAGTCAGTCACCAGTTGCTCAATCTTCTGCGGCGTCGGCTTCTCGATGCTACGGGACGCGCTCTCCACCATGTCGGCGAGGCTAATGATCGCGCTCTCCTTCGTCTGCGGCTTCGGTCCCGGGTAACGGAAGCTCTCCTCCCGAACCTCAGGGATGTCGTCTTCCCGCATGTTCATGATCTTGCCGCCGGCGCGGGCGTCTTCCTGCTGCTGGAGGGCGCGTTTATAGAAGTAGTAAACCAGCGAGGTGCCGTGGTGCTCCTGGATGATGTCCACGATGCGATGGTTGAGGTTGTGCTTCAGCGCAAAATCGACCCCTTCTTTGACGTGCGCGATGATGATGAGCGCGCTCATGGTCGGCGCGAGATCATCGTGCGGGTTGCGTTCGAAGTTCATGTTCTCGGTGAAGTAATCCGGCTTCACGAGCTTCCCGACATCGTGGAAATAGGAGCAGACGCGGCAGAGTGTCCCGTTCGCACCGATCGCCTCCGCGGCCGCTTCCGCGAGGTTGGCGACGACAAGGCTGTGGTGATACGTGCCCGGAGCTTCGATCGTCATCCGGCGCAGCAGTGGGTGATTCAAATCGGAGGCTTCGAGCCACGAGATATCGGTCGTGATCCGGAACATGTGTTCGATCATCGGGAGGATGCCGCCCACGATGGTCGCGGTGAGGATGCCATTACCGATTGCAACCCCGGTAAGCATTGCCAGCATCTGCCAGTCATTCGCTCCCGGTGTGAAGAGATCGATCGGGCCGATGATACCAAAGGTGAGCGACAGCAGCCAGATCGCGAGGCCGACGCCGAACCCGGCGCGAATAAGGCGGCTGCGCTTGCGGACTTGCAGAGTCAGGAAGACGGCCGTGAAGCCACTGACGACTGCACAGGCGAGCAGCGGCGCGTCGAAGCCGCCAAAAAGAAGCCGCGTCCAGAGGCTAACAAAAATCGCGGAGTAGAGGCCGTGATTACGTCCGAGCAACACGCTGAGGACGAGCGGCGCGAATGCGTAGGGCGCGAGCACCGGCGCCACCGCCGGCGTCAGAAAGTCCACTGTCCCACTTTCACAAAGCACGATGACCAGCTGGGTCGCGGCCAGCTGCACGAGCATCACTCCGAAGACGAGGAGCAGCCGCGAATTGCGCACGTAGGTCTTGGGCTGGCTGATCCAGAGTTGGATCACGGCGGCCGCGAAGAACAGCACCGCCACCACGAAGTTTTTGGTCGGTTCCGGGTGATCACTAGTGAAAATCAGCAGCGCCAGCCCGGCCACGAACGCGGCGAAGATCACGCCGCGCATGTAGCCGGCATACTCCAGCGCGTGCATGAACTCGTTCGGGTGACGCCGGCGGCGTGTCTTGCCGGAGGCGAGCCCACGCTTCACGAGCGCGTTGCGTTTCAGGAATTCAAACATGCAGGATCATTTGCGCGCCGGTCCAACTGCATTCGCCGGCGAGCGGTGCTGTTGATATGCGTTAATGATCGCGCGGACAAGCTCATGTCGCACCACGTCGCGCTCGCTGAAGTAGATCATGCCGATCTCAGCCACGGTTTTTAGCGCCTGCAGCGCCTCCACCAACCCTGAGCGTTTGTTCGAAGGAAGGTCGATTTGCGTGACATCGCCGGTCACCACCAGCTTCGAGTTCTGGCCGAGCCGGGTCAGCAGCATAAACATTTGTTCCGTGGTGGTATTTTGCGCTTCGTCGAGGATCACAAAAGCATGGCTGAGCGTTCGGCCACGCATGTAAGCGAGCGGAGCAACTTCGATCACCTGGCGAGCCGTGGAGCGCTCGATCTCTTCCGGGTCCATCATGTCGCGCAATGCGTCGTAAAGCGGCCGCAGGTACGGCGTGATCTTCTCCTGCAGATCACCCGGCAGGAATCCGAGCGCCTCGCCGGCTTCCACCGCCGGCCGCGTCAGGATGATTCGGCTGACCTGCTCCTTCTTGAGCGCGGCCACCGCCATGGCGACAGCGAGATAAGTCTTCCCGGTGCCAGCGGGGCCAATTCCAAAGACGATGTCGTGCTTCTGGATTGCCTCGAGGTAATTCCGCTGACCGAGCGTCCTGGCGACAATCGGCGGCTTCCGCGAGGAGGTGGCGATCTTCACGTTCACCACATCACTGAGATTATCCGGACGCGCCTCAGTGACAGAATTCAAGGCGTAGCTGAACTCGTGTTTGTGAATGTCGACGCCCTTTTTCCGGGCCTGTTCCAGCTCCTCGAACACGCGCTGTGCGCGGTCGAGCTGCGTCGGTTCGCCTTCGATTTTGACCCAGCCTTCGCGAGTCGTCACGCGAACGTTGAGCGCCTCTTCGAGCGTCTTGAGCAGTTTAAGATCGTTCGCGTAGAGCGCCTGGAGAGCTCGCGCGCTCTCGAACTGCAGCGTCCGCGTATCGCTCATTCAGCGCCTGTTCGGCGATGACTCATCCGCGGCTGAAGGCGACACGCGTTCAAGTGCTGCAACTTCGGCGCAACCGTGGAGAGAACAGTCCTACCGGAAGCCGTAGACAAGCGCCCAATGGGTGCGCTCTTCCGGCGACTGCTCCACCGTCACGATGATAAAGTAGCTGCCGGTGCTTGGCGGAATGACGTGCGCACCGGCGAAATGACCTTTTTGCCAGCTGTCGGGCTGCTCTACCAGCTTCCCTTCCGCGTCGTAGATGTGCACCGAAACGGTGGCTTTCTCTACCTCGGTGGCCAGCCAGAACCAGTACTCGTTTCCTTTAAAGAGTTGCTGCTTGACGGCTTTCTTTTCGCCCGCCCCGAGATCACCACCCCAGTAATCCTCGCGGACCTGGAAACCGTCCTTCACATACGGTTCGGCTGCCTGGAGCGCGAAGGACTGCGCGTCATCTACCGAGGCGAATGACGCCGGAATGGAGGCAAGCAGGACGGCGATTACAATCGCGGCGGACAAGGTTCGTTGGACAGGAACTTGCATGGGTCAACTAGGGGTTTTTCGTGACGATCGCTTCGTCTACGCGGGTCGTGATCTCGTTGATCCGTTTGACCGCTTCCGGCGTGATCGGCGCGGTCCCGGTATCGATCAAGGGGCGCACTTCGCCGAGGGCGGTTTGAATCTCCTGCAGCAGCTTAGAATTAAACTCCGGCATCCCCTGGAGGCGTTCCTGAAAATAGGTCAGCAGATCGGGTTGGTGCAGCAGCTCGGCGCCGTCGGCTGAAAACCGCTTGTTTACTACCGCGGTGAGCACCTCCGTGCCGCGCAGCCAGCCGCCGAGACTCACGAGGTGGGAAAGCTTCTCGTCGCGCATCTCATTCATCGCCTGTTGGACACTGTTCTGCGTGCGATCCAGCTCCTGGCGAACGGTCGGCCAGTTCCGCTTGTCAGCCGCTTCCGTGATGGCTTTGGCGTGCGGTGTGATCGAATTCCCAACGCCGATCCCCTTTGCCAGGCCGAGCACCCGCTGCCCAATATCTTTGACCGCGGGAGCGTCCTCCGCTTGCACGGCGATGAAGCCATCCGCGATGACGGTGCCGAGGAGCAAAGCGATCCGCGGACGCTCTTTGAAATTTCCGGACTTCTCGCTGCGCACGTATTCTTTCCAGTTTACGCCGCCGAGCTTGTTGAGTGCGCCGAACACTTCGTTCGGGAGCGGCACGACCACGTCTTCGACGCGTTTCGAGAGCTGACCAACATCGATTCGCTTGGGCGCTTCGACGGCGTTGGCCGACAATGAGAGGGTGAGCGTCGCGACGACGGCCACTTTGGAAAGTTTAACGAGAGGTATCATCCAGAGCTTCGACTGTTGATTTAGGCTTCCTATTCAGGATTGGTGGATAACTTTAGGCAAAACTCCCAAACGCACAAATCAGCGTGCCCGATATCTCAACACCCATGAATCGCGCCGACGCGGTAAGGTGGCGGCATTGTCCGCAAATTCTCCCGGCCGACGACCAAGACGCGATATGACAAAAAAGAGGCTCCAAGCCATTCTCACCCTCGCGGCGTCGAAGCGAGTGCTCGTCATCGGCGATCTGATGCTGGATGAGTTCGTTTGGGGCAAAGTGGGCCGCATTTCGCCTGAGGCACCGGTGCCTGTGGTCGAAGTGACTGGGGAAAGCTTCTATCCCGGTGGCGCCGCGAACGTGGCGCGAAATCTTCGGGAGTTTGTCCGCGGAACCTCCGTGATCGGCATGATCGGCAGTGACCAGGGGGGACGGCAATTGCGCGGGTTGCTCGAGAAAGAGCGGATCGAGATGGCCGACGCGATCGAAGACTCTTCCTACCGCACGATCGTGAAGACGCGAATCATTGCCCGGCAGCAGCAGGTGGTCCGTGTGGATCGCGAACAGCTGCGCGGCTCGAGCGCCGAGCAGATCGCGCTGGTCAGCAAGAGCGTGGAACGGCAGCTGTCCGACGTCGACGCGATCGTGTTCGAAGACTATGGCAAGGGCTTTCTCGCGGCTGACCTCGTGGCGCAGGTTTCTCGTCTCGCGCGCGCCGCGGGTAAAATTGTGACCGCCGACCCGAACCCGCGGCACCGGATCGACTGGCGGAATGTCACGGCCGTGAAGCCAAATCGCAGTGAGGCCTTTCTCGCCGCCGGTGTTCCGTGGAGCGATCCCGTTGATCCGCCGGATCAGGACGCGGCGCTGCTCGAAGTAGGTCGCCTGTTGCTGGAAAAATGGGACACGAAGTATCTCCTCATCACGCTGGGCGAACAGGGCATGCTCCTTTTTGAAGGCGACGGCGTGCGCCACCACATCCCGACGAAAGCGCGTCAGGTGTTTGACGTCTCCGGCGCAGGAGACACCGCGATCGCGTTGTTCACGATGGCACTCTGCTGTGATGCGTCAGCGCGGGAAGCCGCAGAGATCGCGAACCACGCTAGCGCCGTCGTGGTGGGAAAGTTGGGAACCGCGACGGTGACGCGTGAGGAATTGATCGCGAGCTTTGATGGCGACGGCATCGGATAAGTCAAAGAGGCCGGCCGTGTTTCTGGACCGGGACGGCACGATCATGAGAGACGTTGATTATTGCGGCGACCCGAAATACGTCTCGGTGTTTGAGAGCGCCGCGCCCGCGCTCGGGCGGCTGCGCGGCGCCGGTTACAAGATCATCATCATCACGAACCAAAGCGGGATCGGCCGCGGCTATTTCACCGAGAAGGATTACCGCGCGGTTGAACTCGAGGTGGAGCAACAGATCGGCGCGGGTGTGATCGATGCGACGTATTGGTGTCCAGAGCGGCCCGACAGCGGCTCGATTCGCCGCAAACCGGAACCGGGAATGATCCTGGAAGCGGCTCGGGATCATCAAATCGATCTCGACCGCTCGTTCATGATCGGAGACAAGCGGATCGACGCCGAATGCGGCCGTCGGGCCGGCGTCCGCACTATTCTAGTGCAGTCGGGACAAGAGCAGCATGCCGGCGGGGCCGCTGATTGGACGGTCCCCGATCTTAGCGAAGCGACCGAAATCATTCTGCGTCATGGCGTTTAAAGCTGCCGGCATCATCCCCGCCCGCTGGGGTTCCACCCGTTTTCTTGGCAAGCCATTGCATTGCATCGCCGGAAAACCACTGCTGCAGCACGTTTGGGAACGCTGCCGCCGCGCGAAGGCATTGGACGAGGTGATCATCGCGACAGACGACATGCGGATCGCGGAGGCGGCCTTCGACTGGGGCGCGGAAGTATCGCTGACCTCGCCGAAGCACCGGAGCGGAACAGATCGCATCGCAGAAGTGGCGCGGCACGCTCCGGAGTTCACCCACTTGATCAACATCCAGGGCGATGAACCTCTCGTCGATCCGAAGCTGATCGACCGACTCGTGCGTGAGCTTCGACGCGACCGAACACTGGCGATGATTACCGCCGCGCACGCTTTCGAGAAACGTGCCGACGTCGCTTCACCGCATCAGGTAAAGGTGGTCGTTGGTGCGCAGAAAACGGCGCTTTATTTCTCACGCAGCGCGATCCCATTCCTGCAGGATTCCGCAGCGGAGTTCACGTTTCTGCGACACCAGGGCATCTACGGCTACACGCGTGAGCTGCTGCTGCAGTTCGTGCGGTGGGAGCCCTCGCCGCTCGAACGTGCAGAGTCGCTGGAGCAATTGCGCGCGCTGGAGAATGGAGTAAGAATTCACGTGCTCGTCACAAAGACAGGATCTCCCGGGCTCGACACCCCGGAAGACGCGGCCGCACTGGAGCAGATTCTCGCTCGTGCTGAACGAAAGGGATCCGGCCGATGAAGTACATTTTCGTCACTGGTGGAGTGGTTAGCTCGTTAGGCAAAGGCCTCGCCGCGGCTGCGATCGGCACGTTGCTGGAGCTGCGCGGGCAGCGTGTCGTTTTTCAGAAGTTCGATCCGTATCTGAACGTGGATCCGGGCACGATGAACCCGTTTCAGCACGGCGAAGTTTACGTTCTGAACGACGGCGCGGAGACCGACCTCGATCTGGGTCACTACGAGCGGTTCACCAATTGCGTCTTGTCGCGCCACAACAATCTCACCAGCGGCCAGGTCTACGAGAGCGTCATCCTGAAGGAGCGCCGCGGCGATTATCTCGGGAAGACGGTGCAGGTGATTCCGCACGTCACCGACGAGATCAAGAACCGCATTCGCGAGGTCTCGGATGAGTCCAAGGCGGACATCGTCATTACCGAGATCGGCGGCACAACGGGGGACATCGAGGGCCTGCCATTCCTCGAGGCGATCCGCCAGTTCATCCTCGAGGCGGGGCCGCAGAACGTCGTCAACATTCACGTGACGCTGGTGCCGTTCATCAAGGCTGCCGGCGAACTCAAAACGAAGCCGACGCAGCAGAGCATCGCGAAGCTCCGCGAGATCGGCTTGCAACCGCAGGTGCTCCTTTGCCGTACCGAGCTGCCGCTCGACGCGGAAACGCGCCAGAAGCTATCCATGTTCTGCAACGTTTCGCCGCAAGCGGTGATCGAAGCGCGCGACGTGCAGCACACGATCTACGAAGTGCCGCTGATGCTGCACGAAGAGCGGGTCGATGATCTTCTCTGCCAGCTGCTGCACATCGAAGCCCCGCCCCCGGATCTGACGAATTGGCGTAAGTTCGTGAACCGGATCATCAATCCGAAAAAGCAGGTCAAAATCGCCGTTGTCGGCAAGTACATCGACCTGCAGGACGCCTACAAGAGCATCTACGAATCACTGACGCACGCGGCGGCGAGCCAGGATTGCGGGATTGATCTGAAGTTGATCGACGCCGAGACGCTGCAGGATGGAATCGACGGGCAGCTCAAGGACGTGGCGGGCGTGCTGATTCCCGGTGGCTTCGGTGAGCGCGGTGTCGAAGGGAAAATCAAAGCCGCCAAGTTCGCACGCGAAAACAACGTGCCGTATCTCGGCCTCTGCCTCGGCATGCAGGTGGCGACGATCGAATTCGCGCGCAACGTTGTCGGTTTGGCCGACGCGAACAGCACCGAATTTGACAAACACGCAGCGTACCCTGTGATCTCGCTCCTCGAAGAGCAGCAGGAGGTGGTGAACAAGGGCGCAAGCATGCGCCTCGGCACGTGGCCGACGAAAATCGAACAAGGCACGAAGGCCGAGAGCGTCTATGGCAGCAATGAAGCGCTCGAACGGCATCGTCATCGCTACGAGTTCAACATGAAGTACCGTGACCAGATGGTGGAGAAGGGCTTCACCATCTCCGGCACCTCACCCGACGGGCAGCTCGCGGAACTCATTGAGCTAAAAGATCATCCGTACTTCCTGGCCTGCCAGTACCACCCGGAATTCCAGAGCAAGCCAAACAAGCCGCACCCGCTCTTCAAGGGCTTCGTCCAAGCCTGCCTCGCGCACCAGAGCTAGCCGTCGTCGACGGCTACAATGCTGCAGCACGGCGCAGTCGGTCCATGATCGCCGCGGCCAGCCCGACCTCCGGGACCTCTTCGGCGACAATCCGGTCCAAACCTGCGGCGTCGAGCTCTCGCAGGTAACGAAAGAGATTAGCGGCCGCTTCGGTCAAGTCGCCGGTCGAGCTGAGGGCGCGAACTTCTTCGAAACCATCCGCATCTCCTCCAGTCCAGCGAAGAGCTCCCAGGCGCGCTCCAGTTGGCCCGCGAAAGTCGGCGAGCGTCCGGACAAGCGTCAACGGCGTTCGCGGCGCGTAATGCGATCGGAGCTGGCCCGGCGCCTCCGGCTGTGCGCCCCCAGCGACGATCCGCACCTCGCCGAGCTCGCGCAGCTGCTCGGCCGTGATCGGGCCGTGGCGGAGTATCTCAATCCCGCCGTTGCGAAGCACGACGATCGTCGACTCCACTCCGTGTGTTGTTGCTCCGCCGTCGAGGATCAGTGGGATGCGTCCCTCCAATTCCTGCCGCACGTGCTCTGCTGTGGTCGGGCTGATCCGGCCGAAGCGATTCGCACTCGGAGCAGCGAGCGGGCTCCCAAATGCTTGGAGCACCGCGCTGAACAGCGGATGCGCACTCACTCGCACTGCCACCGTTTCCAAGCCGGCAGTGACCACATCGGGCACCACCTCCTGCCGCGGCAGGATCAGCGTCAATGGACCAGGCCAAAATCGGCGGACAAGTTCGTCGAGGAGAGGGCCCGCACCCGCTGCCGAGGTGACACGATCAAGCCAGCTTGAATCGGGGAGATGTACGATCAGCGGATCAAAGCGCGGCCGGTCCTTCGCCGAAAAAATCTTCAAAACCGCATCGACCTTAAAGGCGTCTGCCGCGAGGCCGTAGACGGTCTCTGTCGGCAGTGCCACCGCCGCGCCCTTTTCGAGTTCGCCCACCGCTGCGCGAACGGCCGCGCTGAAATCTGCGGGCGCAGCGGCGCGGAGAATATTCGTTGTCACGTCGAGCCGCTCTGGAGCGCCGAGCGCGCCGCGGTCACTCTGGCGATCGCTTCATCGGCATCGGCCCCGAACGCCGTTAGGTGCCCCATCTTGCGCCGAAGCCGCGGCTCGCGCTTCCCGTAGAGATGGAGACCGACACCGCCGACCGCGAGCGCCGCGCTCCAGTCGGGTTCGCCGCTTTGCCAGACATCCCCCAGGAGATTCGCCATCGCCGCGGGACGCAGAACATTGGTCGCACCCAGCGGCAGTCCGCACACGGCTCGGACCTGTTGCTCAAACTGGCTCGTGGCGCACGCCTCGATCGTCCAATGCCCCGAATTATGCGGACGAGGCGCAAGCTCGTTCACCAGCAGATCGCCATTCGCCTTTAAGAACATCTCCACCGCAAGCAGTCCAACGAGCTCCAGCTTCTCGGCGATCGAACGCGCGAGCTCGGCCGCGGCGCGCTCGACGCTGCTCTCCACCCGCGCGGGCACGACTGTGATGTCGAGGATGTGATCGCGATGAATATTTTCGCAGAGCGGAAAGGTCTTGATCGCGCCATCGGTCCCACGAGCCACCAGCACCGAAACTTCCTTTTCGAAAGCGACCGCCCCTTCCAGAACCAGCTCGTTCCCCGAGCTGGCGCTCCAGACTTCCTCGAGATTCGCGTCCTCGTTAATCGCCTGCTGCCCTTTGCCGTCGTAGCCAAACGCGGCCGTCTTTAGGATTGCCGGCCGTCCTATCTCTCCGAGCGCGCTCTTGAGGCCTGACGCGCTTCTCACAGCGCGGAACGGCGCGAGCGGGATTCCAGCATGAGCGAGGAAGTTTTTTTCTCGAAGGCGGTTCTGCGCGATGTGCAGGATCGCTCCAGCAGGACGCACGTCGTGGTCGTGCGCGCACCATTCGATCGTCTGCACCGGAATGTTCTCGAACTCGAACGTGATTACGTCGACGTCCGCCGCGAAGCGTTTCACCGCCTCTTCGTCCGCGTAGTCTGCGACAATCGAGCGATTCGATACCTGTGCCGCCGGCCCGTCTTTCTCCGGCGAGAAGATGTGGACGCGGTAACCCGTCCGGCGAGCTGCGAAGGCGAGCATCCGCCCAAGTTGGCCCCCGCCCATCACCCCGATCGTCGCGCCAGGGAGATATACGTGGCTCATTCCAGACGCTGCGCGAGCACGGCTGATGTCTGGTCGTGGCGGAAAGCTTCAACCGCCGCGCGGACTTTCGCATCCGACAAGCCAATGATGCTCGCCGCGAGCAGAGCAGCATTCTTTGCTCCGGAGGCACCGATGGCGAGGGTGCCGACAGCCACACCGGCCGGCATCTGCGCAATCGACAAGAGTGAATCGAGCCCGTGCAGGGCCTTTGATTCCACTGGAACACCGAGCACCGGCAGCCAGGTATGAGCGGCGATCATGCCTGGCAAATGCGCTGCGCCTCCGGCTCCCGCAATGATAACGCGCACGCCACACGATGCCGCCTCGCGAGCAAAATCCGCCATCAATTCCGGGGTCCGGTGCGCGGAGACGATCCGGTGTTCAGCCGGAACTCCAAGTCGCGCAAGCAGCTCCACCGCATGCCGCATTGTCTCCCAATCCGAGCCACTGCCCATGACGACAGCAACGACCGCGGCTGGACTGTTGGAATCAGGCATGATTGCCGTTCATGACTTCCCGCATCGGCTCGCCTTGTAAAGGTGATTTTACTCCTGGCCCGCGCGCGTTGCTTTGCACCTCGGTCACGCGATCTCGACTTTGGCCGACATCACGGCACCGTGCCTCATGCCGGAGCGCGGAGGAGCGATCGTGTTGATCGGGTTCATGGGCAGCGGCAAGTCCGCCGCCGGCCGGCGGCTGGAGATGCGCACCGGATGGCCGCGATACGACACTGATGCGATGATCTCCGAGCGGTTCGGGTCTTCGATCAACGAAATTTTCGCGCAGCACGGTGAAAGCGAATTCCGGCGGCGCGAAGCTGAGGTGCTCTTGGAATTGCCGCGCGAGCGGGCCATCGTCGTGACCGGCGGAGGGATCGTGCTGCGGCCAGGGAACGTGGAGTGCATCCGGGAGCTCGGCACTGTTGTGAACCTCACCGCGGACGAACAGACGCTCTTCGACCGGGTTTCCCGGCGGACGTCACGGCCGCTGCTCCAGGGGCCGGATCCAGCAGGGCGCCTGCGGGAATTGGTCCGCGAGCGCGGATCGCTCTACCGGAGTGTCGCGGATTTCACGCTGGACACGTCACACCTCACGCGTGACGAAGTGGTGAAAGCAATCCTCGCGCGCGTGGAGCTTCCGCGTCACGATGTTCACTAACGTCATCAGCTTCAGCCGCGAGCCACATGCTTCGGTGCCGAGCGCTTCTGGCAATTTGCCGGAGCTGAAGTCGCAGATCGTCCATCGCGCGAAGGAACTGGGATTCGATAGCTGCCGTGTCGCGCATTGCTCGCCGCCGCCGCACGCCGCTGAGTTTAGGAGCTGGCTCGCTGAAGGAGCGGCTGGCGAGATGGAATGGCTTCATCGCGGCGCGGAGAAGCGCTGCGATCCACAGCAGGTGCTACCCGGCGCACGGTCAGTCATCGTCTTGGCGCTGAACTATTGGCAAGGCGCCCCTGACGCCGAGATTGACACCACCGCCATCGGCCGGATCGCCCGTTACGCCTGGGGCGACGATTACCATGACCTGATGCTCGGAAAGCTGCGCCAGCTCGACGAGTTCCTGGTCTCCTGCGGCGGGACGCAGAAGTGTTACGTCGACACTGGGCCGATGCTGGAGCGTGACCACGCTGCCGAAGCGGGCGTCGGTTGGCACGGCAAGAGTACGATGCTCGTCGACCAACAGCTCGGCACTTGGTTCTTCCTCGCCGAGATCCTCACGACGCTGGAGCTGACCCCAGACACGCCGCAGGCAGCACGTTGCGGGAGTTGCACGCGCTGCATCACGGCCTGCCCAACCGGCGCCATCACAGAGGCGCACCGACTCGACGCGCGCCGCTGCATTTCTTATCTGACGATCGAATCGAAAGGATCCATCCCGCTCGCCTTGCGACCGCTGATTGGCGACCGCATCTACGGATGCGACACCTGTCTCGACGTCTGCCCTTGGAACCGCTTCGCCGCGGTCTCGCGCGAGGCTGCGTTCGCCGCCCGGCCGGCGACGGCCGCGATGCAGCTGCGCGATTACCTGGCGCTGGACGCCGCCGCTTTCCGAACGTTATTCCGCGGCTCGCCGATCAAGAGAATCAAACGCCGCGGCCTGCTGCGAAACGTGTGCGTGGCGCTTGGGAACGTCGGCACCGAAGAGGATCTGCCGGCGCTGGAGCGCGCAAGACGCGACGCGGAACCGCTGATCGCGGAGCATGCCGCCTGGGCAATCGACCAGATTCGCGGGCGCATCGGCACAGCGAGCGTCGCGTTCAGCTGAAGTTTTTCGCAAACGGCCCGCCACCGCAGGATTACCCGAAAGGCGCACGCGCCAAGCAGGTTCGGTGAACGGGAATTGCTTCCCAACGGTCTATACAGCCGATATCGTCCCCTCCCCTCAGCCCTTTGCCTCCATCATGCACCAAGCCTTAGCCACGTCGCAGTCTGCTTCGGTTCCCCCGGGGAAGAAGCGTTCGCGTCGCAGGCGCTACATCATTCTGGGCGTGGTGGCGTTGCTCGTCGCCTGGGCGGTGGTTTCCATGGTTCTGGGGAAACGCGAGAAGCCGATCGAGGTGGTTACCGAAAAGGCGGTGCGAAAAACGATCGTGCAGACCGTCTCCGCGACCGGGAAAGTTCAACCGGAAGTGGAAGTTAAGATTTCGCCTGAAGTCGCCGGAGAGATCATTGAGCTGCCGGTGGTCGACGGAATGGCGGTGAAAAAGGGAGATCTGCTCATGAAGATCAAGCCAGACTCGTATCAGGCGCAGCTGGCGGCGCAGACTGCGTCGATCAGTTCTGCTCGTGCTACAAGTCTCCAGTTGAAATCGGCCGCTGCGAAGGCGGAGGCGGACTTGAAGCGGAGTCAGGATCTGTTCGCGAAGAAGATGATATCCGAGTCGGAGTTCGTTGCGGCACGCACGGCGCATGAGGTCGCCACAGCCACCTACGAGAGCTCGCTGCACGAGATTGAACGCGCTGAAGCCGGGTCCACGCAGGCGCGTGATCAGCTTTCGAAGACGACGATCTACTCCCCGATCGATGGCACCGTGACGGTGCTGAACAGCAAGCTCGGGGAGCGCGTGGTCGCGACGAATCAGTTTGCCGGCACGGAAGTGATGCGCGTGGCGGACCTCGGCACGATGGAAGCGCGCGTAGACGTGAACGAAAACGACGTCGTGACGGTGAAGATCGGCGATAAGGCGACGATCACGATCGACGCCTACGGCGAGCGGGAATTTAGCGGCACGGTGGCGCAGATCGCGAACACCGGGAAAACCACGGGCGCAGGCACCCAGGAGGAAGTTACGAACTTCGAAGTGAAGGTCCGCCTCGAAGCAGCAGCAGACGTAAAACTCCGCCCGAGCCTCAGCTGCACCGCGGATATTCAGACGGACATGGTCGCCGACGCGGTGGCGGTGCCGATGCAGAGCGTCACGATCCGCACAGGTGACAGCAACTTGAGCCCGGAAGAGATCGAGAAGCAGAAGACCCGTCGCTCGCAAGCCGATAAGGGTGACAACGCCGCCGAGTTGACCAACGAACGGCTTGAGAAAAAGGCGGAGAAGGAGGAACGCGAGAAGCTGATGAAGGTCGTGTTCCTGAAGAAGGGCAATAAAGCGGAGATGGTGCAAGTGACCACCGGCATCGCCGACGACACCTACATGGAAATCAAGAGCGGCATTCAGCCTGGCGACGAAGTGATCTCCGGCAGCTACAGCGCGATCAGCCGAAAGCTAAAAGACGGCGCTAAAGTCGAATTCGAGAAGGCCGACAAGAAGTAGCCGCGTGGCAGGAAGCCCGCCGCGCCGCCCTATCGTACTGGAACATGACTCCTGGTGACACGATCCGCCCTCCCGGTCCGATCGTCATCGATATCGAGAACATCACCAAGCACTACGTGATGGGCGAAGAAACCGTG
Source organism: Chthoniobacterales bacterium (assembly GCA_013694595.1). Lineage (GTDB taxonomy): Bacteria > Verrucomicrobiota > Verrucomicrobiia > Chthoniobacterales > UBA10450 > JACCTI01. The sequence continues at coordinate 14,555 of JACDCC010000134.1, forward strand.
CACGCGCTGCGCGGTGTCACGCTGCGGATTCATCGCAACGAGTACCTCGCGATCATGGGCCCGAGCGGGAGCGGCAAGTCGACGCTCATGAACATGCTCGGCTGCCTCGATACCCCCAGCTCCGGCCGCTACGAGTTCAACGGCAAGGATGTCTCCGCGATGGATGACGATGAGCTGGCGGCGATCCGAAACCGCGAGATCGGCTTCGTCTTCCAAACTTTCAACCTGCTCCCCCGCTCTACTAGCTTGCGCAACGTGGAGCTGCCGCTGATTTACGCCGGGATTGATCCCGTGACCCGCGAGGAAATGGCCGCGCAAGCTCTGCACGACGTCGGGCTCGGCGAGCGGATGCAGCACAAGCCTAACGAGTTGTCCGGCGGCCAGCGGCAGCGGGTGGCAATTGCGCGCGCGCTCGTAAACAACCCGTCCATCATCCTGGCTGATGAACCCACCGGGAACCTCGATTCCAAGACCGGTGAAGAGATCATGGCGCTGCTCGAGACGCTCTACCAGGCTGGCAACACGATCATCCTCGTCACGCACGAAGCGGCCATCGCGGCGCACGCCCGCCGTACTGTGTTTCTGCGCGACGGTCTCGTTGAAAGCGACCGCACTGCCGCGCTCGTTCCGGCGGAGTCGCTCGCCGTCCCCTAGTCTTCGCGACGGATGAAACGCCTGCTCTACGAGCTCAGCGAAAGCTGGAAGATCGCCCTCGCCCAGATGCAGGCGAACAAGACGCGCTCGATGCTCACCGCGCTCGGCGTGATTATCGGGATCGTCGCAGTCACTCTCATGGGAACGGCGATCACCGGCATCCAGAGCGGGTTCGACAAGAGCATGTCGATCATCGGGGAAGACGTTCTCTACGTGGAGCAGTTCCCTTGGGCGCGCGTGCCTGATTGGTGGAACTACCGCGCGCGGAAAAAAATCAAAACCGAATATGCGGAAACGCTGAACCGGATGATCGCGGCAAGCCCGAACTCGAACCTGCTCATCGCCGTCCCCACCTCCAATATCCTGCGCAACGTGAAGTACGCGGACAGCCAGGTCAGCAACATCATCGTGCTCGGCACGACGGTCGACTTCCCGCTGGTCTCGACGGTCGACACCACCGAAGGCCGCTTCTACAACGAGATGGAAGCGAAGAGCGGCGCGAACGTCTGCCTCATTGGATACGACGTGGCGGATGCACTCTTTCCCTCCGGCAGCCCGATCGACAAGTTCGTGCAGATCAACGGCAATCCCTTCAAGGTGATCGGCGTCGGCGCGCGCCAGGGATCGTTCCTCGGCCTTTTCAGCCTCGACTCGATTGTGACGGTGCCGCTCGTGGCGTTTGAGCGTTATTTCAGCGCCAAGACCGACACCGACATCCGCGTGAAGGTGAAAGACAAAAACCAGCTCGAGGATGCGAAAGATGAGCTCACCGGCTTGATGCGCCGTGTCCGCGCGCTTGCGCCGGAAAAGAAGAACGATTTCAACATCAACGAGCAGCAGGCATTCAAGAGCACGCTCGATCCGGTGAAGAATTCCATCGCCATTGCCGGCCTGTTTATCACTGGCTTGTCGCTGTTTGTCGGCGCCATCGGCATCATGAACATCACCTTCGTTAGCGTGAAAGAGCGCACTAAAGAGATCGGCACCCGTAAGGCGCTCGGAGCGCGCCGCCGCACGATCCTCCTGCAATTCCTGATCGAATCGACGGCGCTCTGTGTCCTCGGCGGGGTGATTGGCTTGACGTTCTCCTATCTTGTCTGCTTCGGGCTCGGCTTCGCCTTGCCGTCGTTCCCAATCCAGTTCTCCTTTGGCCTCGTCGTCATTAGCATGATTGTCTCGGTGATGACCGGCCTGATCTCCGGCTTCGCACCCGCCTGGTCCGCGTCGCGCCTCGACCCCGTGACTGCCCTCCGCTACGAATGAAATTCAGCGAAACGATTTCGATGGCGCTGCAGTCGCTCGGCGCGAACAAGCTCCGTTCGGGTCTCACGATGATCGGCATCACGATCGGCGTGTTTTCCGTTATCTCAGTGATGACGGCCATCGGCGCACTGCAGGCATCCATCGAAGGCGGCATTAATTTTCTCGGCTCGAATATCTTCCAGTTCGCCAAGTACCCGATTAACGGCGGCGCGGGCGGCCGCAACCAGGACAAGTACGAAAACCGGAGGAACATCACCTACGCGCAAGCGTTGCGATACGCGCAGCTGATGGAAGGCAGCGCGCCCGAAGTTTGCCTCAAGATTTTTGACCGCACCGGTGGGCAGGCAGTTTATAACGGACTGAAAACCACTCCGAGTCTGACGATCGCTGGTTCAAACCGGAGCTTCCTTGCCGCGAACAGCTACACGCTCGCGTACGGTCGCAACATCACCGACGAAGATGTCGATCTGGCGCGAAACGTCGTGGTCGTCGGCCGGGACATTGAGAAAACGCTTTTCCCTCACGAAACGCCGATTGGGAAGGTGATCAAGCTGAGCGGGCATCCGCTCACCATCATCGGTGTGCTGGCGGAGAAGGGGAGCGCCTTTGGGCAAAGCCAGGACGACATTTGCGTGCTGCCGATCACGCGCTTTTTCGAGAACTTCGGTTCCGCGAAACGCTCCGTAAACATTGCGACACAGTCGGTTTCGCAGGAGACGTACAACCGCACGCTCGACAAGGCGATCGGCGCGATGCGAATTGCGCGCGGCTTGAAGCCTAACGAGCCGAACGACTTCGAGATCTATTCCAACGATTCGCTGAAAAGCGCGTTTGCGTCGATTGCTGGCGTCGTGCGCATCGGCGCCTTCGTGATCAGCCTGATCGCGCTCGTGGCGGCGGGTGTCGGGATCATGAACATCATGCTCGTCAGCGTGACCGAACGAACGAAAGAAATCGGGATTCGGAAATCGATCGGCGCCCGCAGCAAAGACATTCTGCGCCAGTTTCTCACCGAAGCGGTGTTCATCTCGGAGGCAGGGGGAGTTCTTGGTATTCTCCTCGGCGCCATCGGCGGCAACCTCCTCGCGGTCTGGTTACAGGCCGACGTTATCTTCCCATTCGGCTGGGCCCTGGCTGGTCTGGTGGTCTGCTCGGCGATCGGGATCGGGTTCGGGTTTTACCCCGCCTACCGTGCGGCTTCGCTGGACCCGATCGAGGCACTTCGCTTCGAGTAGCCCTTTCGGGAAGAGCCTCCCAACGAGAGCTCTCCGAGGGCACGCAACTTGCGCTGCATGCTTTGACTTGCTAAGCGGTTTCCTTATTCTCGCGCCGTTCAGCAGCCCTTTTTGTGCCTGCGTTTTCTTCATCTTCTGCCGGTGCTGCTGGTAACATCCTGCTCGTCGAAGAGTACGACGCGCTAGCGGTGGCGATCGGCTGCGCGTTACGGAAGTTCGCGCCGGACTGCAACACGGTCGTAGTCGGCTCCTTGCCGGATGCGCAAGCGGCCGCGGAGAGTGCCAGGCCAGACTTGGTCTTGATCGACTTTGATCCTCCTCCCCCTCGCGCCGTGGCGTTTCTCGAAGAGCTCCGCTCCACCAGTCCCGAGACCCGGGTGTTGGTGATCGGTCCGGGACTCTCACCGGACCTGTGTCCGCGCACGAACAAGCCGCGCGGGCTCCATTTCGTCGATAAGCCGTTCGATCTGGCCGAACTCGGCGCCGCGATCCAGCAACTACTCCAGTCGCGGCATCGCGCTGGCGCACTGCGGGACCTCAGCCTTCCGGACCTGCTCCCAGTTCTTGGTTCGAGTGCGGCGACGATGCTTTTGCAAGTGGAAGCGGGTGGGCGCCGCACCGGGGAAATTCATTTTACGCATGGCCAGGTCGTGCATGCGAGAGCCGGCGTGTGGACAGGTTTGGACGCGCTGCACGAGATGATGACCTGGAGAGCCACCCGATTCACGGAAGCCGCGACCGACCCGGACGTGAGGAGGTCCATCCGTGCGCCATGGCAAACGATCCTGCGCGATGCGCTTGAGGAGCCAACCGCGGCCGCACCCGCGTTAGCAACGGCTGGCGGCGTCAAGCGCGCAGCTGCGACGAGCGCCGGAAAACCAAAGAAGCTCGTCGTGATTGACGACACGGAGATGCTCCTCCTTTTCGTCGAAGAGATCCTCAGTACAGCGGACGAGACGCTCGAGATCACGACTGCTGGTACCGGCTGCGAAGGCGTCGAGCGAGTGAGCGCCGTGCTGCCCGATTTGGTGTTGCTCGATTACAGCCTGCCCGACATCACGGGAGACGAAGTTTGCCGCCGCCTTCTCACTGACGAGAAGATGGCGCACATCCCTGTCGTCATGATGTCGGGGCACGTGCCGGAGTTGACCGCGACAGCAGCACGGTTCGAGAACGTCGTGGCGGCGATCGCGAAGCCATTCTTGTCGCACCAACTCGTCGATCTGGTGGTGAAAACCCTCGAGAATCCAGGGCCACTCGAGTCGCGAAGGCAGACGGCGACGCCTGCTGCTGCACCTGCTCCCGTTCCGACACCGCAGCCGGCACCAGTCGCGGCAACCGAGTTTTCGCCTCCGCCCTCCGAAGTGGAACCGTCCGCATCGCCTCCACCTCTGCCTTTCCCTACCGTTCTGCCGCCGCCGATCGCACAACCTCCTCCCGCGCAGCCAAGTCGTGCGGCCTTCACGAGCACAGTGGTGGCGGCGCCTTCCTACCAGCCTTCCGTCGCAGCCGAGAGGACAATCGCGCCGCCTTCTGCGCCGATCGCTTTTCCCGGACCGGTGGCCGCCGTCCACATCCCGGCGACGAAGAGCAACTCTGTCCGGTTGAGCCTTCCGCTCGAAGTCGTCGCGATGCAATTTTCCCCCACGTTACAGATGACCGCGATCCGCGCGCGCCCCTCTTCCACGATCGTGTCGCTCCACGTCGAACCCGGAACTCTGCCGGGTGTTACGCTCCCGGAGGCTGGCTTTGAACTCGGCGCCGTAGAACTCGATTCCCGCGGTCAGATCGAGGTGGTGAGGCTTTCTCCTACTAAGCGCCCGCGCCCGGCCATCGAGACGCGGACCGCGTTTCCTGTGGCCGGGCTGGCGGTGCTTCCCTTTCACGGCGGCAAAGCGATGCAGCTTCTGCCCTCGCCCACAAACTCCATGACACTGCAGCTGGAGGCGCCGTTCGAACTCGACGGCGTCGAGCTCTCCGCCAGTTTTGGCGTTCGTCAGCTCGTCCTACGAGCGCGCGGGGGACGGATGCGCGTCAGCATGCAGTCGCAAAATGCAGGTGCCGGCGCAGCGTTCGACACCGCGCAGGTTCTGCTGAACCGCTCAGGGCGAATTGACGAAATCTTGCTCGATGCCGTCGCCCTTGCCGACCGGCAGCAGCACGTGCCGCAACTCGCGGCTATGAACTGACTTTGTCTTTGAGGAATTCCTCGAGCTCATCCGTCCCGAAGTCGGCCAACACCTCGCCGTTCCAATCCATCGTGGGCGTTTTCGACTGACCGGAGAGCTCCTGCAGCTTCTTCATTTTGGAGTCGCTGCCGCGGACGTCGACCGGCTCGTACGGGATGCTGCGTTGATCGAGATAATCGATTGCCGCTTTGCAATAAGGGCAGCCTGCTTTCACGTAGAGAATCGGCGTCATGCCCACTAATCGCACGTGAACGCAGCTGCGGCTGCTGCAGCGGCGAGTTTAAGCCAAACCGAGCGCCTTGAAAGTCCCGTCAACGTGGCGCAGGTGAACGTCGAGCGAGCAGAGCGCGTCGATCTCTGCCGGAGGAACAAGATTCGTGATCTCCGGTTCGGCCTTGGCGTTTTCGCCGAAGGATTTCTCGCCCTTCCAAGTCCGCATCGCCACGCGCTGGACGGCTTCATAGGCGGCCTTTCGTTCCGCCCCCGCACGGGTGAGCGCGAGCAACACGGATTGGCTGAAATAAAGACCTTTCGTCAGCTCGAGGTTTTGCTGCATGTGGTCGGGGTAAATGACCAGCCCGGCGACGAGTTCGCGCAGCTTCACGAGCATGTAGTCGAGCAACGTGCAGGCGTCCGGCAGGATGATCCGTTCGGCGCTCGAGTGGCTGATGTCGCGCTCATGCCACAGCGCGACGTTCTCCATCGCCGTCACCGCCTGCCCACGAATCACTCGCGCCAGACCACTTAACCGCTCGCCGGTAATTGGGTTTCGCTTGTGCGGCATCGCCGAGCTTCCCTTTTGGCCCTCGGAGAAGAACTCCTCCACCTCGAGGACTTCCGTGCGCTGCAAGTGACGGAACTCCGTCGCCCAGCGATCAATGCTCGAGGCAATGAGTGCCAGCGTGGTGCTGAACTCCGCATGCCGGTCGCGCTGGACAATCTGCGTCGAAAGCGTCGCCGCTTTCAGCCCGAGCTTCTCGCAAACCGCACGCTCGATCGCAGGATCAAGGTGCGCGTGCGTTCCCACCGCACCGCTCAGTTTGCCGACGCGCACTCGCTCGGTGGTTTGCGCCAACCGCTCTGCGGCGCGGCCGAATTCGTCGTACATCAACGCGAGTTTAAGGCCGAACGTTACGGGTTCGGCGTGAATGCCGTGGCTGCGACCGATCATCGGCGTCATCTTGTGCTCTATCGCTCGTGTGGCGACGACTTTGCGCAACTCGGCGAGATCCTGCGCGAGAATCGCCGACGCCTCGGTCATCTGCACCGCGAGCGTGGTGTCGAGGACATCGGACGAGGTGAGACCTTGGTGCATCCAACGCGCCGCCGGTCCGACCGACGCGGCCACGTTTTCGAGAAACGCGATGACGTCGTGATTGGTTCGGCGCTCGATCTCGGCGATCTCTTCGATCGAAAAGCGGGCTTTCTGGCGAATCTCGGCCGCATCCGCTGCTGGGATCTGGCCGAGTTCGGCCATCGCCTCGCAAGCGAGTGTCTCGATTTCCAGCCAGATCTCGAATTTGCGCTGCTCCGACCAGAGGTCGCGCATTGCTGGCCGGGAATAACGAGCGATCACGGGTGCAGGTTAAAAGCCACGGTCGGAAGCGGAAAGGGATTTGTACGCAAAAAAGCGTCGCTCCGGCGTTCAATCAGCCGAGGCGACGCTCTTTGAAAGTTGTTTAGCGGTTTAGCGGCGACCCGCTTAGCAAACGCGCGCGGGGGTAAACCGGCCGTTGCTCTGAACTCGGACCTGGCCGCTGCCAAGGAGATCGGCCACGGCGGCGACGGTCTCTTTGGTGTTCTTCGTGCAGGAGCTGACCGCCAGGATGAGGTCGCCGAGCGAGAGCGTTTGAGGAGACTTGAGGATCGGGGAGTTCTTTTTCATAGGGTTGTGCGTCTTCATAAGCAGTTCGGGTGCCAACCGGTCGGCGTGACGTTCCTGCAGCATTGGACAGCCGAAATAGTCCCGCGTTCACTCGCGGCGGGTAGACGCGCGATATCCGAGGCTTGGAGCTAAAGACCACTTCCGGGATTCGGCAGTTTCGTTTTCGATATTACCCTGCCACAGTGCGCCGCAGCATACGAACCGGACGCAACACCTGAATCCTCGCAGCTAATGTCGATCTACCGTCGTGCGGCTCTTTACTACCGGCCGTTTTGGGCGAAGACGACGCTAGGCTTGCTCCTCAGTCTCTGCGCTGTCGGTTTGAATCTGCTCAAGCCGTGGCCGTTTAAGATCATCGTCGACGACGTGCTCGGGCAGGGCGCCGAGCCAGCATTCGGCAGGTCGCCCAGCCTTGTTCCCCTGCTCTGCCTCGCGCTCGTCGCGATCCAGGTGCTTTGGGGCCTAGTGAACATGGCGATGAACTACACGTTCGTGAAAATCGGACTGCAGGCGTTGCTGCGGCTGCGCACCGAGCTCTACGCCTATCTGCAGTCGCTCTCGCTCAAGTATCACGATGCGCGGCGCTCGAGCGACTCGAGCTTCCGCGTCGCCTACGATTCACAGGCGATCCAGACGATGTTCAATCAAGGATTCACCAACATCTTCTCCTCGGCCGTGATGCTGATTGGCACGTTTGTCGTGATGGTCCAGATCGACTGGCAGCTCACGTTGCTCTCGCTCGGCGTCGTGCCGGTGATTGCCGGCGCGATCTACTTTTTTGCGAACCGCATTCGCAGCCAATCGACCACGATCCAGGAGCGGGAAAGCGCGATGCTGGCGCAGGCGCAGGAAGGGCTGAGTTCGATCCGGATGGTGCATGCGTTCGGGCGCGAGGAGTGGGAGGTCAGCCAGTTCCAGCATCAGGCGCACCAAAGCCTGAAGGCAAACCTGCGCCTGACGCTGACCAATGTGAACAGCGCGTTCGTGATCAGCACGCTGATGGTGCTCGGGACGGCGGCGATGTACTACGTGGGAACCCTGCACGTGCTCGCAGGAACGCTCACGCTTGGCTCGCTCCTCGTATTCAGCGCGTACCTGCTGATGCTCTATCAGCCGCTGGAGTCGCTCACCTACACGGCGTGGGCGATGGAGGGCGCCGCTGCCGGGGCGCAACGATGCTTCGAGGTGCTTGATCGCGCGGATGACGTAATCGATTCAACGGATGCGTCGGCGATTTCAACGACAGCGGGAGCGCTGGCGTTCGAGGGCGTTGATTTTGGATACGCCGCGGGCCAGCTGACGTTGCACACCATCGACCTCCAGATCGCGCCGAACCAGATTGTCGGGTTGGTGGGTGGAACCGGAGCGGGCAAGAGCACCCTGCTCAGCCTGGTTCCACGATTCTACGATCCGACGGCCGGCCGCGTGACACTCGACGGCCGCGATTTGCGCCAGATCAAGAAAAAGTCGCTCCGGGCGCAGATCGGCATCGTGCTGCAGGATACAGTGCTTTTCTCCACCACGATTCGGGAGAACATCGCCTACGGTCGTCCCGGCGCGACCTCCGAGGAGATCCGGCAGGCAGCGAGGAAGGCGCAGGCAGATGAATTCATCTCGCGAATGCCTCAGGGTTACCGCAGCCCGGTGGGAGAGCGCGGCACGCACCTGAGTGTCGGGCAGCGCCAACGCATCGGGATTGCGCGCGCATTTCTGAAGAATGCCCCGATCCTGTTGCTCGACGAGCCGACTTCCGCGCTCGATCCCACGACCGAAGCCGCGATCATGGACACAATCAAAGAACTGATGCGCGGCCGCACGACATTGATTGTGACGCATCGACTTGCCACGATCCACGGCGTCGATCGGATCGTCGTTCTGGAACACGGGCGCGTCGTCGAGCAGGGTAGCGGCGCCGAGCTGCTCGCGCGGGGCGGGCAATATGCCACTCTCTACGCCGCCGGGAATTATCCGGGTTAACAGCCGCTTGGAAATGAGCAACGTCAACGCAGACCGAATGGTGCAGGATGACTGGTGGCCAAAACCGGTCCCGCCGAACGTGCACTTCGGCGCCGGTTTCTACTGCGAGAGCGCGCAGATATTTCGGCACTTTCGGAGTGGCGATCCGCGCGCGCTTGTACTCGGGGAGCACGTCTCCTGTTACTCCGGGTGCTCCTTCGCGTTAGGCGAGCGCGGCACATGTTCCGTGGGAGATTTTAGCCTGCTTAATGGCGCGATCATCATGGCGGAGGAGCGGGTGGAGATCGGCTCGCATTGCTTGATCTCGTGGAATGTCGGCATCGCCGACTCCGATTTTCACCCGCTCGCCGCAGCGGAACGGCGCATGGACGCGGAGGCGCTCGCGCCATTTTTTCAGAACAGGCCGCCGCGCCCGGCATTGCGGGTCGCCCCTGTGGTGATCGGGGACAATGTCTGGATCGGCATGGGTGCGCTCATTCTCAAAGGCGTCACGATCGGCGAAAACTCGGTCGTCGCTGCAGGCGCGGTGGTGACGAAGCCGGTGCCGCGAAACGTCGTGGTGGGTGGGAATCCGGCCGTCGTGATCAAGGAGATCCGCGCCTAGTCCGGGCTTGGTCTGCGGCGCGCATCCATGAAGCGGAAGAAGCTACTGGTGATGGGCTTCATGGGCTCCTGCCCGATCGCCGGCGTCATCTGGCAGCACGTGCATTACATCGTCGGGCTGCAACGGCTCGGCCACGACGTTTACTACATCGAGGATTCCGCCCGCTTTCCGTACAACCCTGTGACGTTCGAGATCGGGCCTGGCTTTGAGTACACGGCCGCGCTGCTCGCGAAGCTCGGGGAGCAATTCGGCTTCGCGGGACGCTGGTCGTTCTGCGCGCGTTACCTGCCGGGCACTCCGACGGCCGGTCTCTCGCACAAGCGCATCGTGCAGCTGTATCGCGACGCCGACGCGATCCTGAACGTCTGCGGCGCGCAGGAACTGCACGATGACGTGCGGAAGAACCCTTGCCTTCTCTATATTGAGAGCGATCCAGCGGTGGAGCAGATTCACGTCGACCAGGGCAGAACTTCCACCATCGAGTTCCTTTCTGGACATCACGCGTTGTTCACCTTCGGTGAGAACGTCGGCAGGCCGGACTTTCCGGTGCCTACCCACGGCTTCCGTTGGCTGCCGACCCGCCAGCCGATCGTGCTCGATGTCTGGAAAACCAGCCGCGCTCCACGGGCCGACGCAGTGTTCACCTCCGTCGCAAATTGGAGCACCAAGGGAAAGGACATTGCGTGGCGCGGCCAGACCTATCTCTGGGGGAAGGCGCAGGAGTTCACGCGCTTCATCTCGGCGCCGCGCAAGGCCGGGGAGCAGTTCGAACTCGCGACAGATATCACTCCCGCCACTCTTCGCGCGCGTTTCGAGCGTCACGGCTGGCGCTTGCGCCTCCCACACGACCTTTCGGCAAAGCATCGGATTTATCGCGACTACATTCGCGGTTCGAAAGCTGAGTTTACGGTCGCGAAAGATCAGTATGTCCGACTGAATACTGGCTGGTTCAGTGACCGCAGCGCCTGCTATTTAGCGGCGGGCCGGCCGGTGATTACGCAGGACACCGGCTTCCGAAAATTCTATGGCAATGAAGCGGGTGTGTTCGTCTTCGACACCTTAAGCGACGTGGCGGAGGCGGTCAGAATGATCAACTCCGACTACCGGCGACATTCACGCGCCGCCCGGGAACTTGCCTCCGAGATCTTCGATTCCGGCAAAGTCTTGCGTGCTCTGCTCGACCGCGCGGGTATTTGATTTCCCGATCTTCTGTTTCATCTTCTCCGTCTTCGCGCCATGTCCCGACTCTTGTTCCTGATCTCACTTGGCTTTCTGCTGGCGGCGAATGCGTTCGCGCAGCCGAATGGGAAGGTCCAAAACAGCGTCGTCCGCATTTCGGCCACCGACGTCGAACCCGACTACAAGGCGCCGTGGAACTCCGGCGCAGTGCAGCGGGGTGTTGGCGCGGGGTTCGTCATCGAAGGCGACCGCATCATGACCAATGCGCACGTGGTCAGTAACAGTCGCTATCTCACTGTCGAACGCGATGGCGATCCAAATAAATACCCGGCCAGCGTGTTGTTCGTGGCGCATGACTGCGACCTCGCGCTCATCAAAGTCGCGTCGCCCGAGTTCGCGAAGAACGTCGCGCCGCTCACCTTCGGCGGAATTCCAGCGCTCGAGTCGACCGTCTCCGCCTACGGCTACCCCATCGGCGGTCAGCGGATGTCCGTGACCACGGGCATCGTGTCGCGCATCGACTTCCAGCTCTACACGCATTCCTCCATCGACCAGCACCTCGCGATTCAGATCAGCGCCCAGATTAATCCGGGCAACAGCGGCGGCCCCGTCATGCAGAACGGCAAGGTCGTGGGCGTGGCGTTCCAAGGCTACAGCGGCGACGTCGCGCAGGGCGTCGCCTACATGATCCCTACGCCCGTCATCAATCGCTTCCTCAAAGACGTCACCGATGGCCGTTATGACCGCTACGTCGACCTCGGCGTCACATATTCGAAGCTACAGAATCCGGCGCTCCGGCGCTTCCTCGGCTTGCAGGAGGACGATCGGGGCGTGCTGGTGAACACCGTCATCGCAGCAGGCGCATCTGCGAGCGCACTGAGATCGGGCGACGTCTTGCTCGCGATCGATGATCACCCCATCGCGAGCGATTCGTTTGTGGAACTGGAAGGCGAGCGCGTCGAGATGCCCGAAGTCGTCGAACGCAAATTTAAAGGCGATCGCGTGAAGCTCGACATCCTGCGCGACAAGCAGCCGATGACGGTGACCATCGAACTCGGGCCGCTCTGGCCCTACCTCATCCAGGGCCACAGCTACGACGTGCTTCCCCGCTATGTTGTTTTCGCCGGTCTCCTTTTCCAGCCGCTCTCGCTGGATTTGATGCAAGCCTATCAGCCGCAGGACCTGCGCTTGCGTCACTACTTCGATTTCTACGTTTCGGAGCAGCTTTTCCTCGAGCACCCGGAGATCGTCGTCCTCACGAACATTCTCGCCGATCCGATCAACACCTACCACTCGCCCTATCGTGGCAGCATCGTCCACACGGTGAACGACGAGAAGATCCGCTCGCTCGAAGACCTGGCGAAGGCGTTCGCGCAGCCGGTGGAGCAGTTCGTCATTCGGTTGCTCGGCGACGGGCCGCCCCTGGTGCTCGACCGCGCGCAGGCTGAGTCGGCACGCGAACGCATCAAGCAGCGTTACAACGTCGTCCGGGAGCAAAATCTCATCGCGGAGCCGCCGCCGAAACCACCCTTGCCGGAGGATCCAGCCTGATGCGCGGGAGGTTCTTTCAGCTTCTGACAGCGCTGCTGTTTGCGAGCAGCATTTCGCTGGTCCAGGCGCAGCCGGCGGCCGCTCCCGTGAAAGTTCCCGCGCCGGTCCCAGCGGTGAAGCCAAAAGAGCTTTCGCTCGTGCGCGTCAATGTCACCGGCCAGCCGTACGACTATATGCGGCCGTGGCAGAAACGGCCGCCGTTCGCGAAGCGCGCCCTTGGTGCAGTTCTCCCGAAGAACCGCGTCCTCGTCACCGCTGACCTCGTGGCGAACCAGAATTACGTCGAGCTGGAGCGCGCGGAATCCGGCGAGAAATCCGGCGCCGAAGTGCTCGTGGTCGACTTCGAAGCCAACCTGGCCCTCGTCGAGCCGACCGATAAGAAGTTCCTCGATGGCCTTGTTCCGCTGCAGTTGGCGCTCGATACCGTCGTCGGCGATCGCATCGCGGCGCTGCAACTCGAGCCGACGGGCGCACTGGCAGTAACGGAAGGGCTCGTCACCACGATTCAGATGACGCGCTATCCAGCTGATGTGGGTCAGTTCCTCACCTATCGCATCAGCATGTCGATGCAGCATCGCGACAACAGCTACACGATTCCGTTGGTCAAAAACAACAAGCTGGCCGGGTTGCTCCTCCGCTACGACCCGCGCTCGCAGGTCCTCGACGCAATCCCGGCGCCGATCATCGCCCATTTCCTGAAAGAGGCGGAGACCGAACCCTACCGCGGGTTCCCCTCTGCCGGCTTCAGCTTCTTCCCCACGCGCGATCCGCAGCTGCGCAAATTCGCGGGCCAAACCGGCAAAGCGTCCGGTGTTTACGTGATGGGGGTCGAGCCAAACATGCCGGCCGCGAAAGCAGGGCTACAGGTCGGCGACATTGTCACCGCGGTCGACAACAATGACATCGACCAGAACGGCAATTACGTCGATCCCCTCTACGGCAAAGTGGAATTCACAAACCTGATCACCGCCCGCTCCTTCGTCGGCGAGACTCTGCCGATCCAGATCCAACGCGCGGGTAAACCGCTGCAGCTGAACCTCGTGCTGGAGCATCGCGCGGCGCAGGATTACGTGATTCCACCATACAACATCGACCAGCCGCCACTGTTCCTGGTGCTCGGCGGCCTGGTGTTTCAGGAGCTCTCCCGCCCATATCTCAAGGAGTGGGGCGGAAACTGGCAAAAGGAGGCTCCCCAGCGCTTCGTTTATATGGATCGCTTCCAGTCAGAACTCTTTCCGGAAGGGAACCGGCGCGTCGTTATTTTGAGCCAGGTCCTGCCGGCCAATAGCACGATTGGGTACGATGAATTCGCGTATCTCACCGTCATGACCGTGAACGGCAAGGAAATCAAGTCGCTCCGCGATCTCGCCGTAGCGGTGAAGCACCCGGTGGATGGATTTCACAAGATCGAAACCGCAGAGGATCCAAAGCTGATTGCCCTCGAGGAGGCGCAAATCACGGGCGAAGCAGCCGCCGTGCAGGAAAACTACGGCCTTCCGTCGCTGCAGCGGCTAGAATAGGACCGCGCTTCCGTCAATCGCCCGGCGGCGTGCGCCGGGGTGTACTGCGGGATTTGCCGATCTGCGACAGGAACCGATCCATCTCACCGCCGTAGGTGTTGAACGGATCGCCCATCACGATGAAATCCTGGCCTTCACACGCCACGGAATCCCAGTTGATGATGTAGGGCTGCTGGTGCTTCTGGAACCAACGCACGGCTTTGCCGCGGCCCCACGCCCGCGTCTCGCCGGGCGGGGTGGTGAGTGCCTCGCGTCGGCGCACGCTGTTGTTCCACTCACCGATTCGCTTGGCCGGCGTAACGCCGAAAAACAGTCCCTTCGCCGGATCGATGTTGTGATATTCGAGGTCCAGGCTCTCGAGCCACGGATCGTCCCACTCGACGTTCTCCGCGGCCATGAACGCTTCCAGCAACCACTTCTTCGTGATCCAGTCGACGCCGCCGATCAGCGTCTCCTGCTTGCTGGCGAGCGCGTCGAGCGTGAAGCTCCAGCTCTCCAGCAGCCAGTCCGTCTCCTCGTCTGTGCCGCTGAGGTGCTGTCGCGCGAGCTCGTAAAACTGCCACTGGATTTCCAGCGCGCCCATCGTCCTGCCATTCTCCAATCGCACCAGCCATGCTCCGGTGCGATCGCGCGAAATGTCGCGCGCGCTCTGCACCGCGTCGACCAGGCTTAGGTCGTTAGGCAGGCAACCTTTCTCAAGCAGCGAAAGCACGCAGGCGGTGGTGCCGACCTTCAGGGCGGTCGCGAACGGGCTCACGTTCGAGTCGCCGATCAACAGGTGCAGACGCCGGTATTTCCGGTAATCCGCCAGCGGCTCGTCACGCGCATTGATGATGGCGCGATTGAACTGCACCCACTGGTAGATATCGTTCACGATGTGGTCGGCACGCTGGCTGATTTGAAAATCCACCTGCCCCGCGCTCGCCGGAATCTCGAAGTCGAACGCGAGCGGGTTTGCCTGTCCGACCCGCCCGGCGCCCGTGAAAACCTGTCGCGTCGCTAGGAAGGCGAGCAACGCTCCCAGCACCGGCGGCGTGAACTGCGCTTCGCGTTTCATAAGGTAGTTCTCATGGCAGCCGAACGTCGCGCCAGTCTGATGGTCCACGTTGTTCTTGATGAACGAGACGTCATCGGCTGCGCCGAGCTGCTCCAGGCCGAACTGCAGCAGCTCGTCGCCTGCGAGATCATACGCCACCATGTCGCGCAGGCTGAGGCACTCCGGTGACGCATACTCGATGTGGCCCATATCGAGATAAATCCGGCCGCCATTCAGCAGAAATCCGCCGTTGCCCGGCGGCTCTTCATAGTCGCGATAATGAAGATCCAGCGCGCCCACGTCCGCCTTCCGAAAGAGAAAGTTTTTCACTTTCACCGGCCACGGTTCGCCACCGCCGGGCGCAC
>JACDCC010000165.1 GCA_013694595.1 Chthoniobacterales bacterium
GTAAGCCATCTCGCCGGCGCGGAGCACGTGCAGCCGGACGCGCCGGCATCCGCAATCAATCACCCGAAGAGCCGCGCGATCGTGACCTACTGCTCGGTGGGTTATCGCTCCGGCGCGTTCGCGAAGAAGCTCCTCGATGCCGGCTACACGAACGTAGTGAACCTGGAGGGCTCGATTTTCGCGTGGGCGAATGAAGGGCGGCCGGTGGTGCAGAAAGGCTGCAGGGTGGAGAAGGTCCACCCGTACAACCGGACGTGGGGATTGCTCCTCAAAAAACAATACCGCGCTGACCTGCAGGTCATCGACGAGAGAGAGTGATGCGCGACCGGACGACGCTCGGATATCTATTCCTCGCAACCTCAGTGGCTATTATATCGGAGGTGCGTTCGTGATGCGCGCGGGGCGCAGAGCTAATTCGGCGCGGGCACGACCAGCTGGCGCGGCGGCGTTCGATAACTGATGCAGATGGAGCAAAACAACTCGCGCCCCGCCAATGGCCTGATCAGCCGCGGAGAAACGCCCTTGAACCTGGAGATGCCGTTCTCCAGTCTCGATCAGTTCATCACGCCTAACGAGCAGTTCTATGTCCGGTGTCACTTCCCGATCCCTGAGATTGACGACGCCGCGTGGCGTTTGAAGATCGAAGGAGCGGTCGAATCACCCGCCGAATGGAGCCTGGCCGATCTGCGGCAAATGGCCAACCACACAATTCCAGCGACAATGGAATGCGCCGGCAATGGGCGGTCCTTTCTGGAGCCCAAGGTGAAAGGAGTTGAGTGGGACCTCGGCGCGGTTGGGAACGCCGAGTGGACCGGCGTGTGGTTGCGGGACGTGCTCGCACGCGCCGGCGCGAAAGGTGACGCGATCGAAGTTATATTGGAGGGCGCGGACAAGGGGCCGATCAAGGAGCCGCCGCGTCCGCCGGGGGAGATCCGTTATGCGCGCAGCGTGCCGATGGCGAAGGCGCGGGGAGACGTCCTGCTCGCCTTCGCGATGAACGGCGAACCACTGACCCCTGCACATGGCTTTCCGCTGCGGGCAGTGGTGCCGGGCTGGTTCGGCATGGCTTCGGTGAAATGGCTCGAGCGGGTCATTGTCACCAGCGTGCCGTTCAACGGCTACTATCAGTCGATCGACTACACCTACTGGGAGCAGCGGAATGGCTTGCCGACGCTCGTCCCGCTCGCCGAGATGCGCGTGAAAGCGCAGATCGCCCGGCCGCACATCGGCGAGATCGTAGCAGCCGACGCCGAATATCGTATCCACGGCGCAGCGTGGGGCGGCGAGAGCGACGTCGCGAAAGTCGAGGTCAGCGACGACGATGGCGCGAGCTGGCACCCGGCGGCGCTCCTGAGTGAGCCGGTGAAGAATGCCTGGCGTTTTTGGGAATTTCGGTGGAACACGCCGGCGCATTCTGGCGATTACACGCTCATCGCTCGCGCGACCGATTCAGTGGGGACAACTCAGCCGGCGCGGCGCGTGGCCGAATACGGCAGCTACATGATCAATCATTTGCTGCCGATTCGAGTGCAAGTTCGCTGAGCGACGCCCGCCAAAGGCCTGGCGGCGCTGCCGCCGGCTACGCCGCGAGCTTCGCGGCGTCTTTGTGCCCGAGGATCCGGACCGTCTGCTGGAGTTGCTCCACCTGGAGCGGCTTCTTCAGCACGGTGACCGGGCCGCGGGCGAGGATCCGGTCGAGCATCTCGCTGTCCGGGTAACCGGTTATGATCACGATCGGCAGCTCCGGATCCGCTTCTTTGGCCGCCTCGTAGACGTCGTCCGCCGGGCCGTCCGGCAGCTTGAGGTCGAGGAATAACAGATCGAACTTCTGCTTCTCGAGGGCGGCCAGCGCTTCCTTCACGGTGCCGACGACCACGCGGCTGAACCCGATCTTCTTCAGGAAAATCTTGAACAGGCTCTGCAGGCTTTCGTCGTCATCCACCACGAGCACAGTGGGTTGGCCAGACTTGTCTTCTTTGAGGATGTCCTTATCCAGTGACGATTTTTTGATCCGCCAGCGGCCCCCGATCTGGATCGCGGGAAGCTGCCCGCGCTGCACCAGATAATAGACGGTCGGCAGCGGAATCCGCAGATACTTCGCCGTTTCTTTGACCGTCAGCAGGTTGTGCATGGGACCGATTCAGCAGAGTGGCAGTCGATGGAGCAAGCCTTTTCTGCTTGGGAAGGTTTATAACTTTTATGGTGGGTGTCAATCCGTTCCTGCGCCGAGACGCTCTCCCACCGAAAATAAAAAGCACTCGCGGCGCGATGGTTGCGCGAATTAGGACAGTCATCTGCACTCCCTTTGCCGCCCACATCGTGGCTGGACAATGCCTCCCCCGCAGTAGAACTTCACCACTTCCATGAGCGTCCTGTTTCTTAAGCGGTTTCTGCAGCGGCCATTTCAAGTCGCGTCGATCATCCCCAGTTCGAAAGCGCTCGTGGAACGAGTAGCGAGAAAGATGGATTTTACGGAGTCGCGAGTCATCGCGGAGTACGGGCCGGGCGAAGGTGTGCATTCGCGGGAGATAGCGAAGCGCATGCTCCCGGGCTCGAAGCTGCTGTTGTTCGAGCTCGATGCGGACCTTTCCCGCCATCTGGAACGGCAGTTCGCGAACGATCCACGCGTGCACGTGATCAATGGCGACGCGGCGCAGCTGCCACAGGAACTCGAGCGGCGCGGCATCCCGCGCTGCGATTACATTGTCTCAGGGATTCCCTTCAGTATTTTAGAAATCGAGAAGAAGCGCGCCCTGCTCGAAAAAACTTATGAAGCCCTCATCCCCGGCGGCAGCTTCATCATCTATCAGGTGACGAATGAGCTGCGGCAGCACGCCACGTTGTTCGATCACGCCGAGTCGGAATATTTTCTGCAAAACATCCCACCGATGTTCATCACGGTGTTCGATAAAGCCGATAAGCGGAATGGCCACAGCCATCCCGCGATGGAACGAGCTCACGCCACGGCGAATCAATGACCTCCGGCGCCTCCCGCACGGAGAAGGACTCGATGGGCGAAATGTCCGTCCCGGAGTCGGCGCTTTACGGAGCTTCGACGCAGCGGGCGGTGCTGAATTTCCCCGTTAGCGGCTATCGTTTTTCGCGGCCGTTCATCCGTGCGCTAGGCCTTCTCAAATGGGCAGCCGCGCAGGCGAACCACGATCTCGGGCTGCTGGATGCGCATCGCTCCGCGCTGATCGTGCAGGCCGCTGAAGAAGTGGTCGAAGGCAAGCTCGACGAGCACTTCCCGCTCGACATCTTCCAGACCGGTTCCGGCACCAGCACGAATACGAACGCGAATGAAGTAATCTCGAATCGCTGCTCGCAGCTCGCGGGCAACGCGATCGGCGCCCGCGACCCGGTGCACCCGAACGATCACGTCAACATGGGGCAGTCGAGTAACGACGTGATCCCATCCGCGATTCACATCAGCGCCGCCGAGCAGTTGAAGAATTCGCTCCTACCGGCGCTCGAAAAGCTGCAGACGGAGCTCGAAGGCAAAGCGAAAGAGTTTCACGACATCATCAAGATCGGACGTACGCACTTGATGGACGCCACGCCCGTCCGACTCGGGCAGGGCTTCGGCGGCTACGCGCAGCAGATCGCGTATGCTCGGGAGCGCGTGCAGAAAGCGATCGACGTGCTGCAGGAGCTCGCGCTCGGTGGCACGGCCGTCGGCACCGGCTTGAACCGGCACCAGGATTTCCCGGCGAAGGTGATGCGGCATTTGAAACAGCGCACCGGGATCGATTTCCGCGAAGCCACCAATCATTTCGAAGCGCAAGGCAGCAAGGACGCCGTCGTGGAAGCGAGCGGTCACCTGAAAACGATTGCGGTTAGCTTGTTCAAGATCGCAAACGACATCCGCTGGCTCGCGAGCGGCCCGCGCTGCGGGATTGGCGAGATCCAGTTGCCGGCTACACAGCCCGGCAGCTCGATCATGCCCGGCAAAGTGAATCCGGTGATCGCCGAGTCGACTATGATGGTTTGCGCGCAGGTGATCGGGAACGACGCCTGCATCACCTGGGCTGGCGCGAACGGAAATTTTGAGCTCAATGTGATGATGCCGGTGATGGCGCATAACCTCACCGAAAGCGTCCGCTTGCTCGCGAACGTCTGCGACATCCTGACGGAGAAAGCGATCCATGGAATCACCGCGAACGAAGAGCGCTGCCGCGAGCTGGTAGAGCTCTCGATGTCCATGGTGACCAGTTTGGCACCGAAGATCGGGTATGATCGCGCCGCGGAGATCGCGAAGGAAAGCGCCAGGACCGGTCGCACCGTCCGCGAACTTTGCCGCGAGAAGAACGTGTTGCCGCCAGCAGAATTGGAGGCCGCGCTCGATCCCGTCGGAATGACGGAGCCGGGCGGTGAAGGTGCGGCGGGCGGCTAGCGCGATGAGAGTCTGCCTCGCAGCCGTCGCAGGCGCGGCGTTATCTTTGGCGTCGGCGTCTGTTTTCGCGGCGGCCGCCGCCGGCAAGCAGATCGACCTAGCCGCAGTGGTGACGAAAGCCGACGCGGAAGCGGCTCTCGGCCAACCGGTGAAGGAGCCGCAGCCGCGGAACGGCGACGGTGGCGATGGTTATTACTCGCGCTGCAATTACTACACGGAAACGGGTGGCAAATGCCTGGTGCTGCGCTTCCATCAGGCCGCGGGAAAGATTGAGGCGAAGAAGCAATTCGAGATGCTCAGCAAGAGCACCGGAAAGATCGAACCGGTCAGCGGCCTCGGTGACCGGGCAGGGTACTCCGCTCCATCTGCGGCGAGCGGTGCTGCTGCCGGGCAGATGATGCTCTACGTCGTCAAAGGCAACGCTTTCCTCACGATCGGCTTCGGCGGGATGGACGATGAAGCAGCGGCGCTCAACAAGGCCAAAGAGCTCGCGCGCAAGATTCTCGCCAGCCTGTAGGTTGGCAACAATCCATGGTTGCCAACGTTCACGGTCCGCAGTTTTCGGGCGGCGCAAACATCGCGATCAAGTGTCCGTCGCACACCTACGAGCAGACAATTGCGTTCTATCGCGATACGCTCAGCCTGCCGCTCATCGAGGAGGAAGACGACGGCTGCATCTTCCAGTTCGGCCCGAACCGCCTCTGGATCGATCGCGTTCCAAACCTGAGTCATCCGGATATCTGGCTGGAGCTGGAGACGAACGACACGGAAGCAGCGGCGTCGTATTTAAAGGTGAATGGCGTCCCGCGGCGCGATGAAGTGGAGCAGCTCCGGGAAGATTTTGACGGCTTCTGGATTTCCAACCCAGCGGGTGTGATCCACCTCGTCATCGGCGACGAGGACTGAAGGCGCGGCCGACAGAGTCGGCACAATCCGCTCCACCACTTGCGCCGCTCGTTGAGTTAGCGCTTGTTAGATCGTGATCCCGAAGGAGCACGTTTTCACGCTCGGCATCGAGGAGGAGTTCGCGATCATCGATCCGCAAACGCGCGAGCTGCGCTCGCACATCCAGGAAATCCTGCAGGATGGCGGCAAGATGAAGCTCAAGGAGCAGATCAAGCCGGAGATGCACCAATCGATGGTGGAGCTCGGCACTGAAATCTGCCAGTCGGTGGTGGACGCGCGGAAGCATGTGATCGGATTGCGCAGCCATCTGGCGAGTCTCGCTGCGGCGAGCGGATTGAAGATCGCATCCGCGGGGACGCATCCGTTCGCGCACTGGCACGATCAGCTCATCACGGAAGGGGAGCGCTACAAGGAAATCGTGAAAGACATGCAGCAGGTGGCCCGCGCCAACCTGATCTTCGGCTTGCACGTGCATGTCGGAATCCCGAGTCGCGAAACCGCGATCCACGTCATGAACCAGGCGCGGTACTTCCTGCCGCACATTTACGTGCTCTCGACGAACTCGCCATTTTGGGTTGGGCGCGATACAGGGTTTAAAGGTTATCGCCTGAAAGTTTTCGAGCGCTTCCCACGCACAGGCATTCCCGATGCCTTCGAAAGCCTTTCCGAGTACGAGGATTACCTGAAACTGCTCGTGCGGACCAAGTGCGTGGATAACGCGAAGAAGATCTGGTGGGACATCCGGCTACATCCGTTCTTCGACACGCTCGAAGTGCGCGTCTGCGATGCGCAGTCGCGCGTCGATGATACGCTGGCGATGGCGGCATTGATCCAGGCGGTGGTGGTGCGGCTCCACAAATTGCAGGGGCAAAATCTCACCTTCCGCATCTACCGCCGCCGCTTGATTGATGAGAACCGCTGGCGCGCATCGCGCTACGGCCTCGAGGGCAAGCTGATCGACTTCGGCCGCGAACAGGAACGCGAGGCGCGCAGCCTTATCCACGAAATCCTGGAGTTCGTCGCGAGCGAGATCGACGAGCTCGGCAGCCAGCGTGAATTCGAGCACGTCGAGCGAATCTTGCGCGAAGGGACGGGCTCGGATCGGCAGCTGGAAACATGGGGACGGACGCGTGATCTGCGGCAGGTGGTCGACAAGATCGTCGACGAAACTTACGAGAGCCTTGATGTGACGCAGCCGGAAGTGGCTTCGATTTCGTAGCTTTGGGGCGGGGTGGTTTGCGCGCGGCCGTGGTTCGATACGGCGGTAGAGCGCTGTTGCCGCGGCGCGCTTTTCGCCGGATGCTGAACGCTCTTTGCCACAATGTCCGATCGTTTTGTTCTTGATGCTGTAGATCCCGAGCTGATGCCGGGCGCGCGCAACGCGATTCGCGATTGTCTGCGGGTAAAACCGGAGGAGCGCGTCACGATCATCACCGACGAGGTGACGCAGGAGATCGCAGCAGCGTTGCAAGCTGAGATCGAGCAGGTAGGTGCGGAACACGCGGTCTTTGTTCTCGAACGCTACGCGCCGCGTCCGTTAACCGGAATGCCGCAGGTGATCCTCGACGATCTTGCGACGTCGCAGGTGAGCATCTTCTGCGCACAAACGCAGCGCGGTGAGCTCGGTTCGCGGATCGAGATGACGGCGGTGGTGAACAAGCACCGGATGCGCCACGGACACATGGTGAACATCACAAGGCAGATAATGCTCGAAGGAATGCGCGCAGATTTCCTGGAAGTCGACGCGTTGAGCCAACGCCTCGTGGAGCTCGCGCGGATGACGGAGCGCGTCACCTGCCGCACCGCGAACGGAACTGATTATGTGGCGGAGCTGTCGCCGAACCTGAAGTGGTTGAAGACGAGCGGCATCATCACGCGCGACAAATGGGGCAACCTTCCGGGCGGCGAGATCTTCACGTCACCATTCAACAGCAACGGCACGTTCGTCGTCGACGGCGTTGTGGGTGATTACCTGTGTCAAAAATACGGCGACATCCAGGCGACGCCGCTAACGATCGAAGTGGAGAACAATCGCATTCGCGAACTGCGGTGCGAGAACAAGGAGCTGCTGGAGGAGTTCCGCGCTTACACCAGCACGGACGAGAACAGCAATCGGGTGGGCGAATTCGCCGTCGGCACGAACACGGCCTGCACGCAGATCATCGGTAACATCCTGCAGGACGAAAAGATTCCCGGCATTCACATCGCCTTCGGTCATCCCTATGCCGAACACACCGGCCAGAACTGGATCTCGAAGACGCACATTGATTGCGTCGGGCGCAACTTCGACATCTGGTTTGACGACCGGAAAGTGATGGAAGCCGGCAAGTTCCTGATCTGACCGGACCCTGCCCGTACCGGCCAGGCGTCGCCACGCCTCCGCCCCGCCTCATCCCCGAGCAGCGAAGACGGCGAGGGACCTCGCGCCCCGCACTGCGCTGATGGGACATCCGCAGCGCGCCACAACGCCTTGACTCTGGCTTCGGTTTTCCTGGAGCGAAGATCGCCTCCGGTCGTGAGATCCTTCGGCGCGCTTCGCCAGCCTCAGGATGACCGATCCGCACGTGCGCCGTTTTGAAGCACGCGAGGATCCCGGCCGAAACGGAAACCCGCCAGACGACTGCCATGCTCGACGCCCTTCGACAGTGCGAGGAACTGAAAAGTCATCCCGAGAAACTCCGGATGCAGCAGCGTCTGCAGCGCGCGCTTTGTCTTCGGATCCGTTCCGTTGACGAACTCCGCGCCGCCTTTGGAGGCGAGCAAGCCGGTGATGAAATGATGCTGATTGGCGAATCCGGTCAGCGCCAACCCAGCTGATTCAGCGCGCTCGGCGATACTCGTCCAGTCTACGTGTGCTGTGATGTCGATATCTCCGATCGACGCGAGCGGCGAAGGCACGACCTGATGCTTCGCATAACATTGCAGCGTTCCGGCGGTCCGGTGTGACGCGTAGAGCTCGTCGCGCGCGAAGCCGTAGTCGACTATGAGCACGAACCCGTGCGCGAGCTTTCGGGAGATCTCATCGACCCACTGAAGCGCAGCAAGGTTCACCTCAGTTTCATAGCCGGCTGGCAGCGGCCTCGTGATCATGTCGAGGTGCTTCTGAAGCTCCGAGTTGGTGACCGGCAGATCGACGAACTCAAAGGCATCCGCATTTGCCACCACGTGCCGCTCGGACCATTCGCTCCCTGACCATCGGACGAGGTGCACCGGCAGCGCATCGAGCAGTTCGTTTGAGAAGTGAACGCCGGTGAGAGGCTCCAGGTCGGCAACGGTTCGGCGCCATTCGACCTTGTCGTTGAATCCCGCCAGGATCGCTCTCTGTCGCTGCTCCAGGACCGGGAGTGGTTCGACGATCCTGTATGTCAGCGCATCGAAGAACTCCGGCGCCCGCTGCTGCACGGCCCGGAGGACGTCGTCCGCCAATTGACCATCGTGCGCCCCTTGTTCAACGACGACCAACTCGTCGGGCTTGCCGAGCAGCGTCCACATCTCGGTGAATTGCGCTGCCATCAGGCGCCCGAAAAGCGGCCCCACGCTGACATTCGTAAAATAATCGCCGCCTCTCCCAATCACCGCGCGCCCGGAGCTGTAGTAGCCATGCTCCGGATGATAGAGCGCCTGCTCCATAAACCAGCGGAACGGCACCGGCCCATCGCGGCGGATCGTTTCGCGAATAAACTCAACCAGTCGCGGCTCCCCCAAAGTGGTCGTTTCTCCTGATTGCCCTTTGGATTTTGATGAGTTTTGCACCTAAGTTACGCCCCGACTCGTAGACCCGTTTCGCCCGCTCCGATCAGCATGCCAGTTTCTTTCGTCCGGCGCACGCCGCTGCACCACTTTGAGCCGCCGTGGTACACGAAGCCGAAGTACTACATCCCTGCGGCCGCGGCCCTCACGCTGCTGGTCGCGCTCGGCATTTACTGGCTGATTCTCGCGGCTGATCTGAGCCGTCAGGCCGAGGCTTTCGATCTGACGCAGCTCGAGAAGATGGAATCGGCGAGCGTCATTTTCGATCGCAACGAGAAGATCTTCGGGCAGATCTACGTCGAGAATCGAGAAACGATCCCGTACGACCAATTGCCGCGCGATCTGATCAACGCGGTCGTCGCGGTCGAGGACACGAAGTTCTACCAGCACAGCGGCTACGACATCTTTGGCATCATTCGCGCAGCGTTGAAGAATTTCACCGCCGGCGGCGTGCGGCAGGGGGCGAGCACCATCACGCAACAGCTCGCGCGCAACACGTTCTCGCTGCGGGACCGCACCTTCCGGCGCAAGCTGCTCGAGATCTTCCTCGCGCGCCGGATCGAGCAGCAGTTCGGCAAACAGAAGATCATGGAGCTTTACCTGAACCGGATTTACTTCGGCGGCGGGCTCTACGGCGCAGAAGCGGCGGCGCGCGGCTACTTCGGAAAACCGGCGCGCGAGATCTCGCTCACGCAAGCCGCGACGCTCGCGGGGTTGATCAAAAGCCCCAACAAGTTGTCGCCGTGGAACGACCGGAACGGTTCGCGCGAAGCGCGCAACGTGGTGCTCGGCCGGATGCGCGATCTCGGGTTTATCTCGTCGTCTGAGTGGCAGAGTTCGCAGGCGGAAGAGGTGGTGGTCGGCAGCCGCCAAAATGCAAAGGGACAGACCTACGCGGTCGATCAAATCCGGCAGCAGGTGATCGCCGCGGTGGGCTGGGACCGGGCGATGAACGAAGGCTTCCGCATCCGCACCACGATTGACGCGGAGCTGCAAAAAGTAGCTGAGGATTCGCTCCGTGTGAACCTGGAGCGGGTGGAGCAGATGCCGGGTTACAGTCACGAGACGTATGCGGCTTTCGCGGCTGAGTTGAAGGCGGCGAAGCAGAACGGCGGCACCAAGGAACTCCCGACGCCGGAATACCTGCAGGGCGCGATCATCGCTCTCGATAACCAGACCGGCGGAATCGTCGTGCTGGTCGGCGGCCGCGACTTTGAGCACAATCAATACGACCGCGCATTGCAGGCGCGGCGGCCGGCTGGCACGGCGATGAAGCCGTTCGTCTATGCGGCTGCCTTCGAGAAGGGATTCTTCCCCGGCACGGTGATCGACGACTCTGCGCTCGATAATCGCGCCATCATGATCGGTGGAACCACGGGCATTCTCGGCGAATGGGGCCCCGAGCGGGAGGACAACCGTTACGAAGGCCCGATCACGGCACGCCAGGCGCTCGCGAAAGGGAAGAACGGGGCCACCGTCCGGCTTGGGATGTTGGCGGGAGTCGATGCCGTCGTGCAGCTCGCGCAGACCAGCGGCATCAAGTCGCCGCTGCGACCGTATCCCGCCACTTTCCTCGGGAGCAGTGAGGTCACGCTGGCCGAGCTTGCGCTCGGTTACACCGCATTTCCGAACGGCGGCTGGCGTCCGAACGGAGCGCATCTCGTCGAGCGGATCGAGGAGAAGGATGGCACAATCGTCTGGCAATCAGCGCGCGATAAAACCCGGCAGAACGTGATGAAACCGGAGAGCGCCTACGAGGTGCATTCGATCCTCGTCGATGCGCTGCAGACCGGCACCGGCGCGGCCGCGCGCGAGAAGTTCGGCCTCAAAGATTTCCCCGCGGCGGGTAAAACCGGCACCGCCTACGATTTCACCGACGCGCTGTTCGTCGGCTACAGCAGCTCGTTGACTTGTGCCGTCCGGGCGGGCTTCGACAAGCCGCAGAAAATCTACCGCGGCGCTTTCGGACGAGAGATCGCGTTGCCGGTCTGGACCGACGTGATGAACGCCGCCATCACGCGCTTTCCCGCCCGCGAAATTCCGAAACCGGCGAATGTGCAGAAGGTGGAGATTTGCTCAAAATCAGGACTGCTCGCGACGGACAAGTGCGCGGAAGGCGGCAAACGCACGAGCTACCATGAGCTCGCCACGAAGGAGCAGATGCCGACGGATCCCTGCAGTGTTCATGGCGACGCCCGCGCACGCATTGCGCAGGATCTTCCGGACGCAGGCGTGCCACGTGCCTCGCTCGCCGTCGATACTTCGCAGGTGAAGCCGGTGGCCGTAAAAGGTCCGACGCTGCTGGCCGCGAACGATCCGTACAATGCGGTGCGAGCAACGATCAAGCCGCCGAAACCTGCTGATGCCGCAGAAGAGACCAAGCTCGGTCTTCCGCCAGAGGAAGCGGCCGCCCGGTCCCTCGATCCTGGTTTCGATGAGTCGACGGCGCTGCGAGCTGAACCGGTGACTCCAGCGGATGAGCCGGTCGAGGAAGTCCTCCGGGCCGAACCGGTCTTACGTGCGGAGCCGGTGCAGCCGCGAATCATCCAGCAGGCGACGCCGGTGCCGCAGCAACGAACCATTCCCCGTGCCGTCCCGGTGCCACGCGCGCAGCCCGTCGATCCCCGGAGCCAAACGATTGCCCCACGCGCGCAGCCGGTCGACCCTCGCGATCAGCCTCGGACGCGTCCCGCTCCGCGGATCGTGGATCCGTTCGGAGAGGATGAGGAAGAGGAAGCAGACGAGGGGTGAAAGATGAGATCATCTGACCGCGGACTGGCGGTGCTGAATCCCGGCGGCCGCGACCCCGAGCAGGATTTTCATGCGCCAGCAGAACCGGATTCGGCGGCGCACGCGCCGGTTAATTTCCACGCCTACGCAGCCTGCACGGGCGGCGCATTTCATCGTGATGTGACGCGCGCCGCGGCGCATCGGCGGGTCCTGCTCCTGTTGCGCGGCGATCTGCGCGCGTCGCAGCGGGCGCTGCGGCAGTCACAAGCGGCTGGTGCGCGTGTCGCGGTGTCGCTGAAGGAGACGGGGCTGCATCAAATCGCCGCGCAACTCACCGATGCCGGGCGGCTCAGCCGTTTCCTGAAGATCGTGAGTGAGGCCGACGGCTGTATCGCGCCGACGCCGGAAGCAGCAGACATCTATCGCGATGTGCGCCGCGGCCATGAGGGCGTCGTGTTCATCCCAACGCCTTACCCGTTGCACGATCCGGGCTGGGATTTCTCGCGGCCGGTGGAACATCGACACGGTATCTTCGTCGGCACACGCGAGTGGGATGTGCCCTCGCGGAACCACGCGGCGGCGTTGCTCGCCGCGCGTAACGTGAGCGA
Organism: Chthoniobacterales bacterium; assembly: GCA_013694595.1. Lineage (GTDB taxonomy): Bacteria > Verrucomicrobiota > Verrucomicrobiia > Chthoniobacterales > UBA10450 > JACCTI01. The sequence goes on from JACDCC010000165.1 coordinate 12,388, forward strand.
TATCACCGGCGCGCGCGTGACGGTCTACAACTTCGACGGCCGCAAGGGCGAACGCTTGCTGGCGGAGATCGGCTTCCGGCCCAATCGCCTGCGCGTGATGGGCCGCGGTAACTCGTACGCGGAATATCTCCGGATCGTGGCGGAGCACCGGGTGGTGCTGGAGATGGATACCAGCTTCGTGCCGGGGCAAGTCGCCGGCGACGCGCTGCTTTGCCGGATTCCATGCGTCGGCGGGAATGGCGCGGTGGATCGGCTGGGGCATTCGGCGACGTGCGGCGCGGGGCGATTCGGACCGGAGCTGGAGCAGCTTGCGACACGGCTGCTGGTGGATGCGGAGTTTTACACGCAGACGATCGCTGAATCGCAGCGCAATGCGGCGGAGCGGCTTTCCTTCGACGGAGTGGCGGCGCAGCTGGAGCAATTTTTCACCGCACTGCCGCCGACTACTGCGAAGCACGAATAGCTTCGAAGTAATACTCTTCGAGCTTTGCCACCTGTGCGCGTTGTTCGAACTTCGCTGCCACTGCCTCCGCGCCGCGCCGCGCGATGCCGGAGAGCACGTCGGGCTGCGCAGTTAAGTTGGTCAATCGTTTCGCGAGCGCGACAGCGTCGCCTTCCGAAACGAGCACTCCGCTGGTGCCGTCTTCGACCGCCTCCGGAATTCCGCCGTGTGTCGTCGCGAAGACAGGCAGCCCGGTTGCCATCGCTTCGAGCATGGAGTTCGGGACCCCCTCCTGGTTGCCATCGGCACCGGTTTCGCTCGGGTGCAGGAAAACGTGTGAGCCATAGAGCAGCTCCCGCAGTTGCGACTGGGAGGCGAAGCCGGCGAACGTCACCTGGCCCGCGACGTTCAGCTCTCGGGTCATCTCCTGCAGTTCATCGAGCAGCGGCCCTTCACCGGCGATGGTGAAGTGGGCCTGTGGGTATTTTCGCGTGAACTCAGCGAAGGCGCGCAAGCTGGTCCGGAGCCCTTTTTTCTCGATGAGCCGGGATGCCTGCAGCAGCCGCCAACAACCGTCACTCGGCCAGACACGCGCCTGAAACGGAACCTGCTGGAGCGGAATGCCCGTGCGTTGAATCCGGATTTTGCTCGCAGCACAGCCAAGCTCGACCAGCGCCGCGCGGAGCGATTCCGAGCGCACGAGAACCAGCCGCACTGCCGCCAGCATCCTTGTCGTCGCCGCGCGATATGCCGGCTTCTCGAGATCGACCATCACGTCCGCGCCGTGAAACGAGACGACGCTTGGATTGCGCCATTGCTCGATCAGCGGCAGCAGGTGCACGGCAATGTGGCCGAAGTAAATGTGCAGCAGCTCGGCGTTTGATTGCTCGAGCACGCGGATGAGCCGCGCTGTTTCGCCGCGTGAAATCTTCCACGGCACATCGCGCAGCTGTCGAAACCAAATCCGACGCAGAAAGTGCGTAGCCGGCTTCGCGACAAGGGTCACATCGGTGAAAGGATAGCGTTCCGTCTCCTCCCGTTTCTGCGTGATGACCACCGGCCGGATCCGCTCCAGCGCAGTGATCTGCCGGTAGATGTGCAACATCTCCGGTTTCAGGAAAGTCGCGCAATAGCACGCGACCACCGGGCGTTCAGCTGGCGCCGTCAAACGTCAACAGGGTAGGGACCGCGCCGCGCCCTCCAACCGATGTTGCAGGCTCTCCGGCAGGCTCTCCGAATTGGCACGTGACGGCGCGTGGATGACGCGTACGACGGCCGCAGCGCGACGCCGCTACCAGCGGATGCCGAAGAGGATGATGCCCGTCATCCTCGAGGGATTATTCTGGTCGTAGGTCACCGTTTCGTCTGGCGTTCCATAGTACCGGCGCGGCGCCATCGGGTTCAACATTTGCGCGGGATTGCCGCCGCGGATGCCGCGGGGGATTGCTCCCGCTTCGCGCGTTTGCGTCAACGGCGCGGTGCGGCGCTCGCGTTCACGGCGCTCTTCGCCGACCGGAGCAGTGAAGGACTGGCGCGTCTGCGCCTCGGCGGTGCTGATGGCTGCGGCAGCGCTCAGCAGTGCTGCGATTAGATACTTTTTCATAGGGCCTCCCGAAGTTCGCTTCGACGCAATTGCTTGCTGCCGGATGCGGCTGGTTACAGCATTACAAGGTCATGCAGTATCTTGAAAAGGCTAGACGCGTTCTCGACGTGGAAATTTTCGAGCTGCAGCGGCTCCGCGATCGGCTCGACGAGAGCTTCACCCGCGCGATCGACTTGATCAGGGAGGCGGTGGAAGCGCGTGGCAAGATCGTGGTGCTCGGGGTTGGGAAATCCGGCCAGATCGGCAAAAAGATCGCCGCGACGCTGACTAGCACCGGCTCTCCGGCGGTCGTTTTGAACTCGCTCAATGCGCTGCACGGCGACCTTGGGATGGTCGCGGATGGTGACGTGGTGCTTGCCCTCAGCGCAAGCGGCGAGACGGAAGAGTTGCTCCGCATCCTGCCGGCGCTCGCTCGATTTCAGGTGCGGATCATCGCGATCTGTGGCGATCCAAAGTCGACGCTGGCGCAGAATTGCGAGGTGTTCCTGGACGTGAACATCGAGCAGGAAGCATGTCCGTTGAACCTGGCGCCGACCTCCAGCACGACGGTGATGCTTGCGTTGGGCGACGCGATCGCGATGGTGCTGCTCGAGGCGCGCGGGTTCCAGAAAGAGGATTTTGCGCGCTTCCATCCGGCGGGGATGATCGGGCGTAGTCTGCTCCTGCGCGTGCACCAGATCATGCGGCCGCGCGATGCGCTGGCGGTGGTCGCGCCTGATACGGCGATTCGGTCTGTGTTGAAATCGATGACCGCCGTGCGTGCCGGAGCGGCCGTGGTAGCCGACGGTGACGGCAAGCTCCTCGGTATTTTCACGCATGGCGACTTCGCGCGGCATTTCCAATCCGACCCGCGCGTGGGTGAGCGGCTGGTGGCGGATCTGATGACGTTGAACCCGGTCACGGTGCAAAAAGACAAGCTCGCGGTCGAAGTGCTAAACCTGCTCGAGCGGCATCGCATCGACGATCTGGTGGTCGTGGACGATCAGCAGGTGCCGGTGGGGATCGTCGATTCGCAGGATCTCACGAAGCTGAAGTTGCTGTAGCAGCTACCTTCCTTGTCAAACGGCGGACTCTCGCCTATCAACTCTCACCTCATTTATGGCCGCAGCGAACGATCTCCGAAAAGGACAGGCAATTAAGTACAACGGTAACGTCGCTATCGTGCTCGACGTGCAGCACCGCACGCCAGGCAATCTCCGCGCGTTCGTGCAGGCGATCATCCGCTACATCAATACCGGCAAAAGCGCGGATGTGCGGTTCGGGTCGACCGACAAAGTGGAACTCATCGACGTCTCGCGTAGCACGCTCGAGTTCTCCTACAAAGACAACACCGGCTACCATTTCATGGACCCGGAGACGTACGAAACCGTCTCGCTAAACGAAAACCTGCTCGGTGAAGCCAAGGAGTATCTCGTCGAGAACCTGAAGGTGGAGGTGCTTTATACGGAAGGCCGCGCCGTCCAGGTGGAGCTCCCGTCGTCGGTGCAGCTGAAAGTCGTCGAAGCGCCCGAGGGGCTCCGCGGCGACACCGCGTCGAACGTTACCAAGCCGGCCATCCTCGAGACGGGAAAGACCGTAAACGTCCCGCTCTTCATCCGGGAAGGCGAGACGATCAAGATCGACACGCGCACCGGCAATTACATGGGCCGCGCGTAGCAGCCAGCACGTCGCAGGACGTGCCTGCTCTTCCCAAAACGCACTCGCTCGCCGTAAGCTACCGCGATCGTGCCGGCACCGAACCACAGATCCCGCAGGCGCAGCTCTCAACCATCGGCGCGCCGGGTGAAGGTGGCGCCGCATGTGGTGCCAGCGACACGCTCGCGTCCCGCACCGTCGCCGCTGATGGTGCCGGTGCGGTGGGTGAAATTCGTGGTCGCGATTTTCCTCCTGCCCGTCTGCGCCGTCCTCAGCGTCACGTTTTTCACCGTCTTCACGCGCGCGGCGGTCGATCAGCAAT
>JACDCC010000168.1 GCA_013694595.1 Chthoniobacterales bacterium
ACGCTGAACTTTGACGCGAGCGGAAATCGGACGAGCGTGCTCGATGGCACGACCACGAGCTATACGGTGAACAACCTCAACGAGTACGTCACCATCACCGGGGTGGCCGCGCCCACCTACGATAATAACGGCAACCTGCTCACGCACGACGGCTGGACCTACACCTACGACGCGATGAACCGGTTGACCAATGCGACCAACGGCGCGACGACGGCCGCTTTCTGGTATGACGGGTTGAACCGGCAGATCGCGCGCTCGGCCACGGGGAGCAGCGCCATGATCACTGTGATGGATGGCTGGAACACCTACGCCGAGTATGTCCCGGCCTCGACCACTCCGAGCGAGCGGCTGATCTACGGGGCGGGCGGAGATTTGGCCAAGAGCCTGACTAACTCGCGCAACTACTATCCGGACTCGCTCGGGAGCACGAGCCACGTGGCGACGGCGGTGGGCGGGCTGCTCGAAGCCTACAGCTACGACCTGAACGGGACGCCGACCTACTATAACGCGAGCGGGACGGTCCTGACGGGCGGCACCGCCTACGGCATCACCCGGCTCTTCACCGGGCAGCAATGGCACGCCCAGGCCGGGCTCTACAACCTGCGCAACCGCTTCTACAAACCGGAGCTGGGACGCTTCATCCAGCCCGACCCGATCGGCTTCGCCGGCGACCCCGCGAATCTTTATCGCTACTGTGGCAATAATCCGGTGAATTGGCGTGATCCTTACGGACTTAAAGATGACGAGGCCGCGGAGAAAAGCGATGCTCCGAAGAAGCATCATGAAACTCAGGGAACGTCATCCGGCTTGCCTGCGGACGGGAGCCTGCCGTATTATCCGGTTCCGGCTTCCGGGGATGGCATCCCAACCGAAACCGGCGGCGGTATCAATACCGGAATAAACACTACGCCAAGCGATCCCGCCCTACGTCCCGGGTCCGGCGAACCCTTTCCCAACCCCGGCGGAACAGGCAGTCTTTTCGGCGGGGCTGGCCCGCGAGGAGGCGGAAGTTCAGGTGGCGGGAGATTGGTGCTTAATCGGCAAAAGCTGTCGTCGTTTGGTCCTAGTGAAGGTGAGGGTGCAAATCTCCGGCAATTCGCCACCGTTGTGAATATTACGACTATTTCGTACTTGGGCGGCGTTGCGCTTGTGCCGGCGATTCCGAGTGCTGTCGCGGGGCTCTCCTTGGTGGGGTCTGTTTCCTTCGACGCGGTGTTGTATGCAGGGGCCGCGGGCTATTATGTTCCCCAGGCCACCTACCAGTTTGCAATCAGGTATCCAGGCGGAGTGCAGCAAATAGTGTCCGGAATATCTCCGGGAACACCGATCACTCCCCTGCAAGGTGTTGGCAGTCTTATCGGCAATGCTATTGGATATGCGACCGGGAGCGGCGGGGGTCCTTAATCACGTCGGCCTTCTTACCAAGTATGTATATGCAAAGAGGTGGAATACTCCTAGCGCTTGGTTTATTCGTCTATGGCGTGTGTGCCACCGCGAGTAAAAACGCGAGTTGGTATGGGGTTCCAATCGCCAGCGGGAAGCAGGCGATCGCGCTCGGAGGGCTCTGCATCTTCTTCTCGCTTGTCCTGTTTCTTGTATCCATTCGTTCGAAGGCAACATCAACCAAGGACAAATCTGCCGATGGCCGAGAGAAATCATGATCCAACTTATTACAAGGCAGAAAGCAAATTATCTCAACCAGCGCGCGCGCGAAACGATCATTCTCGTCTAGGTGCGATCGTTCAAATCTCAGTTGGAATTGCCTGCCTTGGGTTGGGAATCTATCATGTCTACCAACTCAAGCTCTGGGCACTACCGGATTTTATTTTCTCGCTTTTATTTTTACTGCGCGGGCTTATGCGAATCAAAGCGGGATCGAGATAGGTTGTTGCGATGGTCGAGGGGAACGGCAAGGAGGGTCAGGATGGCGGAAGAAGGGGTCGGCTTCATGATCTCGCTGTTTTAGCCGAAACCATCGACTGGGAAACAGTGGAGGGTTAGTGGCGGCACGAGTTATTGAAGTAAGTCTCGACCTATTGATGGGATCTTTCCTCTTGATAATGGCTTTTCGAACAGTCAAACCTGGCGATACCTCTAGGAGGTACAGGCGTTGGATTCTGACCTTTATCGGATTATTCTTATACCTTGTTGCCCTCGCCAGATTCCTTGACTGGGTTAGCTTTTCATAATAACATGCGTCTCCAGCCTTTTCTCTTTTACGCAGGCGCGTTGGTGTTTTGCATTCTGGCCGTTAAGCAATATCGAGTCAACCGACGAAACAAAAGCTGGATACTACTACTCATAGCTGCGGTGTTCTTCGCCGCAATAGCGACATTCGGGTCATAGGGCAGGAGATCACATAGCACAAGTGGATCGGGGATCAGGAGAAGATTCTTGGGCTGAAATGCAATAACTGACCTTATCCCTACCGCTTCCCGGTCGCGCCGCGGGTGCCGGGCAGCTTGGGACGTTTGGCCAGGGGCCAGCGTTGCTTCCGAAGCAAGCAGGACCGCGCTCAAGGTGATGAAGCTCGGTAATTTCATCACGTGCGGCCGGGGTCAGCGCCCCCGGCTACAACTGCGGTCACCGGGTCGGAGATGCGCTTCGAGCGCAGAGCGTGCCGGACGAAGTTATTGCCGATCTCCCACATCGGGCCCGGGAATTTTCGGCACTCGCTCAGGGTCGAGTCGAGGGCGTTGACGAACATGTCGACTTCCTTCTCGCCGATGATGAGCGGGGGTAAAATCTTGACCACATCCATGGCGTGGCCGGCGACCTGAGTGAGGATGCGATGCTGCGCCAGCATTTGGGTCACGACCATCTGCGCGAAGAGGACCTTGTCGACCTTGTGCAGAAGTTTCCAGGCCATCTTGAGCTTAAATTCGTTAGGCTCGTGGAACTCAATTGCGATCATGAGTCCTTTCCCGCGCACTTCCTTGATGAAGGAATGTTTCGCGCGCAGGGCGTCGAGTTTCTGAACTAGCAGCGTGCCCATTTTGGCGGAATTCTCGATCAGCTTTTCTTCGTCGAGCACGTCGAGGGCAGCCAGACCGCAGGCCATGGCGAGGTTGTTGCGACCGAAAGTCGTCGAGTGCACGACGCAGCGATCCATCCGGCTGAAGGTCTTCTGGTAAATCTCGCGCCGGGCCACGATTGCGCCGCAAGGGACGTAGCCGCCGCTCAGGCTCTTCGCCAGTGTGATGATGTCGGGCTCGAGATTCCAATGCTGAAAGCCGAACATTTTTCCGGTTCGTCCCAGGCCGGTCTGCACTTCGTCGCTGATGAGAAGGGAGCCGTATTTCCGGCAAAGCTCCTGCGCGCGCGGGTAGAAGTCGGGCCCGGGAGAATTGCAGCCTTTGCCCTGGACCGATTCGATCACAAATGCGGCGACGTCGCCCTTTTCTAGTTCCTTCTCCAGCGCAGGCAGGTCGTTTAGCGCGATGCGCGTATCCCACCCGTCCATGAGCGGACCGAAACCTTCGGTGAAACTTTCGCAGCCCATGAGCGAGAGCGCGCCGAAACTCAACCCATGCCAGCTCCCGGCGAGGGAGAGCATTCTTTTCCGGCCGGTCGCGGCACGGGCAAACTTGAGCGCGCCTTCGTTCGCCTCCGTCCCGGAGTTACAAAAGAAAACCGCGTCGAGATGCTTCGGGGTGCGCTTGGTCAGGGCTTCGGCAAGGAGGCCGCTGAGGAGCGAGCAATCCATCTGCACCATGTTCGGCAGGTCGAGCTCGAGCACTTCGCGGATCGCCTTTTGAATCGCGGGATGGTTCCGCCCGATATTGAAAACGCTGTAGCCGCTGAGGAAGTCGAGATAGGCGGCGTTATCCATGTCGTAGAGATACGCGCCCTCCGCCCGGGCATAGACCTTGTCGAAGCCAATGACCCGCTGGGCCGCCACGAGAGTGCGATTGAGATGCCGTTCGTGCAGGTCGTAGTTCTCCCCGAGACGCGCCGCGACCAGTTCCTTGAGATCGATTGCCACGGGAGAATGCTCTGCTATTTGCCGGCCCAGCGCAACCGCCGGCTACGGTTTCCAGTCGCGATGGGCCACCGGCGCACCGACCTTCAAGCTGGTCTTACTTCGGCCGTGGCGATCGAGTTGTTCCGCCAGCCATTGGAACCATTCCCAACTTTTCTGCGTCCCGGTGCGCTCGCGTTCTTCTTCGACGAACGGCCGGAACTTGCGCCAGGCGACGCGGGCCATGCCGCCGACCAAATCGTCAGTTACGGAAAGCGGCACGATCCGCGCGAAGACCGAGTAACCGATGCCTTCCATGATGGTGGCGATTTTGAGCGCGGCCTCGAGCGTGCGCTGGTCGTTGGCCAAGTCGTCGGCGGTCGTGCCATCCGGGATGGAGGCGACAATCATGGAGGAGCTCATCCATTCTGGCGTCATCAGGGCCTGGACGGCGGCAAAGGCGGCACGTTCTTCGCGGTCGCGCCGAGCCCGGCGCATTTCGATCAGGCCAAAGGCGACGCCGGTCAAAACGGTGAGGGCGGTGGCGACGTTGGCGATGGTCGAGAGATACACGCCCGACAGTAACAGGAACGGGCGCTCCTTCAGCCTGGAAATTTGTTTGGCAATTGCGCTCCGCAGTCGTGCCATTAACGTGCGCTTCTAATGCCTGCGGCTGAACCGAAAATCACTCCTGAGATGGTCGCGAAACACGGCCTGACACCCGACGAATACGAGCGGATCGAGATGATTCTCGGGCGTGCGCCGAACTTCACCGAGCTGGGGATTTTCTCGGTCATGTGGAGCGAGCATTGCTCCTACAAAAACTCGCGCAAAGAGCTGAAGAAATTTCCCACGAGCGGGCCGAACATCCTCGTCAAAGCCGGCGAAGAAAACGCCGG
>JACDCC010000189.1 GCA_013694595.1 Chthoniobacterales bacterium
TTCAAGCAAACGCCGCTGATCGTTAATCAGCAGCTTCGAGTAGCCCACGATGTCGACGAAGAGGACATGCGCGATCTCGAGATCGATTTCTTTTTTAACCTCGGACATGGAGAGTTACTTCGGCGCCCGATCGGCGACGATTTTCTCGAAGCGCGGATCGCCGCGGAGCGGGTCCCAAAGTGGCAGCAATTTTAATTCGCCGTAGGTCAGACCGCTCGGGCCGGAGATAGCAATGGCGAGCTGTTCGCAGGCGAGATCTTTATCCCCGACCCACGCCGCGATCATCGCCAAATACTTGATCATATCCATGCCCTCAGCCCCATCCTTTTCCACCGGCAGAAGCTCGACCGCACGCCCGCCTTCGCGCAACGCTTCCTCTTTGCGGCCGAGACCAGCGTCAATTAGAGCCAAAACGCACAGCGTTGGTCCATGGTTTGGCTGAGATTGCACCACTTTTTCCTGCTCGGCACGCGCGGCAGTGAAAGCAGACCGTGCTGCGGCATCGTCCTGGATCATGCGAGCGATGACGCCTTCTACGAATGGCCGATTAAAAAACACATTTTCGTGGCTTAAGCTGAGTGAATCTTCGCCGGCTGCGACCAATGCCTTTTTAGCAGCAGCGGCATCCCGTTCGGCCAATGCGCAAATAAGCCAGTTACCGGCGATGCTCTGTAACGCCGCCGGATTGGTGGCACGAATTGAATCGACTGTTTGATGCAAGGGTCGCGTGTCGGCCTTCCAATCGAAGTCGACCGCCGCGCGTCCTAGCTTTGCATTAAGGTCATCGGGCACGATGGCCAATATACGATCCCAGGCTGATTCGGCGTCAGCATGACGCCCCAAACGGCGGTAATTAAAGGCTGCGACTTGCCGCAGTGTGAGAACGTTGCGCGGATCGAGATCAATGGCGAGCTCGAGGCTTCGCGTCGCCTCTTTATAGCGCCCCGGCTGGCGACGCTGAATGAAACCCTTCAGCTGGTATAGGCGCGAATCATTCGGCAACGTCTGGCGCGCAAGTTCCAGTTCGACCAGGGCGCCATCATAATCACGATGTCCCTGATAAAGGTTTCGCGCACGGGCGAGGTGCGTTTCGCCTGCACCCGGGCGCAGACGAGACGCCGCTTCGACGGCCGCTTCGCTTAATGCCAGGCGCGCCGATGTATGGTCATAGCCAAACAAGTAAAGCGAACCATGGGCGGCGGCCAGTTGGCAATAGGCATCAAAAAACGATGGATCACGGACGATAGCCTGATTCAGCAGCTCGATCGCCTGGAGTAAACCCACTTTGCCCGCAGTGCTACTCAGGATAAGATCCTTTGCGCGCGCATAGAGATCGAACGCGACGATGTCGCTCGTGGGACGAAGATCGATCGCTTTCTTTTCACTCGGCGAAAGTTTGGCTTGCAATTGGTCGGCAATTGCTTTCGCGATTTCGCTTTGGATGGCGAAAACGTCCGCCAGATCGCGATCATAAGTTTGCGCCCAGAGGTGCCCGTCGGTGCGAGTGTCAATAAGCTGCGCGTTCACACGAATGCGGTTGCCTGCGCGTTGCACGCTGCCTTCCAGAAGATGTGCGATCCCGAGTTGCTGCCCAATCTGGCGTGGGCTGCGTTCAACACCGCTCTTATAGTGCATCACCGAGCTGCGGCTGATCACCTTCAGATCAGCGACCTTTGCGAGATTAGTAAGAATTTCGTCCTGCACGCCATCGGCGAAGTAAGCGTTATCAGGATCGCGGCTGAGATTTTCAAAAGGCAGGACAGCGATGCTCTTGTCGCTCGCGACATCCGGGGCGCGCCGCGGCGAGCGGAAGCGATCAAGGACGAGCAGCGCGACCGCCAGGGCGAGGACACCGATAATGACGAAGTCGAGCTTGCGGCCTGTCGACCGCGCGATCGATCGCTCGTGCGGTACCTCATCCGTGCGTTTCACGCCTTCAGGCGTCAGCTCGAACGCCCATGCGAGAATCAGCGCAACGGGAAAGCCAAGTGTCAGCAGCAGCACGACGAGGCGAACGGCCCAGTTTGGAATGTCGAAAAATGGAAACGTCTGCGTCGCGATCTGGATGAGCAGCCACGCCACCACCGCATACGCGATCGCTACGCGATAGACGTTGCGGCGTTTCAGCTCGCGAAAGAAGGAAGTCATCAGGCGGACGGACCCGAGTTCTACGCAATCCAGCGGGTGTTTGCCAGCCTAACAGCTGCTGCATCCCTCCCCAGTCGCTCCTGCTGCGCGCAGTTCAATCCTGTCGCGTCGGGGAGCGCTACTTGCGCGACGACAGCATCAGTGCAACGCCACACACCCCTAAGCCGGGCGCCGATCGCTGTTTTTATGCGGCCGACGATCGAGGATGCGGCGGGAAATACTATAAATACAAGAAAACCCGTCCGGCAAATCCGGACACCGCAATAAATAAAAAAATGAACAGAATCACCTTCATGCTCGGTACGACAGTGGTATCACTATCTTGATGTGCTGGCTCATCCCGGCCCCCGTCGTGTAGCGCACTCGGAGCAGTTTTCTGCTCCTGGAAAGCGCCGCCTGCGTTTACGCGCAGCGGCGTTTTTGCTTTCCCCCACACCTTG
>JACDCC010000024.1 GCA_013694595.1 Chthoniobacterales bacterium
GAATCACGGCGTCGTCGCGTTTCTCGATCAGGACCTCGGTGCCTTCGAAGCGATATTCCTTGGGGAGACGGACGGCCTGGCTGCCACCGTGCTGGAAGATTTTAGCGGTCATATCTACAGTGTGTAGATACGGCAGAGGGAGTGCAAGGCAGAAGGAGGAATTAGGAAAGCGGTAGCTTCGACTTCTTGATGATGGTGACGAAGATCGCAGTGAGTTCGTTGCATTGATTCGCTCGTTGCCCACTCGCTTACCGCTACCCTCGCGGCTCTGCCGTCTATGTCGCTCATCCCTGTCGCTCCATTCGGCTCTGCTGCGTCCGCGAAACGCTTCTCGGTATTCGCCCCGACTGAAGTGCCCGGAGGGTTTCCGGCGGGTGGAAGGCGAAGAATCGGCGGGAGCGCGGATGCGGGTCGCGCTCGTCGCGGAAGTAGGTCTCGATGCCGGTGGATTCGTAGAGGAAGGGGAGGCGGCCGCTCAAGTTACCGCGGAGGAACTCGGGGAGGTTCTCGGCGTACTGGCCTGATTGGTCGGCCACGCTCGAAAGTGTGATGCCTTCCTTCTTGGCTTCAATGATGCCGACCGGTTTGCGATCAATCAGAAGGAGGTAATCGCAGCGGCCTTTTGCTGAGCCGGACTTCGCGAATGGCGATGCCTCGACCAGCGGAAAGGTCGAGTTTCTTGTAATCCTTGGGATCAGCCAGCCGCACTGCTTCAAGAGCGCGTCTATGTTCTGGCGCGCTAGTTCTTCCGGGGTGGGCATTCGCGAGGCGCTGTTTTATCCAGCTGATCAGAAAAACTCCACCGGAAACTCTTCGGTGGCACGAAAGTCGCAGCAGAGGAGCCGCGTATGTTTCCGAAGAGGAAGAAAAAAGCGCCTCTACCAGTTGTCCGGCGAACTGCTGGACAGTCGCTGCGCGAAGAATGGGATCGGCAGGTGAACGATAACCTGCCGTTCATCGTCTTCTCGCCGCTGATCCTCTGGGCAGTATGCATTGTGCAGTGGCTCGAAGAATGGAACCGCACAGCACCAATGCCTCGCTTCTGGACAGGCGTGGCGGTGGTTGCGACTGGTATGGCAGTAATTGCATTCCTGCGGCTGATGCCGAAGGCACGGAATCTTGTTCGAGGAGAGAAAGGGGAAGTTAAAGTAGCTGAAGCGCTCGAGGAGTTACGCGCAGCTGGGTACCGTGTATTTCACGATTTACGCCGCGACGGCTACAACATCGATCACGTTGTTGTAGGACCGGCTGGTGTGTTCGCGATCGAGACGAAGTTCCGCAGCGGCTACGGCGAGATCGAATTCCGAAATGGGGAAGGCCTGTTCGTCGGCGGGCGCAAAGAAGAAAGCGATTCTCTGTTACAGGCCCGCAGAAACGCGCGTGATGTCGGTTCGATGCTGAAGGACGACTGCAAGGTGGATCGATGGGTGAAGCCACTCGTGGTGTTCGTCGGAGACTGGCGCATCAAAAACAGCTGGCAGCAGACGGATGCGCGTGTGCTTACGCCTGAGCAGGTCGGCCGCTATTTCGAGCAGCTTCAGCCCGAGCTAACGCGCAATGAGATCAAGCTGATCGCTTCGCATCTCGAGCGCTCGGCGAAGTGCTGAACGCGCGAGCGGCTCCGCTGAGACAGCGGACGCTAGGGCCAACTCCTGTGCTGCGGCCTTCGCCGGATACGATGGCGGTGTAGGAGCCGGCGGGGAAGGTGCCTACGTAGGCGCCTTCAAGGTCGTTTGTAGCGGCAGTCCTGTCTGCTGGAGCTGGAACTCCTGTGCGGAACGCGCACGATTTTGACGCTCTCCCAGCGCCCTTACGCTTACTTTTTTGGCTTCTGCGCGAGCTTGGCGGCAGCAGCGGTATTCTTCTTTTGCGCCGCCGCATTGTTCGCTTTTCCCTGTTTCTGTTTGGATTGCTTCTGGTTCGCCTTCGGTGATTTGTCGCCCATACGCCTAGGCTACTTGCTGGCGGCGGCCGACGCGAACGAAAGGTCGAGAATGGCGTGGTTTGATGCGAAGCGGCTGCAGGGGTTGCGCGGCTGGATGCAAATCTCAGCCTGTTGTTCTCGTCAGGCTGGCTGGGATGCGGTAGTCGCGCTACAACTGCACCAACCGCATGAGATCATCCGCCGCCACCGCCAATCCGCGACATTCCAAGCCAGTGACGGAGTTCACGAATATCCGGGTGCTGCCGAGCGGCTATCAGGTGTGCGTGACCCGCGCAAAGATAGAATTCAGCCGGCACTTCGCTGGTCACTCCGACGCGAGCCTGGAGGCGGCGCTTCGGTTTCGCGATAAGGCGCTCCGAGAGCTGCCGAAGAAGCGATTGAACCCGGTCCCGCGGAAGGTGCTGGCGGCGGTGGGGCTCGACGCCGAAGTGGTGGGGGTGTTTCGCCATCCCCGGCGGTCGTTCTATCAAGTGTCGTTTCGCGAACGCGGCCGGTGGCGAGCGCGAACTTTTTCATGGAAGACAGTGAACGAAGCAGACGCCTACGCCGCTGCCATTGCGTTCCGCGCGTCGCTGGTTCGGGCCAGTTCGTAACCGCACGCCTCGGCACAGCGAGGCGACGCCGGAGCTGCAGGAGTGATGCTGCAGCTCCGCCCGATCGCCGAAAGGTAATCGCTGCTTACGATCTTCCTCGTGGACGATGGCGCTCATGCGTGCTGCGGCGTCGGCGGCTTCTTCGGCGCTGGCGATGTCCATCCGGCTGAGGCGCAGGGCGCGGGCTTTGCGAGAGCACGCGAAGTGGGAAGCGCGGCTGCCGGCGTCGTCAGCGACGTAGGTGGCGGCGTTGTTCGATTTGCGTGCTGGTGCGTCGGAGGCGCGATCGATGCTGCTAGGTCTCCGTCGTTGGCGGCAAAGCTGAACTCCGGTGAAACACTCTACCGAGCTGCGGAATCGGCGCTTCGCACGGCGGGGTGAATCGCGCATGATCGCTGGCGAACGGCAGCGCGAGTGAGAACGACACGAACCACGTCCCTTACGCTTCGGTGCCTCGTGACCGTCGCACTCGGTGCGTTAGGCTCGCAGATGTCAGGTGCTCCAGTCGTGCGCAGCGGCGCGGGAACCGCTGCTGCTGCAATCCAGCCAGTGGTCGATCAGTTTCGCGCCGATCTCGGCCCGCTGAATGCGAACACGGCCGGCTCGTTCCCGAACGGCCGGCGGGAGATCAACTGGGACGGCGTGCCGGATAATTTCGCTGCACCGAACAATCTGCCGGCGAATTTCTTCAACACGAACTCGCCCCGCGGAGTGGTCTTCGCCACGCCGGGAACGGGGTTCCAGGTGAGCGCCGACAGTTCGAATCCGACGGGGACGCCAATTGAATTCGGTCATATCAACCCTGCTTACCCGAACCTGTTTGCGCCGTTCAGCGCGCAACGCCTGTTCACGCCGCTGGGGGAGCAACGTCGTGGACGTGACGTTCTTTGTCCCGGGGTCCAGCCAGCCTGCAACGGTGAGCGGCTTCGGAGCGGTCTTCGCGGATGTGGATTTCGCGAACACAACCGTTCTTGTCTTCTTCGATGCGGCAGGCAACCCGCTCGGCACTTTCTCCGTCCCGAACCTGCCGGGGAACGAGACGTTTTCGTTTTTGGGTGTGTCGTTCAATGCCGGCGAGCGGGTGGCGCGGGTGAGGATTATCTGTGGCAACCAAATATTGGCGGCCGGCAACAACGCCGAAGACCTGGTGGTGATGGATGACTTTATCTACGGCGAGCCGCAGTCCCCGCCGACGCCAACAACGCCAACGCCGAGTCCGAGTCCGAGTCCGACGCCCACAGCTACTCCAACGCCAAGTGCTACGCCGAGTGCGACACCTACTCCGACAGCCACGCCGAGCCCGACGGCCAGTCCAACACCTACAGCGACCGCTGTTCCGACGAAGCTGGTCAACATCTCTACACGCATGCGTGTCGAGACCGGCGACAACGTGTTGATCGGCGGATTTATTCTCGATGGGCTCGAGCAGAAGCGGCTAATCCTTCGCGCGCTCGGGCCGTCCCTTCCGGTCGACCGTGCGCTGACGAATCCGCGCTTAGAGATCTATAACGCGAACGGCCTCGTGGCTTCGAACGACGATTGGCAGCAGGCGCTGAACGCGCAGGAGGTCGCGGATAGCACAGTCGCGCCAGGGGACGTGCGCGAAGCGGCGATTCTCCGCGCTTTCGCGCCCGGCAGCTACACGGCGGTGGTAGGCGGCGCAGATGGCGGAACCGGTGCCGGACTGGTGGAAGTGTACGACCTCCAGACCGGCGCGGAGTCGCAGCTGGCGAATATCTCCACGCGCGGGCTCGTGCAGACGGGCGACGATGTGATGATCGGGGGCTTGATCGTGGCTGGGTCAACCGGGCGGAGAGTGATCGTGCGGGCAATTGGTCCATCGCTGCCGGTGCCTGGCGCGCTGGCAGATCCAACGCTGGAGTTGTTCAACGCCAACGGCGATTCCGTGGGGTACAACGACAACTGGCGCAGTGACCAGGCGGCGGAAATTATCGCAACAACAATTCCGCCATCCGATAAAGCCGAATCGGCGATCGTCCGGACGCTCACGCCTGCCGCCTATACGGCGATCGTGCGTGGGGTAAATGACAGCACGGGCGTCGCGCTGGTGGAGGTTTATGCGCTCGCGTCCGGATCAGGCGAAGAAGTGCCGGAGTAGCGCGAGGGATGCTGCGGGCGATAACCGCTCGCAGCGGTTTAGGTGACGACGATTTTCGTCTCGATCGTCGATCGCTCGAAGCGCGGCGCGGCGCGTTAGCTGTTCGCTTCTCCGTCTAGTTGCCTCGCCGAAACGTCCAAAAGCGAAGGCCGCTTCCCGGAACGTCGACCTCGGCTACGCGCTGGAAGCCCATCCGTTCGTAGAACGTGATGTTCGCCGCGTTCAACGTTTCGAGATAGCACTGCTGGCTGGCGGCGTCGGCGCGGTGCATGATCGGCTCGAGGAGAGCCCGGGCGATGCCTTTGCCCTGTGCCTCAGGCACCACGCCCAACACCATCACCCACCAGTGGTCAGGCCGCACGTCGCGGCGGTGGTTGGGTGCGGCCGCGCCGATCGCGGAGAAGAAGCGAGCGGTAGCCCCGGGGCCGAGTTCCGCGGGTAAGCGGTCGAAGCCGGCGGCGGCGGCGCGTTCCTCGGTGATGTCCCACGCGTCGGGGCCATTCCAGATCGCGACACCTTCCAAGCGCGGCGTGGTGAGCACTTCGCCGAAGAGAAGGCCGTAGCGCAGGGCTGCGCTGAAGAGGGCGGGGGATCGCTCCTCGCGTTCGACCGGATCCGGCAGCGTGTACATCTGGAGAGGATCGTTGTAGAACGCGCGGGTGAGGGCGGCGGCAGCGAGGGGCAAGTCGGCCTCGCGGAGTGGAACAACTTCAGGTGTTTGCATCGGGTCAGATGAGCAGGATTGCATCGGCAGCGCACTTCTAAAGGAAGGCAGAAGGCAGATGGCGGATGGGGAACGCTACGGCGGAGGCGGTCAGAAGAGCAGGAGGCCGAGGGCAATCCACGCCGCGCCGGCGAGCATTGCTACCGCGGTGTAGCCGACGATGTCGCGCGCCTGAACTTTGGTGATGGCGAGGAGCGGGAGCGCCCAGAAGGGTTGCAGCATGTTCGTGAGCTGGTCGCCGTAGGCTACGGCCATGACCATTTTTGCCGGGTCGATCCCGGCGGCGATGGCGGAGTGCATGGCGATCGGGCCCTGAATGGCCCATTGGCCGCCGCCGGAGGGGACGAAGATGTTCACCACGGCCGCCGAGAAGAAGGTGGTGAGCGGGAGTGTGCCACCGGTGCCGATCGCGGCGAGGGAGGTGGCGAAGAGGGCGGTGAGGCCGGTCGCGCCCATGATGCCCATGATACCGGCGTAGAGCGGGAACTGGAGGATGATACCCGCGGCGCCTTTCGCCGCACGCTCGACGGCGCGGACGTAGCTCATCGGGGTGCGGTGTAGAAGCAGGCCGAAGCCAAGCATGGTGAGATTGACGGTGTCCGGGGTGAGCTCCCGGATGCCGGAGGGGCGGTCGCCGGGGAAGTAGTAGCGCCACGCCCAGATCGCGATGAGCAAAACCAGAGCCCACGAGATCCATGGCGTATCCTCCAGAAGACGCGGGAGTAACGGTTTGCGATCATCGCCTCCCCCAGTGGGCTCAGCGGATGCTACGACGCCATCGTTGTCGCTGATGCCGAAGCTTTCCGCGCGCTGAATGGCGACCGCG
Source organism: Chthoniobacterales bacterium (assembly GCA_013694595.1). Lineage (GTDB taxonomy): Bacteria > Verrucomicrobiota > Verrucomicrobiia > Chthoniobacterales > UBA10450 > JACCTI01. The sequence goes on from JACDCC010000024.1 coordinate 6,208, forward strand.
TCACGTGGCGCGAGCGCGGCCATGATCAACGGCAGCAGAATGAGGAGCCCACCAGTGATGAACAGGTTCATCGGGCTGAAGAGGGTGCGATCAAGCGGGATCGCGCTGATTGGTGGCGTCGCCCCGAAAATCTCTGCGATGTCGGCGGCGCGCGTGACTTTCAGTGGCGCCGTACCGGAGAAGCCGCCGTGCCAGACCATCAACCCGAGATAGCCGGCTGCCGCGAGCAGTGGGTAATGAACGGAGATGCCTTTCCTGTGCATGGCGGCGCCGACTTCGCGTGCAGCGACGGCGCCGACAATGAGGCCGAGGCCCCAATTCAAGACGCCGGTGGTGGTGGCGAGCACCGCGACGAGGGCGGCTGCGTTGGCGCCGGTGGTGGGGAGTTGCGCGAGACGGCGCGTGAGTCGTGCGACGGGTGGACTGGTGGCGAGCGCGTAGCCGGTCACCAGGATGAGCGACATCTGCATCGCGAACTTCAGCAAGCTCCAGATGCCGAGATCGGATGACCATGCGTCGATCACTTTCGGGAACGGCGTGGGCGTGAGCAGCAGGGCCAGCGCGATCGTGGCAAAGGTGAGCACCACCGCCAGGACGAAAGGATCGGGCATGACGCTCCGGAAGGCGCGGCTGATGAGGAGGCCGAGGCGGGAGATCATGGCTCCATGGAAGCGAATCGGAGATGGGGAAGGAAGAACTAAGAATCGCGCGTTTGCGCGCGGGGGCTCGGCGAAACTGAACTACTCGCGCGGAATTCCCAGCCTCTGCCGGACGGGGGGACGTCTCGCGTTCGGGTCGGGCGCTGCGGATTCAGCAAGGGCGTCAGTACTGGCATGTTCCTCGCAATCACCAGCGCGGAGGATGTGCCAATCACGCGGCCCGAGGAGGTGGTGCGAGCGTCAGATAGAACGTTCCTGCAGGACTACTATTTCAGACAGCTGGAACGTGCGGCCGAGATCATACCCCGCGGGAAAGTGTCAGCTGAATATCATAAGCCGGTAAAGTCGGACATTCCGACGTTGTTGATCTCCGGCTTCCTCGATCCGGCAACCCCGCCGGGCGGCGCGGAGGAGGTGCGCGGCATCTCAAGAACAGCCGGCACGTCGTTGTGCGTTATGGCAGCCACGCGTACGGCGGATTGTCTCCGTGCATGGACAATATCATGGTCGAGTTCATCCGCCGCGGCTCCGCGGAAGGCGTCGACAGCTCGTGTGTAGAGCAGGTTCGCCGGCCGCCTTTCGCGTTATCGGAACACAGAGAACGACTAACCCGGCCGATAACTGCGCGATGCAGAGAGGGTCGCAGTGGCGCTACGCGCGACCGGTTTTACCCGCTCGCTTCCTTCGGTCTGAGGCCGAACCGCAACGCCACCACCGCTCGCCGCTAGACGCGTGAGCCGCGGCGCCGCGGTGTGCCGCCGTTGCCACTGCGCGAGTATTTCACTGGCTTGCGTTTCGGTTCGATCTTGGTGAGCCCGGTGCCGCTCTTCACTTCCATGATCTGGTCGCGGAGCAGCGCGGCGCGTTCGAATTCGAGGTTTTGAGAGGCGGTTTGCATTTCATCTTCCAGTTCGCGCAGGAGCTCCGTGAGATTGAAATCACCGCCCGCTTCGTTCACCACGGAGGCAGCGATCTCGCGGCCTTTGAGAATTGTGTGGAGACTCTCCTGGATCGCGCGCGTGACCGTCTTTGGCGTGATGCCGTGCTTCTCGTTGTACTCCATCTGCTTCGTTCGGCGATAATCGGAGATCGAGATCAACGCCTCCATGCTCGACGTGACGGTATCGGCAAAGAGCACCACCTCGCCGTTGATGTGGCGCGCGGCGCGACCCGCCGTCTGGATGAGTGAAGTCTGGCTGCGCAGGAATCCTTCTTTGTCGGCATCAAGAATGCAGACTAACGAGACCTCCGGCAGATCGAGACCTTCGCGCAGGAGATTGATCCCGACGAGAATGTCGAAGTCGCCCGCGCGGAGTGAGCGCAAAATCTCCACACGCTCGATCGTGTCGATGTCGCTGTGGAGGTAACGCACCTTCAATCCCACATCGCGCAGGTAATCGGAAAGATCTTCCGCGGTCCGCTTCGTCAGCGTTGTGACCAGCACACGTTCCTGCTTTTCGATCCGCTCGCGGCAGAGCTCGATCGTGTCATCGATCTGGTTCTTGAGCGCCTTGAGCGTGATTCTTGGATCGAGCAATCCGGTCGGCCGGATGATCTGCTCCACCACCAGCGGCGATCCCGGCGTGCGAACGTCGAACTCTTCCGGCGGCTGGTCGGTGCGGCTTACGATTTCGCCCGTCTTGCCCCCGTTGAACGTTGAGCGTTTGACGTTGGACGTGGGACGTTTTCCCTCTCCGGGCAGCAAAAACGGCACCTGCTCATCCTGACCAATGCGGCTCCGCTTATGCGGCACGTAGCCGGTGTTTCCAACCACGCTGTTCTGAATTTCGAACTCGGCCGGCGTTGCGCTCACGTAGGCGAGCTGGTTGGCCGAGCCCATGAACTCCTTGAAGTTCAACGGCCGGTTATCCAGCGCGCTCGGAAGCCGGAAGCCATATTCCACGAGCACCGTTTTGCGTGAGCGATCGCCTTCGTACATCCCGCCGATCTGCGGAATCGTCGCGTGCGACTCATCGATGACGAGCAGGTAATCCTTCGGAAAGAAGTCGAGCAACGTGAACGGCTTCGAGCCCGGCATTCGTCCGCTGAGGTGACGCGAGTAGTTCTCGATCCCGTTGCAGAAGCCCATCTCCTGCAGCATCTCGAGATCGTATTCCGTCCGCATCTTCAGCCGCTGCGCCTCGAGCAGCCTGCTTTGTGACTCCAGCTCGACGATCCGATGCTCGAGCTCGTTCCGGATGGAGCTGAGCGCGCGATTCAACTTATCAGCCGGCGTCACGAATTGTTTTGCGGGATAAAAAGTGACCACGCTGAGCTGCTCGTGCGCGTGACCGGTCAGCGGATCGAAGCGCGTGATGGCGTCGATCTCGTCACCGAAAAACTCGAGCCGGATCGCCTCCTCGTCCGCCGTGGCGGGATAAACTTCCACCACATCGCCGCGCACCCGGAACTTGCCGCGGCTGAAGTCCATGTCGTTGCGGCCATAAAGCATGTCGATCAATCGGCCGAGCACCGCTTCCCGCGAGATCTGCTGCCCTTTCTTCACCGTCAGCAGCATGCGGAGATAATCTTCCGGCGAAGTGACGCCGTAGATGCACGAGACACTCGCCACCACGATCGTGTCCCGCCGCGACAGGAGCGCGCTCGTGGCGGATAAGCGGAGCCGCTCGATCTCCTCGTTAATCGACGAATCCTTCTCGATGTAGGTGTCCGAACGGGGGATGTAAGCCTCTGGCTGGTAGTAATCGAAGTAGCTGACGAAATACTCGACTGCGTTGCGCGGGAAGAATTGCTTGAACTCCGAGTAGAGCTGCGCCGCGAGCGTCTTGTTATGCGAGATGATCAAGGCCGGGCGGTCGAGCTCCTTGATCACGTTGGCCATCGTGAACGTCTTGCCGGAGCCGGTCACGCCGAGCAGCGTCTGGTGGCGATTGCCCGCTTCGATCGACTTCAGGAGCTTCGCGATCGCCTGCGCCTGGTCGCCGCGCGGTTTGTAGTTCGACTCGAGCTGGAAAGCCATCCCGCAAAGTAGCACCAGCAAGATGGTTCGACTACGAGCCGCCGTTTGCGCTACACCTCTTCTTCTTCTTCTGCCTGATGAACCTGCGAAATTTTTTCGCCGAGCTGAAACGCCGGAATGTCTATCGCGCGGCGGTTGGATACGCTGCCGTCGCCTGGCTGTTGATTCAGGTCGCCACTCAGATCCTGCCGTTTTTCGAGACTCCGGCGTGGGCGGTCAGGCTCATCATTGTCCTCCTTTTCGCCGGCTTTCCGTTTGTGGTCGCGTGGGCCTGGGTCTTCGAGCTCACACCGGAAGGGATCGTTCGCACTGAGGACGTTCCGATACACGCTTCAGCTCGTCGGGCACTGGGTCGCAAGATCGATTTTGTGATCATTACCGTGCTGGTGCTCGCCCTCGCAGTGTTGCTCTTCGATCGCTCCCGCCACCCCCACGGCAAGGACGCCGGAGTGTTGGAGAAAAGCATCGCCGTATTGCCGTTCGAGAACATGAGCGACGACAAGGAGAATGCGTTCTTTGCGGATGGCATTCAGGACGACATCCTCACCAGCCTCGCGAAAATCCGTGAGCTCAAGGTGATAAGTCGCACTTCGGTGATGAGCTATCGCGGCGCCGGCGCACGGAATCTGCGCGAAATCGGGGACACACTCGGAGTGGCGCACATCCTGGAAGGGAGCGTTCGGCGCGACGGGAACCGAGTGAAAGTCACCGTGCAGCTGATCGATGCGCGTGACGATCGTCACGTGTGGGCGGAGTCATACAACCGCACGATCTCGGATGCGCTGACGCTACAGGGCGAGCTGGCCACCGAGATAGCATCCGCGTTGCGCGCGACCCTCAGCCCGGAAGAGAAGGCACAGGTCGAACGGAAACCGACGGATAATCCCGACGCGTACGTGCTCTATCTCCGGGCGCGTCAGCTGGAGATCCATCCGGACACGTTGCTCCAGGATTTTAAGATGGCAGTGCACCTGTATGGCGAGGCGATCAAGCTAGATCCGGCGTTCGCGCTCGCGCACGCCCGGCTTTCGGCGACGGCGGCCAGAATCTATCATTTTCACGAGCCGACTGATGTCTGGAAAGAACGGGCCAAGCTCGAGGCAGAGGAGTCCCTCCGCCTGCAGCCGAATCTCGGCGAAGGTCATTACGCCTCGGCCCTCTGTTCCTACTGGCTCGAGGGCGATTACGGCGCCGCTCTCCAGCAGCTGGCGCGAGCCTCGCAGCTACTGCCTAACGACACCGATATCGGTTTGATCCTGGCGGCGATCGCGCGCCGGCAAGGCCGATGGCAGGAAGCGCTCACGACGTTTCAGCAGATCGAAGCGAAGGATCCGCAAAATCCGAACATCACGAGGAACGTCGTCTATATGCATTCGGCGCTGCGGAACTGGCCCGAAGCAGCGCGCGCGGCGGAGCGGTGGGTCGTGCTCGCGCCAGCTTCGATCGCAGCACGGATGCAGGCTGCGTACATTGAGTTCTTGTGGAGAGGGAGCACAGGCCCGCTCCGGGCGTTTGTGGATTCTACGCCAGTGCAGGTCGATCCTGATGGCGCGATGACGAGTGCGCGGTGGGATGTCCGCATGATTGAGCGTGACTTCGCGGGCGCGGAAGCGGCGCTCGCAGAATCTCCGCTCGAGGAGTTTTCATACTTAAACGGGCAGCAAACTCCGAAGTCGTACTTCGCCGGTTGCGCCGCTCTCGCTCGCGGCGACACCGCGCGTGCGAAGGAGGCGTTCGCGATCGCGCAACGGATCTTCGAAGAAGCAGTTAGAGAAGCTCCGCAAAGCGCAGTGCGTCACGCGAATCTCGGATTGCTCTACGCCTTGATGGGGCTGAA
>JACDCC010000237.1 GCA_013694595.1 Chthoniobacterales bacterium
CCAAGGATGACCTCTTTCTCCTCCCGCAAGGCAATCGAAATGCAGAAGTGCGGAATGCCGTAGTAGTAATTTACTGTCCCGTCGATTGGATCGACGACCCACTGAAAGGTCGCGCTTTGGTCGCCGACCATTCCTTCTTCGCCATAAAGCGCGTGCTGCGGAAATTTTTGGAGCAACCGCTCGGTAATAAGTTCCTGCGTGCGCACGTCGATCTCGAGCTTGAGATCATGTGCCTCGGCCGCGTTGACGCGCAGCGGCCGCTGAAATTGCTGTCGCAGCGACTCGCCCGCAACGCGCGCAGCGTCGATCGCGACCTCGAGATAGGGCGTCATGCGGAGAGAACTACAGGCGGTCCGTTCTCGCCGCGAAGTCTTTTTCGCGGCACGTTCATCGTGGAATGAATGCCTGGCCGGAAGAGTGACTGCATGTGGAAGTGCAGGATTAAAGAGAAGAGAAAAATAAAAAACCGGGGAGAGAATGAGATCCTCTCCCCGGGTTGATATTTCGTTTTAGAAAGCGGCGCGAGGTCCGCGTTCTCTCGTGGGAAACGCGTTACGCTTAACGTCCGCTTTTTTTCCCGCCGCTCTTTTTGCTCGCTGCTTTTTTCTTCGCAGGCGACTTGGAGCCGGACTTCTTAGAAGACGATTTCTTTGCTGGCATCGTGTATCCCCCCTTTCAATCCGCAGATGCGGTGGGTGTGAACAGATGTGAATAAGTTCACAACACGTGTCACTAAGCATCACGTTTTTTTTGTCAAACGTTTTTCAATCATCTCCGAAATTATTTTCATTAATTCGCGCGCGACGATTCTTTTTTTTGCGCGCGTAATCTGTTTTCGGTCGCCGTTCGCAAAGAAAACCGTGACGGCATTGTAGTCACTTTCCATTCCGAGATCCGTTCCGCTCACATCATTCGCGACGATCATGTCGCAGTTTTTGCGCGCGAGTTTCGTTCGCGCGCGCGTCTCAAGATCATGCGTTTCGGCCGCGAAGCCGACGACGAGACAGGAACGATCTTCGCGCGCGAGAGATGCGAGAATGTCGCGCGTCGGAGTTAAGGGAAGCGAGAAATCTCTCGTTTGTTTTTCGAGCTTTCGGGTGGCGGCCTGCGTTGGCTTGTAATCAGAAACGGCGGCGCACATCACGAGCACGTCGGCATCGCGCACGTGCTGATGCACGGCGGCGTAGAGCTCATCGCTCGTCGTGATCTGGACCAGCGCTGCTTCTTTCGGCGGGGTAATTGCGACAGGTCCGCTGATCAAGGTCACGACGTCTCCGCGTTCCAAGGCAGCCTCGGCAATCGCGTATCCCATCTTGCCGGACGAGCGGTTGCTGATGAAGCGAACTGGGTCAATCGGCTCGCGCGTTGGTCCCGCGGTGACGACGATCCTCATGCGATCAGATTGTCCTGACGCGCGAGGAGGAACTCCGCGCGAAACGCGATGTCATCCACCTTCCACAAGCGGCCCAATCCTTCGTAACCGCAGGCCAGCATACCTGCTTCCGGTCCGATAAATTCCACGCCCCGCGAACCGAGTGTAGCGACGTTCTCTTTCGTCGCCGCATGATCCCACATCTTTCCGTTCATGGCTGGCGCGATCAAAATGGGCGCGCGCGTGGCGAGCGCAATCGCGGCCAGCGGATGACCCGCGAGACCATGCGCGAGTTCCGCGATGACGTTCGCGGTTGCCGGCGCGATCAAGAGAAGCGCCGCGCGATCAGCGAGCTGAATGTGTCCCGGCCGCCAATTTTCCTTCTCGTCGTAGAAGCTGGTCATGACCGGATTTTTCGAGAGCGTCTGCAACGTCAGCGGAGTGATGAACTCGGTCGCATCCTGCGTCATGACGACGAAAACATCGTGCCCTTGTTTGTAGAGAAGGCTGGCGAGCTCCGTGGATTTATAAGCGGCGATCGAGCCGGTGACGCCGAGCACGACGGTTTTGCGATTCTTCACCTCCGTTCTCTCTTGTTCTTCTTTCACAAGTTCGTTCTCAACCAGATGCTAACTATTCTAAGCGCTGTCGTCTGAGGCGGCGCAGTGTGCCGAAGGATGGCGCATATGGTGATCCGCTTACACCAGCTGATTGAGTAATCTTGGCTTCGTTGGTGAGGTCCCTCGCCGTCTCCGCGGTTCGGGATGACTCGATTTTGGACGTGCGTCCTCATTACGAAAGAGCGAGTCGCCGGCTCAGGTAACGCTCGGCGCCCATGATGTTGCGAAACTTTTGCAGGTCTTCCTCGATTGATTGGCTGATGATCGTATACCGGTACTCGCGCCAGACCTCCGTTTCGTGTGCCGCGTTCACGAGACGCAGCTCGATCTCCGCCGCTGTTTCTGTTCCCCGCTTCATGAGGCGCCGCCGGAGCTCATCCAAATCCGGCGGCATGATAAAGACGTCGCAAAGCGCGCGCCGAATAAATTGATCCTCGAAGCTCCGGATCGCCGCAGCTCCCTGGATGTCGACGTCGATTAAGACATCAACGCCGCGATTCAAATTGGCGCAGAGCGGACCGCGCAAGGTGCCGTAGTAATGCTCGTGCACCTTCGCATATTCCAGGAATTGCCCTGCCTCGACCTGCTCGAGAAAAGCCGGCTCGGAGAGAAAGTAATAATCTTCCCCCTCGATCTCGCCGGCGCGCGGTGGGCGCGTCGTGCAGGAGACGGAGTAAACGAAATCAGACGTTTGCCGCAGGGCGTCGCAAAGCGTTGTCTTGCCCGCTCCCGAGGGCGCTGAGAGGACGAACAAGATGCCGCTGCGCGTGAATCGGTTACTCAAGGTTTTGGATTTGCTCGCGGATTCTTTCCAACTCCGCTTTGCAGGCGACGACATGTTGCGAGATGACGGCGTCGTTCGCCTTTGCGCCGAGCGTATTCAATTCGCGCGCGATTTCCTGGGTCATGAATTCCAGCGCGCGCCCGACCGGCTCGTTTTTCCGCAGATGATGCGCGAATTGCGCGAGATGACTTTCGAGCCGCGTCAGTTCTTCCGAGATGTCGGAGCGGTCCGCAAAAACGGAGACTTCCTTCAAGAGCCGTTCATCATCCAGAGCGAGATCCAGTCCCGCCCGTTCGAGTCGCTCGAATAAAGCCGCGCGATGTCTCTTCACCACTTCCGGGAAGATCGAGCGCACACTTTTGATTTCGCTTCGCAGCACTTTCAATCGGTGAATCAGGTCCTTCGCGAGATGCTTGCCTTCGCGTTCCCGCATTTTGACTAACTCCGCGAGCGCGCTGTTGAGAGCGCGTTCGATCGCGGGCCACGCCTCCGCCGCGGCGACGGTTTTCTCCGAGAAACGCATTACGCCGGGTGCTTGCAGAATTGTGCCGATGGTGATCTCGCCGGGAGCGCCGAGCTCCTGCTGAAGCGCGTGCATGGCGTCGTGGTAGGAGCGCGCGAGCGCGGCATCGAGCGCGAGCTGGCGTGAACCGTTGGTTCCGTCCTGATGCGCGACCGTGACGTTCGTGCGTCCGCGTGAAAGTTTTTCGTTGACCGCCTCCCGGATGCGCGGCTCAAGCTCGGCGAATTCGCGCGGCAGGTTGACGACGATGTCACTTTGCTTCCGATTCACGGAGTTCAATTCGACGCTGAATTTCACGCCGCCGTGGTCGGCTTCGCCGCGGCCGTAACCGGTCATCGAGCGCATCTAAATTCCAAAGTGCGCCGCCGCTTGTGAAACATCTTTGTCGCCGCGGCCAGAGCAGTTCACGATGATGATCTCGTCGGCGGAACGTGTGGGCGCGGTTTTGATGACGTGCGCGATGGCGTGAGCGGTCTCGAGTGCTGGAATGATGCCTTCCACTTCGGCCAGAGTTCGGAAGGCGGCGAGCGCTTCATCATCCGTCGCGTAATCGTATTCAATCCGACCCGAGTCCCGCAGGTAACTGTGCTCCGGGCCGACCGCCGCGTAGTCGAGTCCGGCCGAAATGGAATGTGTCAGCTCGATCTGACCGTCCGCGTTCGTTAGGATAAATGTCTTCGTGCCTTGCAGTACTCCAAGCTTTCCACCTTGGAAACGGGCTGCGTGTTTGCCGCTGCGGATGCCTTCTCCACCGGCTTCCACTCCAATCATGCGGACCGTCTCGTCTTCGAGGAAGGGATGAAAGAAGCCAATCGCGTTGCTCCCCCCACCGACACACGCAATCAAAAGATTCGGGAGACGCTCTTCGCGCTCGAGAATCTGGCGCCGAGCTTCCAGGCCGATGACGCGATGAAAATCGCGCACCATCATGGGATAAGGATGTGAGCCGAGGGCGGAGCCGAGAATGTAATGCGTGGTGCGGACGTTCGTGACCCAGTCACGCATCGCTTCGTTGATCGCTTCCTTCAACGTGGCCTGCCCGGCGGTGACCGGAACGACTCGCGCGCCCAGAAAACGCATGCGCGTGACATTAAGCGATTGCCGCTCCATATCGACCGCGCCCATGTAGATAATGCACTCGCACCCGAAACGTGCCGCCACCGTCGCGGTCGCGACGCCATGCTGACCCGCGCCGGTTTCCGCGATGATCCGCTTCTTGCCCATCCGTCGCGCGAGCAGGATCTGGCCGAGCGCGTTGTTGATCTTGTGCGCGCCGGTGTGGAGCAGGTCCTCGCGTTTCAGGTAGATCTTCGCGCCGCCGAGATGCGTCGTCAGGCGATCCGCGAAGTAAAGCGGTGTCGGACGCCCCGCGAAATCGCGCAGCAAAGCGGCAAGCTCCTGCTGGAACGCCGGATCGTGCCTGGCCCGCTCGTATTCAGCGGTGAGATCCTCGAGTGCCGACATGAGGGTTTCGGGCACGAACATCCCGCCGTAAGGACCAAAGTGGCCGCGGGCGTCGGGTAGCGTTTCCAGGCTCGGCATCAGAAGCAAACGTCCAACGTCCAACGCTCAACGTCCAACGTTCAAATACCCCGTCCGGCGTCCTGCTGGTCGAGAAGATCCGTCAGCGCGCGGCGATGCGGTGAAGGAAGCGGAATCGAGGCAACTTCCTCCAACGCAAACCACCGCTGCGAACGCAAAGCACGTGTGGGGGTCCCTGCAAACACCTCGAGCCTTACTCGGTGATGGGTGAACGGAAAGTGCGAGCGATGGAGCAGGGGAGCTGCTGCTGGTGGTGCGGCAAGTCGCGGCAACATCCACATCCCACGCCATCGATCCCGTGATTGCTCGAGCAGAACGCGGCCGTCATCAGAGACGAAGCCGTGGAACTCCGTCAGCTGCTTCAGCTGCGCTCGCGGCTTCTTCAGCGGCAGTGCGGCGGGATCTTCCGCCGCACAGAAGGAACGCACCGGACACGCCGCGCAGTTCGGCTGACCCGCCGTGCAAACCAGCGCGCCGAGGTCCATGAGCGCTGAATTGTGGATGCGCGCGTTGCGCTTCGGCACGAGCGTGGCTGCCAGGCTCCAGAGCAGCTCCTGCCCTTTTCCGGAGTCGATCCGGAGCTGGAGATTCGAGAGGCGCGCGAGCAGCCGCGCGGTATTTGCCTCGACGATCGGCACCGGCTGATCGAACGCGAAGGTCGCAACAGCATTCGCCGAGTAGCGGCCGAGTCCCGGAAGCTTCCGCGTCTCTAGCGGCGACGCTGAGAAGATTCCGCCATGTTGCGCGACCACAATCTTCGCGGCGGCGTGCAGGTTCCGCGCACGAGCATAATAGCCGAGACCCTGCCAGGCATGCAGCACGTCGGATTCCGGCGCGGCGGCGAGCGCGGCGAAATCAGGAAAGCGAGCGAGCCACGGGCCGTAGTAGGGGATCACGGTTGCGACCTGCGTCTGCTGCAGCATCAGCTCGGAGACGAGGATCGCGTAGGGATCGCGCGTGTGGCGCCAGGGCAGATCGCGGCCGTTGCTGCGATACCAGGCGCAAAGAGATCTGCGAAAAGCGACGGCGTCGAGAACAGGAGCAGAGTCGATGCCGGCAGCTTCGCAGTGCCGGGCGGAAGCTTCAACGCCGCGCTGACGGGAGCGGATCAATGCTGGCCGCGGAGCTCGCGTCGCCCTTAAGCTGCTCCGGCGATGCGAATCCAAAATAAACACTGCCTTCTGCTCGTGGTCTGTGCGTTTGCGCTCACGAGCTGCGATCGACCGCGCGAGTACGTGCCCGCATTGCCGATCACTTCCGCGCCAGCACTGAAGCTCAGCGAGCCGGTCGATCAACTGGATGAACTCGCGCGGGAGCCGATGCTGGTGCAGCACCCGGACGGCACGATCTTTGTCGCTGGTTACGGCGCGAATGTGCCCTGTCTCTGGCGGAGTGGTGACGGTGGGGCGACGTGGACTCGCGTCCAAGTTGGCACGGAAGCCGAAGGTGCGATCGGCAACTCAGACGTCGACCTGGCGGTCTCGCCGAGTGGCACGCTCTATTTCGTTGTGATGACGTTCGACCGCGCGAAGGAGGAAGGGATTGGGATTGCGGTGGGTGCGAGCCGGGATGTGGGAGCGACCTGGACATGGACGCAGCTGTCAAACGATCGCTACGATGATCGGCCCTGGGTAAAGGTCGGGCCCGATGGGGCTGCGCATGCTATCTGGAATGACGGGAGCGGTGTCTCCTACGCGGTGAGCCGCGACGATGGAGCGACCTGGCAGGAGCAGCCGCGAATCCATCCGCAGGGGGGCTCGAGCCATCTGGCGATCGCCACGACGGGTGAAATCGCGGTCCGGATTTCACCCATCTCCGCTTCTGCGCATATGCAGCACGAAGGAGTGGATCTGATCGCCGTGAGCACAGACGGCGGCGCGTCCTGGGAGAAGCACGCCGCGCCGGGCGAGCGGACGTGGACCTTCCCTTACGTGGAGAACGACCCTATGCCGCGCTGGGTGGAGCCGCTGGCGTGGGACGCAAGCGGCGCTCTCTATTATCTGTGGACGAATCCGGCGGGGCTTTGGCTCGCGCAATCGACCGACCGCGGCGCGACGTGGATGACGTGGCAAATCGCGCAGGGCGGAGAGCTTCGATACTTCCCGTACTTAACCGCGCGCCGGCCGGGCGAACTAGCGGCCTCCTGGTTCACGGGTCGTGGCGTGGACCTGCAAGTGCAGGTGGCGAAAGTCGACATCGTGCAGCGAGACTTCCCGTTGCGGCTGGCGCAGGCGCCCCCCTTTGCGCCGGACAGTTGGGAGCGACGTCAGCCTCCCGGCGAGCCGCGACGCCGGGACACAGCCGGTGAATACGCGGCGATCGCGTTCCTGCGGGATGGACGGCTGGCGATCGTCACTCCGATCCAGGACGATCAGGCGAAGCGCGGCGGCTTCTCGTTCCGAACGATCGCGGCGCAATGAGAGGCCGCAGAACCGTGTATTGTCCGCCGTGAATTCCTACACGCATCCGCTCACGACGGAGCAGGCCACCAAGCTGCGCGCGCTCGTCGACCGGCTCGGGTTCACCGTTGCGCCGCGGCCTTACACGATCTTCTTCGCGCAGAAGGAGAAGCTCAGCATCGCCGTCTACGAGAAGGGGCCGAAGGTGCTGCTGCAGGGGAAGGGGATCGAGGAGTTCGTGCAGTTTCACCTCGAGCCCGAGATTCTCGAGGAAGCGAAACTTGGATACGAGGAAGTGCATTCGCCCGAGATGTTCGAGCCGCACTTCGGCGTCGACGAGAGCGGGAAAGGCGACTTCTTCGGCCCGCTCGTAATCGCGGGCGTTTACGTCGACCGCGGCATCGCGCGCAAGTTCATGGAGGCCGGCATCCAGGACAGCAAACGGATCGGCTCTGATGCGCGCATTCACGCGCTCGCCGATACCATTCGGAAGACGCAGGGCGCGGTCTTCGACACGGTGGTGATCGGTCCCGATCGCTATAACGATCTTTACGAGAAATTCGGCAACCTCAACAGCCTGCTCGGCTGGGGCCACGCACGGGTGATCGAGAATCTGCTGGCGAAGCGGCCGGATTGTCCGCGCGCTCTGTCGGACAAATTCGCGGACGCGCGGGTCATCCAGAAGTCACTGCTGCAGCGTGGGCGAGGGATTCAGCTCGACCAGCGCACGAAGGCAGAATCAGATTTCGCCGTTGCGGCGGCCTCGATCATGGCGCGCGAAGGCTTCATCGACTGGCTCGATCGGCGGGGCAAGGCGATGGGAGTCAAGCTGGGTCGCGGGGTCTCGGCGGCGGTCAAGCAGGCGGCGCGAGATTTGGTTGCGAAAAACGGACCTGACGTGCTGCGCCAGGTCGCAAAAGTGCATTTCCGCACCGCACACGAGATCGCGCCGGAGAGTTTTGCGGCCCCGGCGCCGCGTTCCGAGTGGCGTCGATAAGCGCGGGTCGACGCGAAGATCCCGGTTGCACACGCTGCAGGGCCGCGCTCCCGGTCATCTCCGCGCGAAATCCGTTTCGCGTCCGGAGTAGGCAAGGTTCTTGCTAATTACCTCTTTGCCCCAGAAGCGCACCGTGAAAACCCGCCTCCTTATTCTCAACGCTGATCCGGTGTTCCAAGACCGTGCTCTCGCCATCTTCGACGAAATGGAATCGGTCGAGACCCGCATCGTCCGCTCAATGTCTGAGGTGGTGTTTGTGCTGCTCGGTGAGAACTTCGATGGCTTCGTCGTGGAAGGCGAAACGGAAATCGCGATCAAGCAAGCCACCAGCGCGCGTCAGCATTTCCCGTCGCTCCGCATCCTTTGCCTCACGCCCACGCAGGCCGACGGCAGCTTCGGCGCGACCGCCATCCAGCAAAAAATCGTCACGGCCGTCAGCGGGACGAACGAACGCCGTCTGCGGCGCGACGTGCACGCGTTCGTCGATTCCCTTGAGAAACAATCCGGCACCGCTTCCGAAGGGATCGATCCCTGCCACTCGCTGATCGGGAACCTGAACCAGTTTTCCGCGGCCGAGATCTTGCAGATGAGCTGCCTCGGCCAGCGCAGCGGACGTTTCACTTTCAAATCCGGTCGCGGCAACAGCGAAATTTACCTTCACCATGGCAGCGTCCGGCACGCGGTCTTCGGCACGCTCGAGGGCGAATCGGCGGTCGCGGAAGTGTTCCGCTGGCGCCAGGGCCGCTTCTATTTCGAAGAAGGAATCATCAGCCGTGTGCAGACGGTCGATCGGCCGTGGGCGCACCTCCTCATCGATAACCTGCAGAAGTTCGACGAAACGCTCGAGCTTTCCGCCTCCAGCCATTCATGAGGGATAAAGCACTCGAGACGCAGCTCCGTTTGTTAACGTTGCAGCTGGATAACTGGAAGAAGCTCCACGACCTGATCACCTACGGGCTCGATAAAGCGAAGCCGATCATTTCCGCGGAGCAGGAACGCCAGTTCACCGAGATTCGGTCGAACCTGCTTCAGGAAACCGAGCACATTTTCGGCGAGCTGGGGTTGATCGGGGAACTTTCCGGCCGGGCCATGAACGTCCTGCAGCGCTGCGTCTCCGTCCGCGGGGTCCGCGAGCTGCCAAACGACGATATCCGTCGCCTCGAGACGGAATGGAACGGCGTCTTCACAAAACTCGGCGTGCTCCAGGGGCAGCTGAAGTCCCGGCGCAAGATGCTGGAGAACCAGACGCCGCTTTCCTACTTCCTCAGCCGGATTTTCGGCCGTCAGGCTGCCAGCTACTAGAAGCGGTTTCAAAAGTGGAGGATGCAGGCGAAATCTCGCCTTGAGCCCCTCATCCTAACCTTCTCCCCAAGGGAGAAGGGACTCCCTCGCCTTGTGGGAGAGGGCTGGGGTGAGGGGATTTCGAGTTTTGAAACCACTTCTAGGCTGCGGTCGGCCAGCGGCGCTCGCCGTTACGCGCGGCGCGTAATTTTTCACGATTTTTCACGATATGCCCACCTAAAGGCATGTCGGCACGCGATTTAATTTCTAGAATATGGGCAAGCTCACCAAGCGAGACATTGTTGTCGCCATCAGCAATCAGACCGGAATGGTGCAGCACGAAGTGTTTGAAGTCGTCCAGCGAACGCTCGATCACATTACTGACAGCCTCGCCAAGAACGTGCCGGTGGAACTCCGCAATTTCGGTGTCTTCCAGCCGCGGCTGACCAAGCCCCGCGTCGGGCGCAACCCGAACGAGCCTGGCAGCAGTTTCGTGATTCCGCCGCGTGCCACCGTGAAGTTCAAGGCCGGAAAGATCATGCGTCAGCGCGTCGAGAAGCTCTCACGCGAGCTGAAAGACGCGTTGGAACGCGAAAAAGCGCCGGTCGCCGCTCACACCAACGGCGATTCTGCCGCCTGACGCGCCGTCACACGCGGCTCCGATCTTTTCGCCTCGACGCGCGGGACTCTGTGAACGAGCCGAAGCCGAGCATGGTCGAGCGCAAGGAACGCTGGGCGCGCAAATTCAGCGGCAAAGCTCGCCCTGCCGTCCGCTCCGCCGATCGGCTCCCGCCGGGACAGCATCTCACCCCCGGCTTCCCGGTGCTCGATCTCGGTATCCGGCCCGAGATCCCGCTCGCGCAGTGGCGGCTAGAGGTCAGCGGCGCGGTCGAACACCCGAAAACGTTCACCTGGGAGGAGTTCAACGCCGCCACGCCGTTCGAGGACGTGAGCGATTTCCATTGCGTCACCACCTGGAGCAAATTCGACGTGCACTGGCGCGGAGTTGCCTTCTTCAGCCTCGCTGAAATCGTGCAACCGAAGCCCGAAGCGCGGCACGTCCTCTTCACCAGCTACGACGGCTACACCACGAACGTCCGCCTCGATGACGGGATGGACGACGACGTCCTCATCGCCACGCATTACGACCACCAGCCGCTCACCCGCGAGCATGGCGGCCCTGCGCGTGTCATCATTCCGAAGCTCTACGCCTGGAAAGGCGCCAAGTTCATCCGCGCGATCGAGTTTGCGGCGGAAGATCGCCTCGGGTTCTGGGAAGTGCGCGGCTACAGCAACACCGCCGACCCGTGGACCGAAGATCGCTTCTCCTGACGAGCCACGGCACCTGTCGGCGCAAGCAACTGGTAGGGCGAGACTCCGTCGAGCCTAGCTATAGCATGTCCCATAAGTAGTTCCGGCTGATCCGTGATGGTAGGGATATCGCGCTGCGATGTCCGAGCGGCGGGGCAGCTCGCTCGTCGTGGAACCTCCTGCGCGCCAGCAACGTGTGTCGGATTGACCGGCGGCCGCCTTTGTCACGGCCCGAACCGGCGCCAGCCTTCGAACTCCGTCTTCGGATTCGCGGGGAAGTTGTAGCCCGTGCGACTTGATCCCTTTGCCCCGACGATGTTTGACCTCGGGCCCGTCTTCCATTGTGCGCCGGGTCCGGCGAACACAACCGGCATCGTGAAGCGGCAGGCCGCCGGCTTGCCGTTGCGAAACCCGGGAATAAACACCGCGTCTCGAATTCCACCGACCACCTGCGCGCCGAAGCCGAGCCCGGGTGGGTGCTCTGAGATCAGGCTCGATCCGCGCACGCGGCCGGAAGCGTCCACGTCCACGGCGGCCGCCACCGCGCCGCTGCTTTCACTCCCGGCGGATAGAAGATTCCGCGAAAACGCGAACCCGCCGTGAACGTCACTTGCGGCGCAATAAAGTCGCGCGCTTGCCTTATCTCTTCCTCTTCCTGGTTGAGGAAAATCACCAGTCGCGGTTTCCCTTCCATCACCGAGAAGATCACCGTGCCGAACATCCACCATCTGCGGCCGCCCATGGAGAAGCGCCGGGACGAAGAGCGCGCGCTGATACCGGTCGAGCAGGTGCTTCTTCAGCTCTCCTGAGCCCGGCGATTCGCGATACGTTTGCAGGCCGTATCCCTGGCCGACCGGGTCGATCGCGCAGGTGAACATCAGGATCGCGTCGCCCTGGCCGCGCTTCAGCAGCAGCTCCTGATCAATCACGTTCACCAACGAGGAGCGATGCTGCCCGAGGAGCGCCGGCCTGGTCTGCGCGGCCTGGTCTGCGCCGACGCGCTCGCGACGGCTGACATCGCCAGCACCGCGCAAAGCAGTAGGAGGAAGCGCAGCGGGTTCATGGGCGACCCTGAATCGCCGGCCTCCCCGCGCCAGCCGCATCCTCCGGCCAGCGGACATTCTTCGGCCCGTTCAGGGCCTCGGCCGACGCAGCCGGCGCATCAACGGCGACGCCCAGCGCCGAGGATGAAGCTCATCGCCAGACCACCGGCACCGCCACGATCACAAACGGATCGAGGTAGCCCAACTGCACGTAATCGATGATCTGAAACACAATCGTAGCCGCCACTGCCGCGACCAGCGATGGGAGGAAGAGTCGGCGCGAGAGCGAATGAGCCACCACCGCAGCCGTCACGGAAATCCCGAGGGTTACGGCCCACGTAAGTTGATCTTCACTCATCGGCCGATCAAACATCACCCGCGCGTTTGCGCCAAGCACCGCGTTCGACCCTGCCCCTCAGCCGGGGCGACAGCGATCTATCGAGGTTCCGCCGCCTTGGCAGCAAGCGATGCGTCTCACGCGGACAGAGCGGCATCGCCTGCCCGTCTAGCGACAAGGCTGCGGAACGAGCGGGCGCGGCGTAGACTCCTCCCGTGCCGTTCCTCCTCCTGGGCTTCGTTCTCGTCATGCCGCTCCTGTTCGTGCTTCTGCTGCCGTTCACGATCGTCCAACGCTACCGCGCCGGCACCGCTCGCCGGGTCGCGCGGCCCTGGTTCGCACGCCTCAATGCCGGCATGATCGCCTTCTCGGCCATGCTTTTCCTCGGCGCCGGAGCGCTCCTGAACTTCTGGGTCCCCGACGCGCTCCTCTCCACCCTCGCCGGGCTGGCGGCAGGCAGTCTGCTCGGCCTGCTCGGCCTCAAACTAACGCGCTGGGAATCGACCGCGCGCACCTTGCACTACACACCGCATCGCCCGCTCGTCCTGCTCATCACCATCGCCGTCGCCGCGCGTATTCTCTACGGCTTCTGGCGCTCCTGGCACGCCTGGCAGAACGCCGGGTCCGGCGAACCATGGCTCGCCACCTCCGGCGCGGCCGGTTCGCTCGCGGTCGGCGGCGTGGTGCTCGGCTACTACTTCATCTACTGGTCCGGAGTTGCGCGCCGGCTAAAGACGCGTGGCAGGTTGAACGTTGTGAGCGTGAAGTAGAATTGCGGAGGCCGAACGTCCGCGCGTGGGCAGCCGAAGCCGCTTGAGTTACTCGAAGACGGCTTCCAGCTGCTGATCAATCACCTCCCCGGTGATACGATCGATAGCGACATGAAGCCAGTATCGCTTCTCCCCTTCGACTACGAACTGGCTAAGGTCCGAAGCTTTTTGCGGATAACGGCCGGATTGGGCGATGACGTCGATTAGGAGGCCCCAAGTTCGCGTTTGCGATACCTCCGCCAATGCCCGAGCAACAGTCTCCCTCGCTTCTTCTGTCGTTCCGAGTGTCGTGCCCGCTGCGGCTGCTAGACGCGTAATATCCTGTCGCCCTAACGCCGGGTTAAATAGGGTGCCGCTGGTCGGGTGGCTGATCACTCCGACGGTTGGCGACGGCGTTGGACTCGCTGCGGCGTTGTTCGCAGCAGCTAAGCCTACCGTAGCAGATGTCGACTCGTTCGTGATCGCTGAGCGGAGGGTCGCGGCTATCGCACCGATGCTTTGGGTATTTAGATTCACGACTCCGGCGCGGACGGGAGCCTGGTTGTAGGTGAAAAGATCTAGTAGAGGAGCGTCAACGCTCGTGGAGGTGACAAAGTCGATCGTCTTTGGAGTAGGCCCGGGAACTGGCGTTGGATTCGGGGACCCGCGGAAGGCATAGCCAAGCTCTCCAACGTTACGAAATGGCCGATTGAGCATCACGTACCCGCTGACCGCCGGTGGCGGTGTCGGCGACATGCCAGCAGGCGGAGGAAAAGGCGTTGATGCAGGTGAGGGGGCTCGCGCTGGGTCGGTGTTTTCCAAGCCTAACGCCCATCCGCCACTATATTCTATCATCGTCGTCGTCGTCCCCGTGACGGGATCTGCGGCAGTGTCATCATCGTACTGGTCGAGGATAGCGGCACCTACGGACAGTGTGGTTCTGATATTTGTGGTATCATCAACATTGGTGCTGTTCGTCGCGTAATTCAGAAGCTGAAAAAAATCTGGGTTGTCGCTGAACGCTGGGATCCGATCGCGCATACTCGATCCTAAGCTTCCGACGTACTGCCAGTGCCCAGGTATCGCGGGTGTCGGAGGCGCACCTGAGACTCCCGGCGTCCCCGGAATCCACTTCAATCCGAAGTATCTCTGAATGTTCGCTTCCTGAGAAGACGCGGGATTCGGCTTCGCTATTGCGATGTTCCCCAAGTAGAATCTGCTTGTCAGATTCGCGGTGCCAGCCCTCCACGTCGGGATGTTTCGCTCGCGCGAGAATGTTCCGAGGAACTGGAGCAGATTCGCGCTCCCGCCGACGGCGCTAACTAGGTCAATCAGCTCCTTTCGGTTGACGATCGCTTGGTCTGTGCGGTTGCTGTAAGTGGTACTAGCAACAGTCAGAAAAGAGTTATTAATGCCTACCTGCGGACTCCCGAGGGCGAATGCAAGAAACGGCGCTTGCGTCTGATCGGACGAAGCGAGCGCGGGGAAGACGCCAGTTGCCTGAACTGTTGCGTAATTGCGCCATGCCACTAGCCGGGTAAGGGACGGCTGACTGGCGGTCGCACCACCTGCCGTCAGGCGGATTCCAGTGAGATCAGCGAGTGCAGCAGTGCCTTTTCTCCCGATACCCGTCACGAGACTGGGTGGGGTGGCGACCGGCGATGGCGAAGGGAATGGATAACCAGCGATGTTGAAATCGAGGAGGCCTCCTTCGTCATAAACAGCGTACGCATAGCGGCCCGTTACGAAGCTCGTGTTTGTGCTTACCGGATTGTTCAGTGCACTGGCGCCCGTACCTATTCCCGATTGCACTGCCGGTCCACTACGCGTGACCAATACCCAGTCGGGCGCCCAGAACTGCGGGCTGGCAAACATCGGCGCGCCGGAGATTGGGTCAGAGCTGTCGTTCCCCGTATTAGCTTTTGGAACGAGATAGTGCCTGTTCCATCGACTCAAGCTGACGGTGCGGCCATTCAGCGGCGCGTCTGTCGCTGAGTTCACTGCGGAGGCGCGACTCGCCACTGCCGGAGGTGGGAGCGCGTCAGATCGCACGCTCCGGCGAATCAGGTTTGGTATAGTCGGAGTGGAGCCAATTGCGGGTAGAGGGCTTCGCTGCGGCGCAATGTTACCGGCTGTGATCGGTGTGCCGGTCACGATCTCCTGCTTCAGGTCTCCAACGATAACCTCAGCCGCGCTGCGCGCGAGCACATCGGCTTTCACTTGGTTGAACGTAGCTGCGGCTAGCTGCCGGTCGGTAGTGGCGCGACTGAAAAAAACGGTAACAAGCCCCGTCAGCAATACGACGAAAACAAGAACTATGATCAGGGCAACTCCGGAGCGGTTCTCCTTCGACATAGAGGTTGATTGCTTAGTCACTTTGGAGCGATGTAGATGTAACGCTCGTATATCCGAATTGCCGCTATCGAACTTCGCGGCATATCTGTTGTCGAATCTAGTGCCGCCTGCCAGCGGGTAGGGAGCTCCCCCGGACCAAAGCTATTGCTGAAGTCGACAAGACGGTCACTGAGCGTGGACAGTTGCGCGCTCGTAAGTAACACGCGACTCCTTTGATCAATCGTTGCCACCAATGCTGAAATCGCAGCAACGTCTTTGAAGCCGGCGACCGCGGTGCTGCCAGCAGCAGGATTCCAAGGAGTGGCACTAAGTGTACCGTTTCGAAGCAGATAGTGATATTCGAAGCGAAATACTTGCTTCGCGATCGGTTCGTAGTCGCTGTCGGAAGTGGAATTCGTAGCTGCAGGCCATGTCGAGGCGATCCTCATCGGAAGGAACACGACAGGCATGTCAGACGCGGACACACCGGTCCACACAAGGCCTTTTCCTAGTCGCTCCAGCTGGTGTTGGCCACTGACGCGGTATGCAACAAGCGACAGCGGGCTCGCTGACCCAGTTCCTGGATAGTACCCTGGGACGGCTGAGAAGAAGGAAATTTGATCGTTGCCAGGCTGTGTCGCAGCCGGGTCTTTGACGTAGTAGTCGAGGTCAGTTCGCTTCAACATCTGGCCCATATCAATGCTCAGCCGATCCATCAATGGTCTAGCGTCCGCATCGGCATCCATCCGCTTATTGCCTGCGGTCGTCACGTTGGTCGCGCTGTTGAATAGCTGACCGACAGTAAATACGATCACCGTAAGAACTGCCATGGATACCAGGAGCTCCGTCAGGGTGAAGCCACCACTCTCGTGGGCAGTAGATAGCATCTAGTTACGGACGATAGCGACGAAGGATTCGACTGAGCCTTCGACGTTCGCGGCGGCAGCGGCAGCGGGCCAGCTGACCGCAACGTTGGAGAAACTTGCTCCGTTCACGCCTGCCGAGTTGGTACTGAAGGTGACAGTCGCAGCATACCGAGAGTTCCCCGTAATCTGGCTAGAGTGTTCGCCTTCTTTGCTGAAAAATAGGGTCGACGGAGAGGTCGTACTTGCATTTCCCGGGATTGTAATTCCGAAAAGTGGGGATGTTGTGCCACTCGTTGGGGTCGCTCGGAGATCGGCTGCGATAGCGGCAAGGATGCTGCTGGCGCTATTCTGCTCGCCCGCCGCGCGAGACACTTGGAGTCCGACCGGCAGAAGGCCGAAGATCGCGATGAGCGCAAAGGCGCTGATACCGAGAGCAAGCGTGACTTCCACGAGGGAAAAGGCGGCCGTTCGGGTACCTGTCATCGGCGGTACATTTTAAAATTACCGGCGATCCCGCTGAATTGAATCGCTACGACGTTCAGTGTGTTCGTGTCGACGGCCGTACCGTGCGTAGGGCGCATGCCAATTTCCGCCGTCCGCTTCAACGAGTACGTACTGTTAATGTTTGCCTCGCCCCTGGGACTAAATCGCACTGTTTTGTAGAACGTATAGTTTTGCATGCTGAACCGGAAACGCGTCGTATCCGCGCTTTCGCTGCTGATGCGGTTGAAATGATCCCAGCCGTCAGCTTTGCCGTCGGTGTAGGCGCCGGGTGGTCTGCCATCCAATCCGTCAGTCGGCCCGCCAGGTGGCTCACCGATGTCTTGAAGGTGCACGCCTTCCAGCTTAATAATTTTTCCTACGGGTATGATCCGATTCGTAGGCAAAGCGGCAACGGGATCACTGTCGTTGAAAATCTTCGTCCCGTCCGTGGCTGCAACTGAGCCGATAACAACGCGGCCACGACCAGCGTATGGCGGCACTGTATTCGTCGGCGTCGAAGCGCCGGAATTCTCTTCGTAAAATCCAACCCAAACATACGTGTTGTTAGCCATCGCGAACGCCCGACCCTGCTGCAGTGCACCATTGATCCGATATCCCGCGCTCGTGAGGTCCGCTGCGGTTTTGAGCGGGTTTAGCGCCGGAATCATCAGCGCCAGAAGCAAAGTCATCAGCCCGATGACAACCATTAGCTCAACTAATGTGAACGCGGACATGGGACGCTGAGGCGTTTCCCACACGGGACGGCTGACGAGATTTCGATGATGTCGGCGTTTCGCGAGCGAGAAGCGCAAATTTATCAGGCAAGCCACGATTGGAAATCCGAATTGGCGAGCCAACGACGGCAAGTGGCTGCTGAGGATTCCTCCATACGCGTCACTGCCACGATATAACATCGCCCGATGCTGCGTAGTTGTTCGGCGATCCGCCTTCCTTTGCGAAGGCGGGAGCCGCCGCCGCCCCGCCGCCAAGCGCGCCATTTTTCCCCACCGACCATCCGATGACACCGGCCGGCAGATTGGCAGAGCCAGCCCCGCTGTTCGCGCTGTACGGGTTGGTGAGTTCATTGTCGTAGTTTGCGTCGATCAATACCTGATATTGGCTTCCCCAGGGATCATAAAAGACGCCACCCGGTGCGGTGACGCCCGCCCCCGGATTGGACGTTTGTTTAACCTCGGGGAGGGAAAGAAACACTACCTGCCTTGGGTTGAGCGATGCGACCGCTGCTGCATCCGATCGCCGAGTATTCGATCGCAGCACGTTGAGGATAACGCTGTTGTCCCCGTAGGCTGTGGCACCAAACGGAGCCGCTCCCGGACCGAACGACGCATCCGCCGTGTTGCCCGCAGGCACGTCGACCGGGTACCTGCCGTATTCGGTGTAGTAGGCGTTCACCGCCGTCACAATCTGCACCGTGTCGTTCTTGGCCTGGACCTTTTTCGCGCGGTCCATCACACCGCTCATCACCGGAAATGCGAGCCCCGCCAGAACGGCGATGATGGCGATGACGACGAGCAGTTCGATGAGCGTGAATCCGCTGTCGCAGTCATGCCCAGTGTGTACCTGCACGCTCCGGCGGTGGCGACGCGTCGAGGGAGGAAGACTCGAGACGGCGGAATGATGTCGGCGTTTAGCTGTCAACAACGGCAAATTTACCCAAGCGAGGGCACGAGGGGAAATCAGAAATGCGGAGGCGGCGGAGGGCGGTAGTGTTCGCGCATTGTCAGGCTGCACGGCAAGATTCGCCCTCACCTCAATCCTCTCCCTCAGAGAGAGGAGGACATAGGCCGCGGGGCTCTTGGGAATCACGGTGGGAGGCCGTCTCCGCAGCGCCTAGGTGAGGGGCAACTGACAATCAACAAACACTTCCGTGGTGGGCAGCCGGTATTGTGGCCGATTATCCGGAAGAGGTCGGAACCCGAACGCGCACCGCCACGCGACACGTTGTCGCTGTTTCGCCGCTCGCGACACTGGACGTCAGCACGGCGGACGGGCGGCAGGGGCAAAGTTGCTGCGCTTTTTCCCGCGAGTTTTCGGACGGCGGCGCAGATGGGGGCACGCTTCTAGCTTGAATGCTCCCTGCTGTGCTGGAACACACGTTAACAGAGGAAGAGCATTCTCAAATCGTCCAAACGATCGAGATGTTTGAGGTCATCACTCAAACACAGAGGGACGATTATCAGTCACTCGAGATCCTAAAGGACGCCTACCAAAAGGTCGGTCGGCCGGAGGAATCTCTCCGGATTTCGCGCAAGCTCGCGGAGGCCTATTTCAACGTGGGGTCGTTCACCCTCGCGATGCAGGAATGCGAAATCATCCTGCTCAAGGACCAGAATGCGCCGGAAATCCTGGCGATGCTGGGCGAAATCGAGGCGCGGCTCCAGGCGGCCGGTCATTCGCTCGCGGAGTCGGTAGGAGCGAGCACGGGATTGATCGCGTCGCCGCAGATGAACGGCACGAATGGGAGCAGCGGCGCATCCGATGGGCAGCTCATCGATCTCCAGTTGAGCCGGCACGGGGCGCACCTGCAGGAGCGGGGCGACGATCAGCTCGGCAAGTTTCTCGTGATGCAGCAGCTGTGTGGCGAGCAGGAGGTGACGCAGGCGCTCGCGGCGGTGAACCAATTGAACAAGGATTTGAGCGGGCAGGCGCTGGCGGCGTCGCTGCTGGACAAGGTGTTCCCGGAGGACCAGGAGAAGCTGGACGGGGCGCTCTCGCAGTTGATCGACCGGACGAAGTTTGCCTACGTGCCGATGGAATATTACGACGTCGACCGGCAGGTGGCGCGGATGCTCCCGGATCACCTGACGCTGGGGCGGCTGATGGTGCCGTTCGATCTGATCAGCCGCACGATCATGGTGGCGTGCTGTAATCCATTTGACGTCGCGGGGCGCGAGGCGGTGCAGCAATCGCTCGATTACACGGTGGCGTGGTACCTGGCGCGGCCGAGCGCGATCGCGAAAGCTTTGCAGGATATCTACCGCCTGGAGAGCCGGGTGTAAGGAGGCGGGAAGATGAGAAGCAAATCTTTCGCCGAGCGCATTGCCGACGTCCTGATTGAGGACGGGCTCCTGTTGCCGAACCAGCTGGAAGAAGCGACGGGCATTCAGCAAAAAGAGGGTGGACGGCTCCTCAAGATTTTAACGGACCGGCAGTTCGTGACCGACCAGGACATGGCCTTCAGCGTGGGCCGGTGTCTGAACACGCCGCCGATCAATCTCGCGAAGCTGCGCGTGCCGGAGGAGATCATGAATCTCGTCCCGCGCGACATGGCGAAGGCGAACAAGCTGATCCCGATCGCGCGCCTGAATGACAAGCTGTTTGTGGCGATGGCGGACCCGACCAACGTCCTCGCATTGGACGACGTGAAGCGTCGCTGCCAGCTCGACGTGGTGCCGATGATCGCGACGGAGAAGGCGGTCGCAGATGCGCTCGCCGGCGTGCACGGCGGCGGCTCGAAGATGAAGGAGGCCTTCAAGCAGGTCGCCGAAGATGTCGCCGCTGCGGGAGAGCTCGAAGTCCAGTCGTCGAAGCAGGACGAGATCGATCTCGACCAGCTGGTGCACGACACCGAAGACGCACCAGTCATCAAGATCGTGAACCTGATCCTGGTGCAGGCGATTAAGGAAAAGGCGTCGGACATTCACATCGAGCCCTTCCAGCGGACGCTGAAGCTGCGCTACCGCATCGACGGCGAGCTGGTGGCCGCGGAGTCACCGCCCAAGGCGCTGCAACTGGCGATCACCTCGCGTATCAAAATTCTCGCGGGCCTCAACATCGCGGAGCGTCGCGTGCCGCAGGACGGCCGCTTCCGCATAAAGGTGATGGGCAAGGAAGTCGATCTGCGTATCTCGATCCTGCCGACGTCGCACGGCGAGAAGATCGTTATCCGTATCCTCGACAAGACGGCACTCACCGGCTCCATCGACCAGATGGGGATGGATGAGGGCACGCTGAACAAGTTTAAGAAAGCGATCGATGCCCCGCACGGCATGATCCTTGTGACCGGTCCGACAGGTTCCGGTAAAACGACGACGCTCTACTCAGTGCTGCAGGAGCTGAACAGCCCGCAGTACAACATCGTGACGGTCGAAGACCCGATCGAATACGAGCTGGCCGGCATCAACCAGGTGGCGGTGCGGGCGGAGATCGGACTCGATTTCTCGAACGCGCTCCGTTCCATCCTGCGTCAGGATCCGGACATCGTGATGGTCGGTGAAATTCGCGACAACATCACGGCGGACATCGCGGTGAAGGCGGCGCTGACGGGTCACCAGGTGCTGAGCACACTCCACACGAACGACGCGGCGGGTGCGATCACCCGACTCGACGACATGGGGATCGAGCCGTTCCTGATCTCGAGCTCGGTCATCATGGCCTGCGCGCAACGTCTGGTGCGCCGGATCTGCTCGAATTGCCGTGAAGAATTTATCCCAGAGCCGGAGATGCTGGAGCGGCTGGGGTTGGCCGATCAGCACGACGCCGTGTTTTTCCACGGCAGCGGCTGCGACCGATGCAAGCAGCGCGGTTACCTCGGCCGGCTGGCGATCATCGAGGCGCTGCCGGTCACGGAGACAATCCGGCGCCTGATCGTGAAGCGCGCCTCGGCGGCGGTGGTGAAGAACCAGGCGATCGCGGAAGGCATGAAGACATTGCGGATGGTCGGGATCGACAAGGCGCTCGAGGGCGTCACCACGCTGGAGGAAGTCTGGCGTGTTACCGCGGAGGATCACTAGACCCATGGCGTTTTCATTCCTGAATCTTTTCAAAAAGAAGGCGGCAGCTGAACAGGAGGTCGCGCCTGCGCGGCCGCCGGTGGAGAAGCCGAGCAGTGAGCGCTTGAGCAAGACAGTGAGACCAAGCGGACGCACGGTGATGCCGTCGTCGCAGGATCAGTCGCGCGGCGGCTCGATGGCGCGCGTGATGGAACCGACACCGCCACCCGCAGCGACGCCGCGGACCCTTTCCTTTGGCGCACCGGTGTCGATGGCGAATGACTTACCGCCTGCGGTCGCGGTAGCGCTGGAACCGAAGGTGGAGCGCGCGATTTCCGTCGACCTGACGGATGTCGTAGCGGGAATGCCTGAGGGTTACGTCCGTCCGCTCGAAAACCGGGATGTCGGCCGGCGGGTGTTGCTGAAGGCTTCCGAGCTGGAGCGCGGCATGGCAAACGGGCGGCCAGCGGTGTCGGTGGCCACCATTTTCGAACAGGTGCCGGAGATTTTCGTGCGCTCCGTCGCGGCGTCGAATACGACGCAGGTGACGTTGCCGTTCTCGAAGGTGCTGGAGCAATTCAGCGCGCTGCAGACCCGAAGCGACCAGTACCGCGACCTCGCGGTGCCGCACGTGGAGACGCCGTTCCTGAAGGTGACGTTGGAAGACGATGAACGCTTCGGCACGAAGCCAGAGATTTTGGAGACAGGCGACCTGCCTCCCGGGCGCGTGGAACCAGCCACTGCCGAAAGCATCTCGGCGGCGATGCCGGAAGCGCTCGCCACGGAGAGTGTGACGACGGCACCGGCTCCGGCACAGAAGACGGCGTTCTCGCTGCGTGCGCCAACTCCCCGGGGGCAGAAGAACGGCGCGGCGAATGGTGCGCCTGCGGCACCGGCAGCCCCCGCTGGACCGACCCGAATTCCTTTCAAACTTACACCGAACGGGGCGGGCGTGTCCTCACCTGAGCGTGTTCCAGCCTCAAGCGGCGCGCCCGTTCCGACTAGTTCACCCGCTGCTGCAGGGACAGCGCCGGCGCGGATTCCGTTCAAGGTGGCTGCGCCGAGTGAAGATGCGCCGCGCCAACCGGCGGAGCCATGGCTGACGAAGGAAAGCTTCGCCGCCGGAGCCGAGTCGCAGCCAGACGCCGCCAACGGTGCGCAGCCGGCAGCCGCAGCCGGAGAGTCGGCGCAGGCTGGAGCATTGACGATCAGCCTTCTCCTAGGAGCGATTTTGCGAACGCTGCCGCCGATGCAATTGATTGGCGACTTCGAAGAAGTGGCGTCGGATGCACGGCTGGAGTTGCCCTTCTCAATGGTAGAGCCACAGCTGGTCACTGGCCGGGTGACGCTGAAGCCGGAAGAGTTCGCCGCCGCTTTGCCGGAAGCGTATCGCGGTTTCTTCGATGCGACCTCGGCTGCCCCGGTGTCGCTCCCGTTGCAGGAAGTGCTGAAGAATTTGCCCTCCACCTCGTTACGGATGCGCGACGATCAGGAGGAACAGGAGAAGGGCGCGAACTTTGCCACGCCGTTCTCAGCCAAGGCCGAGGAGGACGCGAAACGCTTCAAGGCTTTCGGTGCTCCGGTGCCGAAACCGATGGTGTTGCCGCCCGCGCCGCAGCCTGTCGCAGACGCCGCCCCGGAACCGATCGCTTTCCAGTTTGCAGATCCGACGGCCGCGTCGGCTGCCGACCCGATCGCGGCGGTGGCGCCGTTGCAGATTTCGCAGCCGACACCGGCGATCTCTTTCGCGGCGGTGAATGGCCAGCGCGATGCGCTCCAGACGGCGCTCGATACGAACGACGAGCTCGATGCCAAGAGCGTGGTCACGCATGTGGGCCGGATGCCTGGCGTCGAAGCCTGCGCGATTATCTTCGGCGACGGTCTCAGCCTCGCCGGGAACCTGCCGGAAAGTTACCACGCGGATGCGCTGTGCGCGGTGGCTCCCTCAGTGCTCCAGCGCCTGGGGAATCACATGGCCGACACGAAGCTCGGCGCCCTGCGCGCCATGACGCTCTCGTGCGCAGAGGCTGCGATCACGTTCTTCATGCCCGACAATCTCTGCCTCGCCGTGCTCCATCCGGGGGCGGAATTGACGGCGGACGTGCGGGAACGCCTCGCATCCGTTGTGCAGGAACTTTCACGGATTTATTCGCACCCGGCTTAGAGCCTCTCTCCCATGTCCATCATCAACTACGCCAGTCGCGAGATTCAGTTCAAGATCGTCTACTACGGGCCTGCGCTCTGCGGCAAGACGACGAATCTCGGCTACATCCACCAGCGCATTAACCCGGAGAACCGCGGCGATCTCGTGTCGCTCGCGACGGCGTCGGATCGCACGTTGTTCTTCGATTTCCTGCCGCTGAACGCAGTGGTGATTAAAGGCTTCGTCACGAAATTCCAGCTCTACACCGTCCCGGGGCAG
>JACDCC010000243.1 GCA_013694595.1 Chthoniobacterales bacterium
TCGCGGAGCTTCGCCAGTTCGGGCGAATCGGAAGGTGTGGCAAGGAAGAGCGGCTCGCCCGATTGCCAGGCGCGTCCGATGATCCCCTCCCCTACGTCGATCGCATGGGAGCGGAGGTAGCTCTCGAGCGCACCAGGAGTGGTAGCCGCCTGCTGCAGGATGTGCGCGGGAACTTCAACTAGCGGCGGGCAGCCCTTGGAGATGAACGCCGGCGCCAGCTTCATTCCCCCGCGCTCGACGACATAAAGCGCGCCGCCGTGCGCATCGAGGATCCGGGTTGCACCCTCGACGATCAGCCGGTGCAGATCGGACGCGCGGATCGTCTCAGTGAAAGCCGCGCCGAGGCCATGGAGAAAATCGAAAACGAGCGTCTCCTCGACCTGGATCTCCTCGTTAGACCGCTCCAGCGCGCGAATGCGCTCGGTTTGCTTGCGCCACGACCATGCCCATCCGGCGAGACACGCGACGAGTAGCCCGAGGAGAAGAATTGGCCACATGACTGAACGGCCGGGCTACTTCGCAGTGGGCTCTTTTTGCAGGTCTTGCTTCAGGTACTCGAGAACGTCTTTGAACCGCGAAAAATTCTCGGGCGCTGCCTCGCAAAGCGCCTCGTGCGCATCCAGCATCTGCTGGGCCTGCCGCTGCTTCTGCACCGAAACATCCGGGGAGACGGCGCCAGTCAAGACCTCCGCGTTTGTCGGCGCGGCCGCGGCATCGGATTCGGACCCGTCGGCGTGAATACTGAAGATTTGGTCGAGACCGAGCCCCGTGAGAAGGTCGCGGCTGTGCTGGCCGCAATGCACTACATGAAGATGGCCGTGCCCAAGTTCTTTCAACCGCAGCGCTACGCCCGCCATCGTGCCCATGAAAGTGGAGTCCATCATCGCGCAGTTCTCAAGGTCGACGATGAATTCGCGGTAGCCGCGGTTCACCATCTCCCGGGCAAATTCCTTCAGATTTCCGCTGTTCAGGAAGGTGCCTTTGCCCTCGACCTTTACCCAGACGGCCTGGCCGTTGACTCCGACTTGTATAGAAGACTGCACGAAGACCTGAAAAAACTATAGGGTCGCCTCTGGCAGTGTCAATGCGACCCACCCTCGGCTGCAGAGGTGAAATGGCTTCGAAAAGAGATCATCGGCGTCCCTGAAAAGATCGGATATCGCGCAACCGGTGCGCCCCTTTCACTTCCAAAGGAACGATTTGTCTTCCGCGACGATGCGGCCGTTCTCGATCAACAAACAGCGCCAGGCGGTGACGCGGCCATCGGTGTGGAAATCATCGCCAATGATTCCGAATTCCGTCCGATAGCTCCCTTTCACGTTCTGATAGCTGACCTCGCGGGCCTGCGTCTCCGCGCGGAGGTTCTGCTGCCGATACTCGAGCCGGACGGTGATGTTCGCCGGTCGCTTCGCGCGCCAGAAGAAGTCAAAATAATGACCGAGCCGCTGGCGAAAATCGAGCGCGGTGACCGCACCGTGGAACCGGTAGGAGGCTTCAAATCCGAGCGACGGGTCGCGCACGACTCCGCCGGTCAGCCCCCGTCCCCGCCGCGGACCGGGAACGTCTCCGAGGAAGGTGAGCTTCGTCTTGCGGAACTCAAAAGCCGGATCGAGCGCCATCGGAAGCGGAGTCACTTCCGAGAGCTGGCGGTACGGGTCGGGTTGTTGCGGCTTGCCGATCGGATGCGCGGTGACGGCCGTGAACAACAGAAGCGTGATGATTCCCGCGCAGAACTTCATCGCGCTATCAAACCGGTTCCGCGGGGGCGTGTCAATGCGACGCAGTTCGCCGCTCTAGCGTGGTAGTGTTCGCGCATTGTCAGCCTGGACGGCAGATTCGCCCTCACCTCAATCCTCTCCCTCAAGGGAGGACGCGCAGCGCCAGGTGAGGGGCAACTCACAATCAACAAACACTTCCCTCTAGCGTCCGGCATGACGGACCAGCGGCTAACCCGCGGCCGGCTTCGCCTACGAGCTGGTTTCACTCCAGGCGTTCCGCGGTTAACTAGTGGCGTGATTCAGGTTCGCTACGACCGCGGCGTTTATCTGCCGGAGCATGATCTCTGGCTGGACGCGTGGGACGCGAAGCCGCTTGCGTTTGTCTCGCATGCGCACAGCGATCACATCGCGCCGCATGCCGAGATCATTCTTTCCGAACGCACCGCGCGTTTGATGCAGGCGCGAATCCCGGGCGAACGGACGGAGCACGTGCTGCCGTTCGGCGAGACGAAGACGGTGCGCGGTCTTGAGATCACGCTGCTCCCGGCGGGCCACATCTTCGGCTCCGCGCAATTTTTTCTCCAAACTAAGCGCGGTTCGCTGCTCTACACCGGCGACTTCAAACTGCGGCCGGGACGTTCCGCCGAGCCGACGGAGTGGCGAAACGCAGAGACGTTGATCATGGAAACGACCTACGGTCTGCCGCGTTACCGTCTGCCACCCACGAACGACGTGATCGCGCAGATCGTCGCTTTCTGCCGCGACGCGCTGGAAGAGAAGGCGGTACCGGTGCTCCTCGGGTACTCGTTAGGTAAAGCACAGGAGATTCTCTGCGCGCTCGCAGGCGCGGGACTGAGGCCGATGCTGCATGGGTCGGTCTTTCGCATGACGCGCATCTACGAGCAGTTCGGCCAATCGTTTTGCGACTACGAGCGCTACAACGACAAAGCTCTCGACGGGAAGGTGCTGATCTGCCCGCCGAGCGCGAACCGGTCACGGATGCTGGAGAAAATCCCGCGTAAACGCGTTGCGATGATCAGCGGCTGGGCGGTGGATCCGAACGCGAAATATCGCTACCAGGTGGACGCAGCTTTCCCGCTCTCCGATCACGCGGATTACACCGATCTGCTGCGTTACGTGGAGCTGGTGCAACCGGCGCGCGTGCTGACGTTGCACGGTTTCGCCGCCGAATTCGCACGCGATCTGCGCGAGCGCGGGATCGAAGCGTGGGCGCTGAGCGAACAGAATCAGCTGGAGCTGATGCTGCCGAAGATCCGGAGGGAGGCGCTTCCGCGCATCGATGGACATGCAGAAGCATGTCCCCCCGCCGCGCCGTCGGAGTTCGCCGGTTTCGCCGAGACAGGCGAAGCGATCGCCGCGACGCCAGCGAAGCTCGAGAAGGTTCGCATTCTCTCGGAGTATCTCCGCTCGCTCGCGCCCGAGCAGCTGCCAATCGCGACGCGCTATCTGACGGGGAAGGCGTTCGCTCAAAGCGATCCGCGTCCGCTGCAGGTCGGGTGGGCGGTGATTTTCCGCGCCCTGCTCGCGGCGACGAAGATTCACGATTCGGAATTGCACCGCATTGCCGGCAGCCACGGAGACGCCGGCAAGACCGCGCTCGAAGCGCTTGAGGGGCGCACGAACCCGGAGCCGTTCACGCTTCTGGAATCCAAACAGCTCTTCGACGATCTGCACAAGGCACGCGGACCGCTTGCGAAAGCCGAGCTGCTGCAGGCGCGGCTGGCGAAACTCTCCCCGCGCGAAGGGCAATACGTCGTAAAGATTCTGACCAGCGATTTGCGGATCGGCCTGCGCGAAGGCCTGGTGGAAGAGGCGATCGCCACGGCCTTCGAGGCACCCATCGATGACGTCAAAGAAGCCAACATGCTGCTTGGCGATCTCGGGGAGGCAGCGGCGCTCGCCTCCGGCGGGCAATTGCGGTCCGCTGAGCTGTCCCTCTTCCGCCCGATCAAATGCATGCTGGCGAGCCCCGAACCGACTGCGGAAGCGATCTGGGCGCGCTTCGCGGACAATGCCGCGAAGACGCAGACGATCTTCGTGGAGGACAAGTTCGACGGCATCCGCGCCCAACTACACCGCGGCATCGATCGAGTGGAAATTTTCTCACGCGACCTGCGCCGCATGACTGATCAGTTCGGTGAGCTCGCAGAGCGGGCGAGATCGTTCGAAGCTGAGGTGATCCTCGACGGTGAGATCATGGCATTCGAAAACGGCCGTAAGCTCACGTTTTTCGATCTGCAGAAACGCCTCGGGCGGAAAAGCGAAGGGAGCGATTTGTTTGCCGCGGCGTCGGCTGACGTGCCGGTGGTATTCGTCGCGTTCGATCTTGTTTGGGTGAACGGACGGTCGTTATTGAAGGCGCCGCTGTCCGAGCGGCGCGAGCTTTTGCGCGAACTAGCGCTGCCACCGCAGTTCCAAGTCTCGGAAGTATCGCCCGCTCATTCGCCGGAGGAGATCGAGCAGGCCTTTCAAGCGGCGCGCCTCCGGTTGAACGAAGGCCTGATGGTGAAGGATCCGGCGAGCTTCTACACGCCCGGCCGGCGCGGGATGTTCTGGTTCAAACTAAAGAAGGAGCTCGCCACACTCGACGTCGTGGTGGTGGCCGCCGAGCTCGGTCACGGCAAACGGAACCACGTGCTGAGCGATTACACGTTTGCGGTGCGCGACGATACGACGGGACAGTTGCTCACCATCGGGAAAGCCTACAGCGGCCTCACCGATGTCGAGATCGCGGAGCTGACCGAGCACTTCAAGCAGAACACGCTCGCTGAACATGGCCGCTACCGGCGAGTGAAGCCGGACGTGGTGCTCGAGATCGCGTTCGACTCGATCCAGCCGAGCACGCGGCACGAGAGCGGCCTCGCGCTGCGCTTCCCACGGATCAAAGCAATCCGTCGCGACAAAGCGGTCGAGGCGATTGATACCGTCTCCTACGCGCGGCGGCTCGCAGAAGAGAGGATCGGACCTCCGCCGGCCGCGGCGAAAACACGGGCGCGTTCGTCTCGTTAGGGCTCGTCGGTGCCGTCAGGACCTTCGGTATCCGGCACGTCGACGTCCTCGTCAGGCTCGGCCGCGGCCTTTGCTTTTTTCCCACGCGGCGATGGAGAGGGCGTAGCAGTGGCCGCTGCGTTATCGCCGGCATCAGCTGTGCTCGTGGCGGCGGATGCAGCCGTAGCCAGAGGCATTGCGGCTGGCGGCGTTGCGGTCGCCGTTGCCACAGGCGTCGAAGACAGCGGGCGTGGCGTAGAGACGGCGCGTGGGGCGATCGTCGGCTCGTCAGCAGCGTCGTCGCCCGTTGCCATGGCCGCAGATGGAGCCCGCGTTGTTCCCGTCCTGGTGTCGGCACCCTTCGAGTCACGAAGATCGTTCCGGTTCCGCAGGCGACCGGTGCCGCCCGCAGCGCGCTCCTGGCGCGGATCACGCGCGCGCGCGGCGGTGCCGGCATCCGTCGCAGCGTCTTCATCCGCTGGCGGGGAGTCGAGCTCATCACCCGCCGGCGTGGTCGCGGCAGCAGGCGTGGGCGAGTTGATGGGCCGGATGGTCGCCGCAGGTGTGCTAACCGTCGGCGTCGCCGCTGGTGTAGCACTCGGCGTTGCGGTCGCTAGCGGTGTTGCTGTTGCCGTGGCGGTCGCGACTGGTGTCGGGCTGGTCGTGGCGGCCGCACCTGGTGTCGCGGACGGGATCGCAGTCGCCGTTGCAGCAGGCGTTGCTGTTGCTGTTGCTGTTGCTGTTGCTGTTGGTGTTGGTGTTGCGGTCGTGGAGATGGTCGCGGTGGCGACCGGCGTCGCACTTGCCGCAGCTGTCGCTGCAGGACTTGCCTCGGCCGCGGCGGTTGCTGCTGGTGTTGGCGTGCTCTCCACAATCGTTGGCTTTTCGTAGCGCTTTGGCGGCGCGTCAGGCGGCGGTGTTGCCTCCGACTTCATCTTCGCGCGTGCACGTTCGGCTTCAGGCTGATTAGCTGCTGTCGCGGTGCTCCGCTCGACTGTGACCTGCCTGATCGGCTCGCCGACGTTGCGCGGCCGCTGCGTTGTCTCTGAGCTGAAGAGCGGCGCGATCATCGCGATGACTCCACCACGCATCTCGGCACGCGGCACTTCACCCTCGCGCATTTCATACTGACGCTCGATTCGCACACGCTCGAGCGGCTGTCGGCTGCGCGCGCGCAACTCGTCGTAGCTCGGCCCTTCATTGACGATGGTCGTGTTGTTGTATGTGATGTTCGTCACGTTCGTGGTCTGGTTGATGATCGTGACGTTTCGCTCCACCGGAACGACGGCGCGCTGGATCGACTCGGAGCCGATCTCCTGGTTCGGGATGAAGACGTATTCCTCCGCATCAATGTCGTAGTAACTGTCGGCCCAACGTTTGATGCCGGTGCGGCGCTCGAAGCGGGCTTGCGGAGGCAATGGCGCCCAACCGACATGGTCGCCGCCGGTGCGCCATGACACCCACGCGGGAGCCCACTCATCGCCCGGAACCCAGATCCATCCGACACCTCGCAAGCGTGTCCACCGACCATAGTGGTAAGTGGCCCAGCCAAATGGCTCTTCGGATACCCAGGTCCACCCGGCATCGGAATACGCCCAGCGGCCTTCGGTGTATGGCCGCCAGTTACGCGAGCGCTGCGCCTGCTGCGGCTGCCAGACGTAGCCGTAGTCTGCCGTCTCGCGCCACGCGCCGTAGGGTTCGAGTTTGCGGTAAAAGGTGTCGTAAGAGCGCGTGCTGCGCTGGCCTGCCGATGCCGTCGTAGTGGTAGGACGAGGAGTGGCACGCGCAGCGGGCGCGGGAGTGCGCCGGCCTTGCGCGGCGGATTGTCTGTTTCCGGCGGTGGCTTCCTTGTCGGCCAGAGCCTGCTCACGCGCGTCAAGTTCCGCCTGCTGTTGCTCGAGACGGCGCTGATCTTCAGTCTGACGTTCGGCGGCGAGACGCTGCTGAACCTCACGCTCGACTTGCGCGTTGCGTTCGGCTTCGCTCATCGGCTTCTCGCAGGACACGGCGAGCACGAGGGCGGCGGCAATAACTAACAGACTGGACTTTTTCATCGTGGAGTTAGACCGACACGGTCGCTCCTTATTCGAAACTAACCAGCGCCGGGGCTGCATAGCCGCCGATCTCTACGGCTACGGCCCGGCAGAGGGTGTCGGCGTCGCCGGAGCCGGCGAAGAGGCGGGAGCGGGTGCAATCGTGACCGTTTCGATGCTGGCCTGGCGCGCTCGTTGGTTGTTCGCGTAGATCGACAACAGCGCCATCCCGAGCAGGATCAGCCCCATCAGAAGCAACCCGCTCCGCGGCGCGCGCGACGAGGGCGGCGAGCTCTGCGAAGAATCCTCCGGTCGATGCACAAGCGCACTATCTGCGGTCGAACCGCAGGCGCAACCACCGACCCCGCGCGCTGCTACTCCAGCCGCAGCGCGGCGATTGCTTCCATCACCCGCTCGCTGAGTCGCTGGTAGACTTCTTTGCTCCGCGGCTGCAGGTCGGCCTCGGTGAAGTGCAAAGCCTCGCCCACGACGATCGTAATGCGGCTGAGCCGGAAGCTTCCCCCGCCACGTGGCAACGCTTCATGCGCGCCGAAGATGCGCATCGGTACGACAGGCGCGAGCGTCTTCGCAATGACAAAGCCGAGACCGGGGAGCGCCGGCTGCAGCGCGCCATCGAGAGTTCGTGCTCCTTCTGGAAAGACGACGGTCGCGTGCCCCGCTTTCAAGAGCCGGAGCAAGGCCTTGAGCGCACTGCGGTCGTTCCCTTCCTGGTCAACGGGAATAACGTTCAGCCGCGGCAACCACCAGCCAAGCAGCGGCTCGTCGAGCAGTGTGTCGCGGGCCAAAAAGTGCACGGCGCGTCCACTGGCAACTGCCGCGAGCGGCGGATCGAGATAGCTCTGGTGGTTCATCGCCAGGATCAACGCGCCCTCCCGCGGAACGCGCTCGCGGTGAACGACCCGGAAGCGAAAGAGCAGCTTGCCGACAAGCCAGGCGAGGAAATATCCGGCCCAGTACCAAAGGTTCATTGATCGTTAGACCCGTGGCGGTGGCGCTTCCCAGCCTTGCACGCGCAGACGTTCCACGATCTGGCCGACCACCCCTTCGATGCTGAGCTGTGAGCTGTCGATCACGTGCGCATCTTCGGCAATCATCAGCGGTGCTGTCTTGCGGGAGGAGTCCGCCTGGTCGCGCATTGCGATCTGATCGGCGTGACCTTGTGCCGCCCGGCGCTTCGCGCGGACTTCCGGGGAGGCGTCGATGTAAAATTTGTACGGCGTCTCCGGGAACACCACTGAACCGATATCGCGGCCTTCCATCACGACATCGTGGCTGCTCGCGTAGGAACGCATTTGCGCGCCAAGCAATTCGCGCACGCGCGGAACACTGCTGACCGGCGACACGGCCTCATTCACCCGGACGTCCCGCAGGTGACTGGCGGGATCGACACCATCGATCTGAATGCGCGACTCGCCTCCCTCCAAATCGCATTCGATCCGTGCCGTTTCGACCAGCCGCGTGACCGCAGCGGCATCGTGGAAGTCGGTTCCGCGATCGAGGACAAACCACGCGATCGCGCGGTACATCGCGCCGGAGTTTACGTAAACAAATCCAAGTTTCCGCGCCAGCTCGCGCGCGACACTGCTTTTGCCCGAGGCCGCCGGCCCATCGATCGCAACGACGCGCTGCGCAGCAGGTGCCATCATCGCAACAACCCGCCCGCGCGATGCTCGAGGCGCCAGATCCGCATGTTACTCGTCGTCCCGCGACGGTGCGAGAGAGCTAATCACCGGCGTCGTCATCCGCGCC
Organism: Chthoniobacterales bacterium; assembly: GCA_013694595.1. Taxonomy (GTDB): domain Bacteria; phylum Verrucomicrobiota; class Verrucomicrobiia; order Chthoniobacterales; family UBA10450; genus JACCTI01. The sequence goes on from JACDCC010000243.1 coordinate 8,531, forward strand.
CGCTTCGGGTTCATGATCTCATCGAGCGCCTTGGCGAAGCCGGGATACGACTCCTGCACGCATTGCGCATCCTGCACCACGGTCTCGCCGTCGGCGAACAATCCGGCGACCGCGAAAGCCATCGCGATCCGGTGATCACCGAAGCTCGCCACCCGCGCACCGCGCAGAGAGCCACGCCCGTGAATTTCGAGCCCGTCATTGAGCTCCAAAACTTGAGCGCCCATCGCGCGCAGATTGTGCGCGATCGCAGCGATGCGATCCGTCTCCTTGACGCGCAGTTCTTCCGCGTGCCGAATTGTAGTGGTGCCGCTCGCGAGCGCGCCGGCCACGGCGAGGATCGGTAACTCGTCGATCACCTGCGGGATCTCCTTGCCCTGGATGATCGTGCCTTTCAGAGAGGCGCCGGTGATCTCCACCGTCCCGCGGGGCTCGATCTGGTCTACATCTTCGACGGCTTCGCGCACCTGCGCGCCCATGCGAATCAAAACGCCGAGCAACGTGGTGCGCGTATCGTTCAGCCCACTGTCGCGAACGAGGAGGTGCCCTCCCGGTTGGGCCGCAGCTGCCACGAGCCAGAAGGCGGCGGAAGAGATGTCTCCCGGGATGGTGAAATCGCGCGATTCAGGTGTTTGATCGCCGAAAATGCTGAGCCCGCCGTCTTCCTCTTTGACGGTGCGGACGAGGAAGTAGTTGAGCATCAGCTCCGTGTGATTCCGGGTGATGGAAGGCTCGTTCACCGTCGTCTTCCCTTTGGCTAAGAGACCCGCGAGCAGCACCGCACTTTTCACCTGCGCGCTGGCGATGGGTGAATCGTACTCGATGCCGCGCAAGTTGGTGCCGGTAATGCGCAACGGCGCGCTGTCGTTCGGCCCTTCCGCGACAATGTTCGCCCCCATCTGCCGGAGAGGAGTCATCACACGTTCCATCGGACGCTTTGAAAGTGCGGCCGAGCCGACCAGCCGGCTGTCGAATGATTGCCCGGCGAGCAAGCCGGCCAGCAACCGCATCGTCGTGCCCGAGTTTCCACAATCGATATCGCCGGGTGGCGGTGTCAGGAGCCGCCGTTTTCCGTGCACGATCAGCATCTCGGGCTCGGGTTGCTCGATTCTGATGCCGAGCGCGCGCAAGGCGCCGACGGTGCGCATGCAATCCTCGCTCGGGAGAAAGCCACGCAAGACGCAGACGCCGTTGGAAAGCGCGGCGATGATGACGGCGCGGTGGGAAATGCTCTTGTCGCCCGGCACCGTCATCTCCGCTTCGATCCTTGGTGCTCGTTTGACGCGAAATTCCATGTGACTAGTGAGTTCGTTTAAGCGGCGCTAACCGCGCGCGCCAAAACGTACCCCGGCCGGGCGCGACCAGCAGCATGCGATAAGGCGCGGAGTTGTCCAGCACGCGCGCGTTCTGCGGGAGATCGCAGCTCACCGTCGGCTGAGATCACTGTCCGCGGCGAGAATTCGGCTACGGGACGAGGAAGATCTTCCCGGTATACGGATCCTTGACCTCGGTGCCTGGCGCGTAGCCGCGCACGTCCGTCATCTTGTCAGGCGAGTACGGGCTGTGGACGAAGCCTGGTTTGCCGGGAACAGGGATGCCGTATTGATAATCCGCCTTCGGCGCAGCTGCGGGCGAAGCCGCGACCGCTACGCTCTCTTGCGGCGGTTCCACCGGCGTCATGGGGGGGGCGGGTTGAATTTCCGACGGGAATGGCTGTGGCTGGACCGGATACTGCGCAGTTGCTTGCGAGGGGTACTTCGTCACCGGCCGCGTCGTCCGGCGCGCGGGCGGTTCGTCGATCTCACACGACGTGAAGACGAAGAGAAGAAAGGCGAGCGACAGGGAAAATTTCATAGGTGGATTGTGACGAAGGTGCGTCCGTTCTAATTCAATGTGCGCTGGGTGACAATGGTTAATTAGCAGCTACGAATGACCAATAAAGCAGACGCAGTGATGGTCCGGTTGTATCCTGTTCGAGCAACGAAACGAATCGCTCCCGAGACGACGAAAGATACAGTTCAGCGGGCGTCAGTCGCCGAATGAAGAAGTAACGACAATGGCCACCAGCAGCAGCGAACAGATCCTGGTCGTGGATGACGATCCGACGAGCCGCCGTCTGCTTGTGCGCACTCTGACCGCGGCGGGATTCACCTGCCGCGAAGCGCAGAACGGCATCGATGCACTGGAGCATGTCCACAACGAGCTACCGTCGCTTCTGCTGTTGGACTTCGACATGCCCGGGATCGACGGTGCCGAGGTTTTGAAGCGGCTGCGCGCGGACAAAGATTCGGCGATAGCGCAGTTGCCCGCGATCATGCTCACCGGCCATGGCGGGGAAGAGAGCGAAGTGCTCTGCCTGGAAGCCGGCGCGGACGACTTCGTGACGAAGCCGATCAACCAGGCAGTGCTGCAGGCGCGGATCGAGACGCAGTTGCGGTTGCTCTCGATGAGAAGTCAGCTGCAACAGCAGAACGATGAGCTGGAGGCCTGGCGCAAAAATCTGGAGCGGGACCTCGCCGCCGCGCGACTGACCCAGCAATCATTGATTCCGCAGAAGGCGCCGGCCCTGGAAGGGTGGGAAGTGGCCGCTGTCTACCGGCCGGTCATCCAGGTCGGCGGAGACATATACGGCTGGCTGCGGATGGCTGATGGACGAACGCTTTTCTGGATCGCGGATGCCACCGGCCACGGAGCGTCCGCCGCACTACTTACCACCCTGGCCAAGTTGCTGTTTCACCATGGCAGCGTGGAGCACAACCTGCCGGCCGACATCATGTGCGCGGTGAACAAAGACTTTCGCAGTATCTTCGGCGCGCGTTCCTTCATGACGGCGATGTGCGTGGCGGTAGATCCGGTGAGCGGCCGCGTCAGTGTGGTGGGCGCGGGGCATCCGCCGTTGCTGGTCTCGCGAGGGGATGGGCGAACCGAGGCGATCCCCTCCTCCGCGCCGCCACTCGGATTGATCGATGCGACGGAGTTTCTGGAGACGAACGTGGAGCTCGCGCCAGGTGACACGTTCCTCCTTTACACGGACGGGCTCTATGGCGGCGAGAACGCACAATCGACACGTCTCACACCCGATGGTCTCGCCCGGATGCTACAGCCGCCGACGCTCCACCCACAGGCTTTGCTGACTCGCCTGCTCGACCAGACCCTCTCGACTAATGGAGATAAGCCGCTGCCGGACGACATCGCAGCGGTCGCGGTGAAGCGTTGCGCGTGACAGCACAAATATTCCCGGCGTTCAAAATTAGTATTGCCCTGCTCCCAGCTACGCACTAATCAGCCTCTATGCCGAAAACCACAGCCAAAACTCCTTCCAAGCGTAAACCGAACGCTGCGTTCATGAAACCAGTGCAGCCGGACGACAAACTTTCCCAGGTCGTCGGGTCGAAACCTCTCCCACGTTCGGAGCTCACCAAGAAACTCTGGGATTACATCAAGAAGAACAACTTGCAGGACACGAAGAAGCGGACGCAGATCAACGCGGACGATAACCTGAAGGCCGTCTTCAATGGCAAGAGCCAGGTCAGCATGTTCGAGATGACCAAGCTCGTGTCGGGACACATCTCCAGCTCCTAGCGGTTCATTAGACTGCTCCTGTTTAGCCCGGCGCTTTGTCGCCGGGCTACTCGTGTACACGAGCGTCGGTGCTGGTCCGGGTGGGCGCCGGCTCGGTCAGGCTCGATCTGTCTCGCTTGCGGAAACGCACAACCTGCCGGAAACTGCGCACGTGAAACGCCTCGGATTTTCCATCTTCTGCGCGGCTCTGATCGCGCTCGTCAGCCTGAGCTCAGCCGAAGGGAAGAATGGCTGGTTGAGCAACTTCAAAGAGGCTCAGGAACAGGCGAAGTCATCGAAGAAGCTCGTGCTGGTGGACTTCACCGGCTCCGACTGGTGCGGGTGGTGCATCAAGCTCGACAAGGAAGTCTTTTCGACGCCTGAGTTCCAGGAATATGCGGGCAAGAATCTCGTACTGATGGAAGCGGATTTCCCGCGCCGGAAAGAACTCCCGAGCGAGGTGAAGAGCCAGAATGAGCGGCTCGCGCAGGACCTCGGCATCCAGGGTTTTCCGACGCTCGTGGTCTTTGACAGTGAGGGCAAAAAGCTCGCGGAATTCGGCTACGAGGCGGCAGTCCCACCGAATTCGGGGAAAACTCAGGCCACGCCGCAGGCGTTCATTGCGCGGCTCGAGCAGCTCCGCAAAGGTTAGCCAGTCTTGAGCGGCGGCCCGCGCCAGCCTACTTCAACCTTTCCGCCGTCGAACGTCCGCTGCAGCGCGTCTGCCAATTCGCGCCGCGTGAATGGCTTCGGCAACGCGCCGCGAAATCCATAGGCGAGAAACTCCGACAGCGCGGCTTCATCGGAATAGCCGCTGCAGATGATCGCATTCACCTGCGGGTCCATCCCGCGCAGTCGTTCGATCGTAGCGAGGCCGCCCATGCCACCGCGGACCGTAGCGTCGAGGATCACGGCTTGAAACTGTTCGCCGCGACGCAATGCCCGCTCGTAGCTGCGAACCGCTTCCAGACCGTCAGCCACCGCAGTTACTTCATAGCCGAGCGTACCCAGCAATTGCGAAGTCAGTTCACGGATCGCCGCCTCGTCGTCCATCACGAGGATGCGTTGATGGTTGAAATGAAAAACGCGATCGCTCACCGGCGTTTCAATGGCAGCGACTTTTCCGTCGCTGGCCCAAAGGTAAAACGTGAACGTCGAACCTTCCGGCGACGTCGCCTCCAGGTGCAGCAGCCCCCCGTGCTTCTTCACAATCGAATAGCTGATCGCGAGACCGAGCCCGCTCGCAGCCGGCTTGGTGGTGAAATAGGGATCGAAAATCTTCATCGCCAGCTCGTCGGGAATTCCGGTGCCGCGATCTGAGATCGAAATCTTGAGGTAACGGCCGGCAGGTAGAATGGCAGCCGCGCGATCCTCCAACTCCACGTTGCGGGCGCAGATGCGGACGGTGCCGCCTTTTGGCATCGCTTCGCGCGCGTTCAGCATCAGCGCATTTACCACCTGCTCGATTTGGCCTGCGTCCACTTCGGCCTTCCACAGGTTCGGCGCGAGATCCACATCGGCCCGCAGATTCGAGCCGTAGAGCACAAATTCCGCAGAGTGCTCGAGCAGCTCGGAAATCGACGTTACTTTCTTCAGCGGCGCACCACCCTTTGAGAAGGTGATCAGCTGGCTGGAAAGATGCGCCGCGTGTTGCGCCGCCTGGCCAGCCTTCGAGAGGAAGGAGAGCAGACTGCCGCAATCAGCCGGCGCCTCGATTTGCGCGAGCCCAATATTACCAGAAATCCCCGTCAGGATGTTGTTCAAATCGTGTGCGATCCCGCCGGCCAGAGTGCCGAGCGATTCGAGTTTGCTGGTCGTGAGGCGCTCGCCTTCGGTGCGTTTCCGCTCGCTGATGTCGCGGAAGAAGACGGAGACGCCACCGGCGCTCGGATACGCATGCACTTCGGTCCACTTTTTCTCGGCCACGTCGCTGGCTTCGAATTCCACCGGCACCTGCTCCGCCATCACCTTGCGATAATTCGCCTCGAAGACCGAGCCGGCGAGCTCTGGAAACTTGCTCCACAAGTCCTCACCGAGAAGCTCGTCACGCCGCCGGTTGAGCAGCAGTTCGGCTTCTGGGTTGAGGTAGGTAAATTTCCAATCCTGATCCAGCGCGAAGAATCCATCCGTCGTGTTCTCGAGGATGTTGGTCACCGTCTGCGCGGATTCCTGGAGCGCGGCGCGCGCCTGGTTGCGCTCTGCGAGCTCACGGATCTGCCGCTCGGCGACAGAAAGCCGCACGTTCAGCAGCCCGAGATCGAGCGGCTTTGTGAGATAATCGTTGGCGCCGGCTCCCAGCGCCTGCTGCAGATCCTCGGTGTCGCCGCGTGCGGTCACGAGAAGAATGAACATCTCATCGCCCGCGGTTTCGGCACGCAGCTGCCGGCAGAGATCCACGCCGCTTTTGCCGGGCAACATCCAGTCCAGGATCAAAAACGGGAAGGTCTCAGCCGCGAGAGCGGCCTCAGCCTCTTCCGCGCTGCCTACCGCCACAACGCGATGGCCGCGGCGCTCGATCAGCCGCTGCAAATTGCGACGGCTGTCGGCATGATCCTCGACGAGCAAAATTTTCATCTTTTTCTGGAATTCGCTAGGGAGAGCGTGTCTGACCCCCTTTTAGAGCAGGATAACTGCCAACGTTTCCTACGCGCCGCTTTTAGCGCGTCGTAGAGTGGACATCTGACTGGGCTCCTCTGCGGCCGACGGAGGAGGCGTTGGTTGCGTTGCTCATCGCCTCTGCTACATACAGCGAAGTTTTCGCGCTCAATTGTCACCGCTAATGTTCCTCTCACGGTTGCCACTGCTCTCCGCGGTGGTGTTTCTCACCGCCAGCTCCGTTCTGGCGCAAGCTCCTTCGTCCGCGCAACCCGCGCCCTCCGCCGCACGGGCCCTCCCGCCGTCGCAAGAAGGGCCGCCGCTTAAAGCCGGACCAGCAGCTCCCGCCGCCGCTGCGGTGCAGAGCGGGCCGCAGATCACCTTCAATTCGGTTTATGTCGACGGTCCATTCATCGCCATCACCTTTGATGACGGCCCGCACGGCACCCTCACGCCGAAGCTGCTCGACATGCTCGCGGCGCGCCGCTTGAAAGCGACCTTCTTTGTCGTCGGCGAATGCGTCGCGGAGTTCCCGGAAATCGTGAAACGCGCCGCGCGCGAAGGTCATGAAATTGCGAGCCACTCCTGGTCACACCCGAATCTCGGGAAGATGTCGGACGATGCGGTGCGCTCGCAATTGCAGAAGACCGACGACGCAATCAAGGCCGCGATCGGCGTCCGCCCGGCCCTGATGCGCCCGCCCTACGGCTCGATAACCCCACGGCAGAAGAGCTGGATCCACGAAACGTTCGGCTATAAGACGATCATCTGGGATGTCGACCCATTCGATTGGAAACGCCCTGGCCCTGCGGTGGTTCGAGACCGCATCGTGAATCAGAGCAAGCCCGGGTCGATCATCCTCGCGCACGACATTCATGCCGCGACCGTGGAAGCGATGCCGGCCACTTTTGACCAGCTCACGGCGAAAGGTTTCAAATTCGTCACCGTTTCCGAGTTGCTCGCGATGGCGCGCCCTGCGCCGCCGAAGCCATCTTCCACGCCGGCGTCAATCGCGCGTCCGCCGGCCGCAGAGCCGATTCCAGTTCCTTCCGTTCCGGCTTCGCCCGCGGCCTCCGCGCTCCCGAACGGCTAATCCTGCCGGCATGATCGCCGACAGCTATCTGCAGCTTCGGACCGAGATCGAGACTGCGCTCGCCGCTCTCCTGAAGCTGAGTTCTGAGATGCGGCGCGATCCGGCGTTGCTCGACACGCTGCAAGGACTGCTGACAGACATTCGCGAGCCGCTCTTGTTTGTCGTCGTCGGCGAGGTGAAAGCGGGCAAGTCGTCGCTGCTGAACGCGCTCTTCGGACAGGAGTTTGCGAAGGTGGACGTGCTGCCGGCAACTGACAAAGTCTACATCTTCCGCTATGGCGAAAAGGAAAGCGCGGTCGAAGTCTCGCCAAATTTAACCGAGCGCTACCAGCCGATCGAGTTTCTGCGCGACTTCAATGTCGTCGATACGCCCGGCACGAACACCGTCGTGCCAGAGCATCAGACGATCACCGAGACTTTCATCCCGCGCGCCGACCTCGTGCTGTTCGTCTTCTCCGTCACGAATCCATGGACGCAATCCGCGTGGACCTTGCTCGATCTGGTGCAGAAGAAATGGCTGAAGAACGTCGTGTTCGTCGTGCAACAGGCGGACCTGCGCGAGAGCAGCGAAGTCGACATGATCCTGCGCCATCTCGCTGATACGGCCATGCAGAAACTCGGGTTCGCGCCGCCGATTTTCGCCGTCTCCGCGCGCAAGGCGCTTCTCGCGAAAACCAGCGGCGTCGACAAGGAGCGGCTCTGGGCCGACAGCCAGTTCGGCCCGCTCGAGGACCAGATCAACCACATGGTCGCGGAAAGCGGCGCGCGCATGTTGAAGCTGGAGTCGACCGGACGCACGGCTGTTTTGATGCTCAACGACGTGGGCGACGAACTCCGCGGCAGCTTCGAAACGATCCGGCGCGACGAGGAGCAGCTCACGCGCGTGACTGAATTCCTCGAGGCGCGCAAACAGCAGACGCTGCGGCAAGTAGGCGGGTTCCTGCGCGGGATCGAGCGGGCATGCCGCGACTGCAGCGAGCACGGGACAAAATTGCTTCAGGACAAGCTTACCTTCTGGAAAAGCTGGCGCCTGATCTGGAAGCGCGCGCAGTGGCAGGAAGATTTCCAGCACGACGTCGAGAAGGAGCTGCGCGACACCGTGCAACCGCAGGTGGAGAACGCCGTCGAATTACTCGAAACCGACCTGCGCGGACTCTGGCCGCAGCTGCAGGACACGCTGGAATCGCAGTTCGCTTCCGAAGGCAAAAACCGGGTAACGAAAACCAATCCTGACTTCGCGCAGCAACGGCGTGAGCTGCTGCAATCGATCCAGCTCACCCTGGTCGAGCGGATTTCTGGTAAAGGCATTGAAGAGCAATTGGCGAAGGTCTTCGCGGAGAGCGCCACCTGGCTGCGAGTGCCGGCCGGAGTCGCGGCCGCTGGCGGCATCGCGACCATCCTTTCCGCGATGATCAGCGCTTCCGTTGCCGACGTCACCGGCATCATCGCCACCTCAGCATTCGTCCTCGGCAGCGTCTTTGCGGTCGGGCAACGCCGGAAAATCCTGACAGCATACGACGAGCAGATGGAGGCGAAATGCCGCGAGCTCAGCCAGACGATCGAGCGCCAGATGGAGCACGCGATCGACTTGTTCTACAACGAAGTCTCGCGAGCCTTCCACCCACTTGCCGCCTTCTGCGCGAGTGAACGCAAGCGCTATGAGCCACTGCTCCAGCGAGTGGACGCACTCGGCCAGACATTCGCCAGCCTGAAAACGCGTCTCCGCGACGCGAAGTAAAAACGGCGCACGACCAGCCGCCGCGACCCAGCCTACTTTTTCTTCTTGTCGCCTGCGTCCTGCACGAGGCGCTGCTCCGTCTGGCGCTTCGCGATCACGAAGTGATTGTTGTCGCCATGGTTCCGCCAGGGACCGGCCGGAACGTCCCGGACCTCCACGAACTGCCAGTCGGTTACGTCGGTCGACTGCATCCCGAGGAAGTCCCGCACGGCCGGTGAAACATCGAGCCCGGCGCCTTTGTTGAGGTTCGGCTTCGGCCGCTCGTTCTGGAAGACATACTGGAAATGATCGGTGCGGAAGGGACCGCAATCTTCCCATTGCGCGTAGCAGACGCGATTGCCTTTGCGAATCGCCAGCCAGCGGCCGCGGCAGACCGATTGCCCCTGCTGCGTGAACGCCTGCTTGAACCACGGAATCACGAGCGGCGCCTCCGGCTTGAACCGCCCACGGGTCACGTCGTTATACGGCAAGGCGACGTAGAACGGGTTCTGGCGCGGAACGAACGCAGCCGGGATGTAATCGCGGCGCGCAGACAGATCCGGATTATCGTAGCCGCCGTAGTTCCCCACCCAATTGGCGTCCCACGAGCTTTTCGTATTCGGCACGGGATTGTTCTGCGTTGGCTGTTCGCCGATCCAGAAGACAGTGGTGATGATGTTCGTCTTCCAGGGATAACGAGTCGTGCTGGTGCGGGACGTGGTCGGCACAAAAACCTGCGGTTCCACCTTCAACATCGCCTGCTCTCGGAGCTTCATGGCGTATTTCGCAAAGTCGACACTGCTCTCGTACGGCGACTGCGCGCGAGCGGCCACGGCGGTCCCGACGAGCAGGAGGCAGGTTGCGAAAGTTGTTCTCATTGAGCGATATGCCGGACCTTTCGTATGCGAAAATTTTGCGTCCGGCAAGTGGTTTTGCCCCGTTTTGGGCCGGCCACTGCCAGCCGTGTAATCGGTAGAAAGCACTAACCGTTCCAGCCTCACAGCCTGCTAAGCAGCGTGTCGCGCTGATAGTGGCGGTCGTCGAGTTCCGGATGGTCGAGCGTGTAGTGCAGTCCCCGGCTTTCTTTACGGCTCAGCGCGGAGTCGACGATCAGAGCCGCCACCGTGGCGAGATTGCGCAGCTCGAGGAGGTCGACCGTGATGCGGAAATTCCAGTAAAACTCGCGGATCTCGCGCTGCAGATTGCGCAGGCGGGCGCTGGCGCGCTGCAGCCGCTTGTCGGTGCGGACGATCCCGACGTAGTCCCACATGAGGCGGCGGATTTCGTCCCAATTGTGATAGATCACGACCAGCTCATCCACGTCCTGCACATCGCCCGCTTCCCATTCCGGCAGCGTGATCGCGCCGCCGGGTTGCTGCGCACGTGGCGCCCGGGAGAGCGTGCGAAACGCGCGATGCGCGACCACCAATCCCTCCAGCAGTGAGTTGCTCGCCAGCCGGTTCGCGCCGTGCAGACCAGTCGAGGCCACTTCGCCGATCGCGTAAAGTCCGGGCAACGTGGTGGCGCCGTTCACGTCCGTCTTGATGCCGCCGCATTGATAGTGCGCTGCCGGCACGACCGGAATCGGTTGCCTGGTCATATCGACCCCGAATTTCAGGCACGTCTCGTAAATGTGCGGAAAGCGCTCGCGCACGAAATCGGGATCTTTGTGCGTGATATCCAGAAACACGCACTTCGCTCCGGAGCGTTTGATTTCCGCATCGATGGCGCGCGCGACGATATCCCGCGGCGCGAGTGAACCGCGGGAATCATATCGCGGCATGAAATCGTCGCCCCGACTGTTGCGCAGAATTCCCCCCTCGCCTCGCACCGCTTCGGAGATGAGGAACGACTTCGCGCTCGGATGAAATAAGCAGGTCGGATGGAATTGGATGAACTCCATGTTCGCAATCGCCGCGCCGGCGCGCCACGCCATCGCCACGCCGTCACCCGTCGCGATGTCCGGATTAGTCGTGTAGAGGTAAACCTTCCCGCATCCGCCGGTCGCGAGCACCAGCCGATCGGTGCGGAGCGTTTTCACCTCGCCGGTCTGCGCGTCGAGCACATACACGCCCAGGCAGCGGTCTTCGGTTGCGAAGCCGAGCTTGCCCGCCGTGATCAGGTCGACTGCCATGTGGTTCTCGAGCAGATCGACGCGCGGTGAACGTTCCAGCTCGCCCAGCAGCGTCTTCTCAATCTCAGACCCGGTCACATCCTGCACGTGCAGCACACGTCGTTTCGAGTGACCGCCCTCGCGGCCAAGATCTGGCTCGCGATGCCCGGAGATTTCACGTTCATCAAACTGCAAGCCGAGCTCCACAAGCTCACGGATTCGTTCCGGCCCCTCCGTCACGACCGCGCGGACCGTCTGCTCATCGCAAAGACCGGCGCCCGCTTCCAACGTATCGCGCACATGCAGCTCGAAGGAATCTTCATCGCTCGTCACGCAAGCCACCCCGCCTTGCGCCCACGCGGTGTTCGAATCGGCCCCCTTCCGTTTGGTGATCACCGCCACGGAGCCGTGCTTCGCCGCGTTCAAAGCGAAACTCAGCCCGGCAATGCCGCTGCCGATGACGATGAAATCGTACTCCTTCACGCGAGTCGGATGTTGTCGATCAAGCGCGTGTGGCCAAAGCGAACGGCGACGGCGAAGAGGGAGTTGTCAGTCACGGTTTTTTCCGGCTGCAGGTTGTCAGCATCTACCAGCTCCACGTAATCGATCTGCGCAAGCGGTGCTGAGGAGATCCGGGCGCGCACTTCGTTCACCAACGAATCAGCGGCTCTGGGGCTGGTTTTCGCCGCCTCGCGTGCGGCCAGCAGAGCGGCCCGCAGGACCGGCGCCTGCCGACGTTCGTCTTCGCTGAGATATTGATTTCGCGAGCTGCAGGCGAGCCCGTCCGCCTCCCGCACGGTCGGAGCGCCGATGATTTCAATCGGGAAGTTCAAGTCGCGCACCATCCGGCGAATGATCGCGAGCTGCTGAAAATCCTTTTCACCGAAGACCGCTGCGTGCGGCACCACCAGGTGGAACAGCTTCGTTACCACCGTGCAAACGCCGCGAAAATGACCAGGGCGCGACTTGCCGCAAAGCGTATTCGCAAGCGCGTGCTCTTCTACGGTGACCGACTGATCGTGGAAGTACATCTCCTGTGCACCCGGCCGAAAGAGAGCGTCGACGCCTGCGCTGCGGCAGAGTTCTTCATCGACACTTTGCGGCCGTGGGTATCTGTCGAAGTCCGATCCCGGCTCGAACTGGAGCGGGTTCACGAAGATACTAACCGCCACCCCGCCATCGGGTCCGGCCGCGGTGCGCGCCAGTCGGATCAACTCCAGATGGCCCTTGTGCAAAGCGCCCATCGTCGGGACGAGCACCCGACGTTTTCCGCTCCGCAGCACGAACTCGCCGGCCGCCTGGCCGCTCTCAATGATCTCCATGGCTACGCTTCTTTCGGCTCGATCCAGACCGCCTGGCGCGCAAAGCGGAACGTCGCCGCGCCAAATTGCTCCCAGCCCGCTTGCCGGGTTAAGTCGCACAACTCGCTGAAAGAAAATGCGCGTCGCGCGGAGGCCCGACCGTCTTCGCGGGTCATGCGATCGCGGTAGATGAGCGTCGTCAGCAGGTAAACTCCCGCGCGTGCGAGCCAGCCGCGGCGCAGATCCGAAACTAGCACAAAACGGCGGGAAAGCTCGCGACAGCGCCGCAGCAGCCGCACCGCGTCTTCATTGCTGAAGTGGTGTAGCGCCAGCGAACAGATCACAATGTCGTATTCTCCGGTTCCACCAAAACTCAGCACGTCAGCGCGCGTGCAGACGATCTCAGGGTAGCCGGCGCTCAGCCGCCGCGCCGACTCGATGGTCGACGGCTGGTAATCGACCGCCACGATCTCCACGTCCACGCCGACGCGGCGCGCCTGATCGGCGATCAGGCGCGGGATATCCGCTGAGCCGGTGGCAAGGTCCACAATTCGCAAGTGATCTCCGCGTCTCATCCAGCGCCTGATGAACCTGCTGATGATCCGATAGCTGCCGAAGTAGCGGTTCAATCCGCGCAGACTTCGCAGCGCCGCTTCCAACTCCGCAGGATCCGCGTCCGGACGGTCCATTAACTCCGGTGCCGCCGGTTCAAACTCCCGCGGGCTCATGCGGTTGTGCTACTGCGTGAGGAAGCCGTCCCAGGACGGCGGGAGCGTGGCCGTTTCCACCTCGCTCGCAATTCGCCCCTCGAAGTCCGGCCGAAAAGAGGTGCTGGTGCCGTAGACCATGATCAGGTCTTCCGATCCTTCCACCCGAATGGCATGCGCAACACCCGCCGGAATAACCACACCGGCGTTATTGCCGCTCCGGTGGTTATCACCATCGATGAAAAAACGCATCGTTCGTGTGGGCATGGCAACGCGCACGTCGTGCAAGATCATCTCAGCCACACCCTGCACGAAGAACATCACGTCCCACTGCTCGCTCTCGTAGCGGCGCAATGAGGTATTCGCCGGCTCATCTACGAACAGGCGCCGGAACCAGTCGGCGGGCTCTGTGCCGTCCGGAATGCTCGGCGGATGAACGTGAAACCCCTTCGCGGTCTGGGCGAACATCCGTGCCGCCGCCCATTGTTGCGGCCACATCCCGATCTTCGAGAGCACTCCTTCATCGCGGCGCACGAACTCGCCGAACGAGCCCCGGTGGCGCTGCGGATAGATCGCGCGTGCGAAGATTTCGACGCCTGGTATCCAAGCGGCGCATAGCTCCGCGTCCTCGCGGTTGGCGAGCACGAGCTTGCCAATATCCACGCCGACGCTTCCCAACTGCTGCGCCAGGCTGCCCGCGCTGTAATCGCGCGTCACGAGCGCTTGCTGCGCGCTCTCGGAAAGCCCGTGCCAGAGGTTGCCTTCGGAGCTGCTGCTCATCAGCTGCCGTTCCTGCCTAACGAGAAGTCCGCGCGCTCGCGCGAAAGATTCGGATTGTAGTACGGATCGCGCTCCAGGAGATCAGGCCAGCGTTCGCGCATCACGTCGGTTTCGAGGGCTTCTACGCTGCGCCGGCGGCTCGCGGATTCGTGATGATACAGCTTCGCGAAGGGCGTGTAGACAATCAGGTAACCGGTGCGGCGCATCTTGAGGCAGAGATCCACGTCACTGAATGTGACGGGAAGCCGCTCCTCGTCAAAGCCGCCGATTTCATCGAAAACCTCGCGTCGAGTCATCAAGCAGGCGCCGGTTACCGAGCTGTAATTCCGTGTCACCTGCAGCTGCCGATTCACCCCCGGATCTTCGGCCGGAAAGCCGCGGAACGCATGCTGCGCGATACCACCGACGCCGAGCACGACCCCTGCGTGCTGGACCGTGTTGTCGGGATACAAAAGCCGGGCGCCGACGGCGCCGACTTCCGGCCGTTGCACGTGCTCGACCATGGCTCCGAGCCACTCGCTGTCGATCACTTCGACGTCATTGTTCAGGAACAACAGCCACGGACACTGCGTTTGCTCGACCGCGAAGTTGTTGATCGCTGAGAAATTGAAGGGGCCCGGGTAGTGCAGCAGGCGATGAGTAGTACGCGCAAAATAATCGCGCGCTTCCTGCGACTCGCTGTCGTTGTTCACGATCACGATCTCGAAGTCGGGATAGCTCGTTTTCTTCACGATGCTTTCGATGCATCGCGACAGGAGCGGAATCCCGTCTCGCACCGGGATGATGATGCAGACCTTACGCGCTCGCCTCACCTCCCGTTTGACCCAGTAGGCGTGCGTCCGCCAGTCAATCGCCACGTGCCCCGCCTCCGCGCGGCGCTGCAGATGCTCGTCAATCGCGCGTTTCCCGGCCTCGAGCGCTTTCGGTTTGCGGCGAATGTTATCGGAGGTCGAGGAGGCGCTGCGGCGCCAGTGATACAGCACGCGCGGAATATGATGAATCCGCTCCGTCCGCTCCACGATTCGCAGAAACAGGTCGTAATCCTGTGCGCCATCGAACTCGGAGCGGAAGCCGCCGACGGAGTCGATCAAAGTGCGGCGTATCGTCGTGAAGTGGCAGATGTAGTTGTAGGAAAGGAAGAAATCGGGCGACCAGTCGGGCTTAAATAGCGGCGCCTCGAAGCCGTTCTCCGTCAGCTTGTCTTCATCGGAATAGATGAGATCGGCGTCGGGGTGCGCCAGGAGCAACTTCGCGGTCTGATAAAGCGCATCGGGCTCCAGCACGTCATCATGATCGAAGAACCCGATCCACTCGCCGGTGGCGATCGCGATGCCTGCATTCGACGCCGCGGAGATTCCACCCGAAGCCGGTAACCGCGTCAGCCGGATCCGCCGATCGCGCGCGAGGATCGCGGGCAGAATTGCAATCGTCTGAGGATCAGTGGACGCGTCATCGATCAGGATCAGCTCCCACTTCTCGTAGACCTGCGCCAGCACAGACTCGATGGCAGCGTTCAGCCAGGAAACGGGCGTGTTGAACACCGGAGTGATGATGCTGATGAGTGGCGCGTGCTGGAAAGTCCGCGCCTCCGCCCGCATCGCCTCTACCTCCTTTGGCGTGGGGCGCCGCTGGAGAAACCACGTCTGATATTCGTCCGGGGAGGCGGCTGCCTGCCGGGTCAGAGGAACTGGCCGCGCCTGTCTGCGTTTCCCTATTTCGCGAAAGAGCTTTTGCGGCAGCCGATACGGCGCGAGCAGCACCTGCCCGATCTTTCGTTCAGGACATTTCCGCAGCGCCTGCTTCTCCTGTTTTAGCTGCTTCAGCTCTTTCTTCGCTTCTTTCAGGTTCAGGACCTTCTCCTCGAGCTTCGCGATGTGCCGGTCGGCAGCTTCGAGTTCGGACATCCGGGTGCGCAATGTCCGCTCGAGCCCGCGCATCCGCTGATTGAGCCGCGCGAAGGCAGTCTCGACCGAGGGGACAAACGCCGTTCCCTCCGCAGATTGCGTCCGCAGGAGCCGGATGGCGCCTGGATCGACTTCGGTCACGTCCGAGTCGTAGTCGGGCACGAGGCTGCGTTTGCGAAAGCTTTCCACCAGGAGCGGCCGTCGTTTCGGCACATCCGCGCCGGCCGCGGGGACGAGGACGATGTCATCCGCGACGCGCGCGAGTTCGTTCACAATCGCCTCGTCTTCGCTATCGCCCTTCGCGTAAACCCAAACCGCAAGATCGCAGCGCGGTGTGCTGCCATTCTGCGGGAGGGCATTCGCGAGCTGCTTCGCCGACTCGCAAATGACGGCGTCCGTGGCGAGGTGCTCGAACTGACCCGCGATCGCTTCGCGCGCCAAACCGACGAGCACGAGTGTCGCCGGCTCGAACTTTTGCGTAAGCACCCGCGCGAAGTCCGAGCGGATGGAATGAGCCGGCGTCTGCAACATCCTCACATTATATTGATTGAAGGCCGACGCAGGCAAATTTACGCTGCCGCGCTGACCGCCGGGCGGCGACGGCGGATTCTGCATGCTCGATTTCGGCACCTACCTTCTCTATCGCGCAGGCTCGGCTGTCGTCAGCGTAATTCCGCTGCGACTGCTTTTTCGCCTCGGCGAGCTCCTCGGCCTGGCCGCGTGGATCGTGCTGCCCCGGTATCGCCGCCTCGCGCGCGAAAACCTGGGCATCGCCTTCGGCCACGAGCAGACGGCCGCCGAATTGCGCCGCCTGGCGCGGCGGCATTTCCGGCGTCTGGGGGCGAACCTTCTCTCGAGTGTGAAGCTCGGCACCATGCCGCTCGAGAAAGTCGAAGCTTGCGTCTCGCTGGAGAACGCCGAGCTCGTCCACAACGAACTCCGCGCCGGACGTCCACTGGTCTTCGCGCTCAGCCATCTCGGAAGCTGGGAACTCTTCGCGCAGGTGTTCTCGCGCCATTTCGGCTACGTCCGGAACAGCACCGTCTATCAGGCGCTCGGTAACCGCTACATCGACGAGGATGTTCGGAAGAAACGCGCGCGTGCCGGCGTCGAACTGTTCGATCGAAAGCAAGGTTTCCAGAAGGCGATCGAACTCCTTCGCTCGGGCGGAGTGCTCGGAATTCTGAGCGACCAGCACGCCGGCGATCACGGACTCTGGACGCCGTTTTTCGGCCGCCTCGCCTCGACCACTCCCCTTCCCGGTTTACTCGCCAAACGGACTGGCGCCGGCGTGATCAGCGCCGCGATCTATACCGCTGGCCCCGCGCGCTGGCGAATGGTGTTCACGCCGCGCTTCGATACGGCCGACGACTCGATCCAGACAATTACCGCGAAGGCGAACGACGTGATCGCAGCGCAGATTCGCAGCGCGCCCGAGGATTGGTTTTGGGTGCACAACCGCTGGAAAACGCCGAAGCCCGATTTCCTACTGACCGACTACAAACGCGGCATCCATCTGCCGCCGGGTGCGCAGCTGCAGCCGTTCCGAATCCTGATCCGCGGCACAAACTGGCTCGGCGATAGTGTCATCAGTGCCGATGCCGTCCGGGCGATTAAGCGCGGCCGCCCTGATTCTCACGTGACGGTGGCGGCGCCGGCCAAAATCGCGTCGATCTGGAAGCTCGTCCCAGAAGTGGACGAAGTCCTGCGCCTGCCGGGCGGCGGTTCATTAGGCGCAGTCGTCCGTCGCTTCCGGAGCGAACCGCGCTTCGATGTAGCGATCCTGTTTCCAAATTCGCTCCGGACGGCGCTGGAGGTGTGGCTTGCAGGAGTGCCTCGACGCGTCGGCTACGCGGGACATCATCGGCGCTGGCTGCTCAACCAGATTGTGCCGGAGCCTGCCGTTCCGCACCCGATTGAACATCAGATGCATCGCTATCTCCAGTTCGCGCGCTACCTCGGCACGAGTGCAGATCCGGAAGTCGTAGCACCTGTTCGGCCCGCGCGTCCCCTCAGAAGGATCGGGCTCTGCCCTGGCGCAGAATATGGATCAGCCAAGCGCTGGCTTCCCGAGCGGTTCGCAGAAGTTGCAGCCAGCGTGGCCTCAGAACGGCCGGTCGACTGGATCTTGTTCGGAACGACGGCGGACGCGGAGATCGGAAAAATTATTGCCGATCACCTGGGCGATCGCTGCGTGAACCGCATCGGCCAGACGACTCTCGACGAGCTCATCATGGAGCTGAGGGAATGCGCCCTTCTGCTCACTAACGACACCGGCACGATGCATCTCGCCACACTTCTCGGCGTTCCAGTCGTCGCGGTCTTCGGCTCGACCGAACACCGTCTTACCGGCCCGCTCGGGTGTGGCAACCACGTGATCCGTCGGCACGTAGAATGCAGTCCCTGTTTTCTGCGCGAATGCCCGATCGACTTTCGATGTATGCACGCGGTCAGCTCTGAGGAAGTGACGGCGGCAGTTCTGACGGCGCTGGGAAGCAATGGTGGCTCAGTCGCGGACAATTCCGTTGCGTCGCTCGCCCATTCGGCGTGAAATGGGGCGGATGATCAGCAGCGACATCCCGCGCATCAAGACTGAGGTGCAGGTGATGTTTTTCGACACCGACTGCGCCGCCGTGGTGCACAACATTGCCTATCTGCGCTTCATCGAAATCGCGCGGACACTCCTCGCGGAGCAGCTCGGCATGGGGCTTACGCAAATGGCCGACGCGCAAAAGTATCCGGTCGTCGTCCGCACGGAGATCGACTACCGACGTGCCGCCAAACTCGGCGATCGGCTCGTGATCGAAGGCTGGCTCGACCGTGTCGAACGGGTGCGCTTTTGGTGTGCATTCCGCATCGTACGACCCGCGGACGAAGCAGTCATCGCCGAGTCGCGTCAGATGCTCGCGGTGATCGAAATGCCATCGGCGAAGCTGCTCCGGCTGCCCGAAGAGTGGGACAAGTATCGCAGCTCGAACGCAGTCGCGGGTTGAGGCAGACGGCAGAAGGCTAGCGCCTAACGAGCAAAGCGATGGCCACTGGAACCCGCCCTTTCGGGCTGCACGAAACGTTTCTCGACCCACAGGCGCTCCCGCCGCCGCCGGTGCGGCACGCGCTCTTTGCCTTCGTGGTGGTGCTCGCCTCGATCCTCCACATCGGCACCTCCGGGTGGAGCGACATCCACAACGGGCCTGAGGGGACCTACGCAGGTGGTGCGCGTGAAATGCTCCTGACCGGCGACTGGCTCGTCCCGCAGCACCACGGCATTGCTGCCCCTGAGGAGCCGCCCCTTCTCTCGTGGCTGATCGTTCTCTCCTACCAGGTTTTCGGAGTCAGTCCCATGGCGGCGCGGGTGCCGATTGCGCTCGGCATGGTCGGAGCGGTGGCGTTGACGTTCCTGATCGGCGAGCGGCTGGGCGGCTACTGGCGCGGGTTCACCGCCGCCCTCATTCATCTCTGCTCGTTTGGCACCTTCATCTGGGGAAGGATCGTCACGCCGGAACCACTGGCCGCCGCGCTCATGGCCGGCGCGATTTATTGCGCAGTTTGTGGTTACCAACAAACGCGCAGGCGGCGCTGGTGGTTTGCCGGTTGGTGGCTCTGCGCGGCCGTGGCCTACCTGACGCAGGGCGCCTTCGCAATCGCTGTGCTGGCGGCCATTTTCCTCCTGCTGGCGGCGTTCTTTCGCGAGGCGCGCAGTCGTTTTCGATCCCTTGTGCGATGGAGCTACCTGGTGCCGTTCGTCGTCTTCATCGCGGGTTGGCACTTGCTCCTGTGCAGTCAATTTCCTGCGTGGCTAGCCGACGTTCTGTCATCGCCGTGGCTGCTGCCGTTTGCCGCGACCGGCTCACCGGAGGGTGCTTCGTTGCCATGGTTTTCATTCGCGCATTTCGCCTGGTGGTTTCCTTGCGCCGTGCTCGTGTTGCCGGCTGCTTTTCTCGCCTGGCGCAAGATCATTCGGCCGCACGAAATCGAGACAACCGACGCCCTCCCGCTCTGCTGGATGTTTGCAGGTTTCCTGCCGCTCCTGCTGATGCCGCCTCGGCAGGAATACCATTCGATGATTATGTGGAGCGCGTTCGCCCTGTGGGCGGCGTCGACGTGGGACCGAATGCCGCGTGCGCTGCAGCTGACCGGCATCGCGGCTGCCGGCGTGGCTGGAATCGCGGCGATCTGGGTCACTGGCGTCGGGCGCTTACCGGCGCAGCTTCTCGCCACGCCGGTTGGCGATCGCCCACTCGGGGTAATGCCCGAAGTGCTCGCATTGACCATTGCCCTCTTCTCGTTCGCCGCTGCTTACCTTGTCTGGCGACATTGGGAACGGCTCGCGATCACCGTCTTCATGCTTGGGATGGTGCCGCTCGGCCTCACGGCGGCAGATGGCATGGCACGTCTGGGGCCACATTTCTCGTTCGCGCGTGCCGCCGAGTTCTTGAAGATCCACCGTGGCGAAGAGGGCGAAGTAATGTTCGAAGGTTCGAAGTGGGCCGGCAGCAGCCTCGGATTTTATCTCGAGAACCGCCTCTTCATAGTGGAACCATCGCGGCTACCGGGAAGCGGATCGACTGCGGCGGTCGATCCGCACCGCCTGAACGAGCAACAAGCACTCGAAAAAATGGCCGCGCCGCATGCCGTTTACCTCATCATCCACAAGGATCGCGTGCCGTTCTGGCAGGAGCGGCTGACGGCGCGCTTTCACATTTACCACCAGGTCACCACCTGTGGGCCGCACGTGGTCATCAACAACCACCCGTGACCGGTGGATCGCCCCGGCGGATATCGGGTTGAAAAATCCACCACACCGCCTACCGTTCCGGCTCACTTTCGACGAACACCGGAACATCTATGTCGCAGCATCGCAGTCTCAAAGGGGCCAGCACCATCACGGCCAAGCGTAATGTCTTGAAGCGTTTCGAGCGCGTCGAGCTCCTGAAAAAACGTGGTCAGTGGAAGGACGGAACCAAGGTTCTTGGACTTCCGAAGACCAAGCCGGACGCGTAAGGCCTCCGCGTAGGAACTCAGTAGCGCCTCGCCCGCCCTCGGGTCGAGCGAAGCGCATCCTCTCGTGCCATGCGCCTGAACCGCTTTCTTGCTGCGGCGGGCGTTGGTTCACGTCGCCACTGCGATGAATTGATCGCTGCCGGCCGGGTGACGATCAACGGCCGCGTCTGTACCGATTTTAGTGCCCAGCCGGCGGAAGGCGATCACGTCAAAGTCGGCAGCAAAATGGTTCGCGCGCAGCAGCGGCTCGATATCCTGCTGCACAAGCCGGCGGGGTATGTTTCCACCCGGAGCGATCCGAACGCGCGGGATACCATCTTCGACCTGCTCCCGCCAAAGCTGCCGCGCCTGTTCAATATTGGGCGACTCGACGCGCAAAGCGAAGGCCTGCTCGTGCTGACCAACGACGGCGATTTTGCGCAGCGTCTGATGCACCCGCGTTACAAGGTCGACAAGGAATATGAAGTGACGTTGGATCGCGCATGGCAGCCGGAGCTCGCCGCGAAGCTCCTCCGCGGTGTGATGCTCGACGGGCAACGCGCCAAGCTCGAGCGCGTGCATTCCATCGCGCCGACCAAGCTCCGCGTCGTGCTGCGTCAGGGCATCAACCGCCAAATCAGGCGCATGTTCTATGAGCTCGGATATGAGGTGAACCGGCTGGTACGGACGCGGATCGGAAACCTGCGCCTGGGAGATCTGCCGCGCGGCCATTGGCGCCCGCTGACGAAAGCAGAACTGCGTGCGCTCGATCCAAAGACGTCGTCGCCGGCCCGCAAATCAGCCATCGTCGACCGGCAGTCAGCGCCGTCGCGCGATTTGTCATCCTGAGGCAGGCGAAGCGCGCCGAAGGATCTCGCGTTCGCGCTGGAACCGCCATCTCAAGACGATCGTGGCCACTGTAGCGTCGGCGACATCCGCTACGTTGCTGAGCCAGTCGTCGCGTTCGCGAGCCAGCCATGGCCGCGCAGCAAGTCGGAGGCCTGCATACGCTTTTTGCCTTCAAGCTGCACCTCACCGAGCAGCAATGCGCCCGCACTGGTCCCAACCACAAGCCCGCCGGCCGATTGCGCAAATTCTCCCGCCGCGGCGGAATCAGTCGAAATAATCGTCGCGCTAAAGATCTTCAGCTTACGCTGCCGCCCTGTATCATCACGCAGGAGCGCGTACGCCCCGGGCCAGGGGTCGTAGGCGCGGATCTTCCGCTCGATCGCTTCAACACGTTCCGACCAGTCGATGAGTCCGTGCTCGCGCTCCAGCTTCGGCGCATAGGTCGCACTAGCCGAATCCTGCGGTACGCGGGGAGCTGTTCCCGATTGCAGAGCGTCCAGCGCTTCTGCCAGCGCGCGAGGAGCTACTTCTGCCAGCCGATCGTGGAGTGATCCGCCGGTCTCGTCCGGCGCCAGCGCAATCCGCGATTGCAGCAGCATGTCGCCAGTATCGAGGCCTTCATCCATGTACATCACGGTGATGCCGGTCTCGCAGTCGCCTGCCAGGATGGCGGCTTGAATCGGAGCCGCACCGCGATGCTTCGGGAGCAGGGACGCGTGCAAGTTCAAACATGCTATTGAGGGAATTTCCAGCACCGCGCGGGGAAGGATTTGCCCATAGGCCATCACCACGATCACTTCGGGAGATAGCGCGCGAATCTCCGCCACCGCCTCTTCGTGTTTGATCCGGCGCGGCTGGAGAACGGGAATGTTTGTGTCCGCAATCACAGCTTTGGTCGGCGGCGCCTGAATGCGCTGGTCCCGGCCAACCGGTTTGTCCGGCTGCGTGACGACGCCGGCCAGCTGGTGCAAATGATGCGCGCGCAACCAGCGAAGCACCGGCAGCCCGATCTCCCCGGTGCCGATAAAAAGAATGCGCACGCGCTAGATGTGCAGCCGCGGCGCGGGTGCGGCGCGGCGCGGCGGACGACGCGCAGCCATCTTCTGCGCCATCAACTTTTCGCCGGCGGTCACCTCGCGCTGACCGACCGACGAGGCGCAACCAGTGCAGAGATAATCGTAAACTTCCTTGTCCGGCAGGATCAACAGGAGCCGTTCACGCACCGGCATCGCTGTCTTGCATTTTTCGCAATAGAGACTCGAGGCGGTAAAATTCTCAAACTGTTGCTGGCTCATACTGCGTCATCGCGCCCTCGTTCACCTGCTCGAGGATGTGCAGCAAAACCTTCGCGGGCGGTTCGGTCGCGTCAATACATGTGATGCGCTCCTTGCCGTAGTAGCCAAGCACCGGCTTGGATTCGTTCTCGTAGGTGGCGAGCCGACGCTTGATCACGTCTTCGTTCGCGTCGTCGAGACGATTGTCCTTGAGCGCACGCTTCTTCAGGCGGGTAAAGAGCGCCGCGCGATCAGGGCAGGAGAGGTGGAAGACTTTCTCTACGTCGATCAGATCATCCATGATCTTCGCCTGTCCGACGTTCCGCGGAATGCCATCCAGCACGAGCGTGTCGATATCCGGTTTGAAATTGTGTCCGTCCACCGCGGCATCGATCCGAGCCTTCCAGAGCTGCACCGTGATCTCGTCCGGCACGAGCTGGCCCTTGCTCGAATATTCCAGAAAAGCGCGACCGACGGCAGTCCGGGTGTCGATGGAGCGAAAGACGTCGCCGCACGCGCAGTGAAAAAACCTCGGAATCGTGCCGAGTGTTTTCCCCTGCGTGCCTTTGCCGCTGCCCGGGGGTCCGAAAAGAAGGTAGGTTCTATACTTCATGTGAGGGCGCCGTTTATACGCGAATCATTTGCCATCGCACAACGAACAAAATCCGGCGGCTATACGCATACGGAATGGCAAGCGACCCTTACTGAAGATCACGCACCCCGAGACGGAGCTACCTGTTAGCTCGTGGCTTCCGCGAGCGGCTCGACGTTCACACGTCGTCCCGCGCGGTCGAATTTCACCCGCCCGTCGACCAGCGCGAAAATCGTGTAGTCACGACCGAGGCCAACGTTCTTGCCCGGCTGAAACTTCGTGCCGCGCTGGCGAATGATGATGTTGCCGGCAACAACCGCTTCGCTGCCAAATTTTTTCACGCCGAGCCGTTTGCTGACGCTGTCGCGGCCGTTCTTGACGCTGCCCTGTCCCTTTTTATGAGCCATGAGATTCTAGAAAGTTACTTGTTCGAGGATGAACCGAGACTGATCTCGGTGATCTTGACGCGCGTGAGCTTGCGGCGATGGCCGACGGTACGGTGATACCCTTTGCGGCGGCGATACTTGAACGCGATCACCTTCTTATCTTTCCGCTGCTCCAGGACCTCGCCGGTCACCGTCGCCCCTTCGATCAAAGGGGAACCGTGGGTGAGGTTGTCGCCGTCACCGACAAACAGCACATCGGCAAAAACGCCCTCGGTGCCAATCTCGGCATCGAGAAAATCGACATCGATGATGTCACCCTGTGCGACGCGGTGTTGTCGACCGCCGGTTTTGATAATTGCGAATGCCATGGCTACTCC
>JACDCC010000284.1 GCA_013694595.1 Chthoniobacterales bacterium
CGTGCCTACTATGTCGTCGGGCTTGTAGCCCAGCATCTCCTCGACCGCCGGGTTGAGGTAGCCAACGGTCCCGTCGGCGTTCATGAGCATGATAACGTCTTTCGCGTTCTGTACCAGGGACCGGAAGCGCTTCTCGCTTCCTTCGAGCGCATTTTGTGCCTCCTCGCGTTTGGAGGCCTCCACTTTGAGTTCCTTCCATCTGCGCCAGAAGTAGAAGACGAACATCAGCCCGAAGATGAGAGGTACGATCACGAGCTCGTCGATTTCCCACCTTTCGTACCTTTGGGCCCACCGCTGTAATTCTTCGAATGCGTCGAAATAGAAAGCTACAACGAGCGCAATCACGGCGACGACGAAGATCGTCACCAAATCCCTTATCGCCTTCGCGCTCAATTTTTCGTTCATACAAGCCCCCTACGAGAATAATAATTGTACCGTACGCCGTGGCGCCGCTGCATATCTCAAATACGCACCCGGTCAAGCACTTCCGGGACGATCTTGAGAGTGAAGATACGGCGGCCCTGCGTAAAGGAGTCCTCGTCGGGGTGTAGGCCACCGCCCGAAGGCCTTTAAGAAACTCTGACCGTCGTGGGCCACGACGCGGTTGCGGCCAGCCTCCTTTGCGCCGTAGAGGGCGTCGTCGGCTTCCTTCAGCAGCTCCTCGAACAATCTCTTCTCGCCCGGTGAGAGCGCGGCCAGGCCCACGCTGATGGTCACGACGCCCAGCGGCGTCTTCGCCTCGTGGGGGAGGGCAAGGTCTTCCACGCCGCAGCGCAGGCGCTCGGCGGCGACGCTCGCGGACTCCAGGGACTGCTCGGGGAGGATGACCAGAAACTCCTCGCCGCCGTAGCGGTAGGCCGAATCTCCCGTTCTGAGGCCCTCCGATATTACCTCCGCCACTTTCTTGAGCACCTCGTCTCCGGCCAAGTGGTCGTAGGTATCGTTGTACGACTTAAAGAAGTCGACGTCGCAGAGCATCGCGCAGTAGCCGTGGCCGTATCGCTCTGCCTGGGCGGTCAGCGCCTCAAGGTCCTCCCGCAGCCGGAGCCGGTTGCCCAGAAGGGTGAGCGGATCCCGACGCGCCAGAGCGAACAGTTCCTTATTCAGCTTCTCCAGCTCGGCCTTCTGCTCGTTCAGTCGCCGGTGCAGCGAGTTCACACGGGAGGCGGCGATCAGGCGCACCTGCAGCTGCTCGCGGTCTAAAGGCTTGGCTAGGTAGTCGTCGGCGCCCGCCTCCATACCCTTCAGCAGGTGCTCTTTATCTCCGAGCGCTGTCAGGAAGATGAAGAAGGTGTACCAGGAAGTGTCCATACCTCGGACCCTGCGGCAGAGTTCGGGCCCGTCGATGCCCGGCATCATCCAGTCACTTATGATGACATCCACCTCCAGGGTGTTCTGGAAAAGCTCCCAGGCTTTTTCGCCGTCCTCGGCCATCAGACACTCGTGGCCGAATTTTTCGACGCTCTTCTTGAGGATCATGAGGGAGATAGCGTCGTCTTCGGCTATAAGGATCTTCACCCCCTACTCCTCTCCGTCTCCGCCTCGAGCGCCAGCCGGATGCGCCCGAACTCCGCTTCGAGGCGTTCCACCAGCACCGGGGGGCGCTCCAGCTCCCCGGAGTGCCCTACGTCCTCAAGCTCGGCACAGATGGTGGACATCCTGGTGGCTCCCATGTTCCCGCAGCTTCCTTTGAGAGCGTGCGCCACACGCTCCACAGACGAAGCGTCTTCGCTTTCGACGGCCTCCCGCAAGGCTTGGAGCTGTGTCGGCACATCCTCCAAGAAGAGTTCCGTAAGCTCGGCGAGGAGCTCCGCTCCACCGAGCTCGCGCAGCCCCTCCAGCGCGCTTCGGTCCAGGGGATCAGTGGTGCCTCCTCCTGGAGCCGCGGTGCCGTTGGTTGCTTCTTCGGGGGCTGACGCCGCTTCTCCGTCGGGTTGGGGGACCCAGCGCTCCAAGACCACATCTAGCTCCTCAGGCTTCACCGGCTTAGAGACGTAGTCATCCATCCCTGCCTCCAAAGCCTTCTCCCTGTCGCCCTGCATGGCGTTGGCCGTCATCGCGATGATCGGGGTGTGGTGGGCCGATCCCTCGCCCTCGCTTTCGCGGCGCCTTATCTCGGCTGTTGCCTGGTGACCGTCCATCTGGGGCATCTGCACATCCATCAAGACCGCCGCGTAGGGGATGCGCGAGAGGGCTTCGACGGCTTCGAGCCCGTCGGCTGCGACGTCCACGCGGTAGCCGAGCTTCTCCAGCATCCTCACAGCTACCTTCTGGTTCACGGCGTTGTCCTCGGCCAGGAGGAGGCGGGCGCGGGAACGAGCCTTCTCCTCCTTTAGGCTGTGGCGGGTGATCAAAGGCGCCTCGGCGGGCGACGGCGCGGAGACCACGTCTGCAGGGGAGCCCATTAACGTCGCTAGAGCGTCGTGGAGCTGGGACTGGCGGACGGGCTTCGTAAGGTAGGCCTCTATGCCCACCCGCCGGGCCTCTTCACTGTCGCCTCGTCGGCCCAAGGAGGTAAGTAAGACCAGCCGGGTAGAGCCGATTGCGGGATCACCCTTAATGATGCTGGCAAGCGTCAACCCATCCATCTTGGGCATGTGCATGTCGAGGATCGCAAGGTCATAGGGCTTGCCGCGTTCTGCGGCGGCACGCAGCATCTCTAGCGCCCTTTGGCCGCCCTCGGCGCTACCGTTGCCCATCCCCCAGGAGATGATCTGGTGATGCACGATCCGGCGGTTGGTCTCGTTGTCGTCCACGACGAGCACCCGCAGTCCGGCAAGATCGGTGCGGGGACTCGGAGTGGCCTCCTGGGCGCCCTCCGGTTGCTTCTCGAGGGGCACCGTAAACCAGAACGTGCTCCCGTTGCCCGGCTCGCTATCCAGCCCGATCTCTCCCCCCATAAGCTCGACGAGCTGCTTGGAGATTGCGAGCCCCAGGCCCGTCCCGCCGTACTTGCGAGTGGTGGAGGCATCGGCCTGGGAGAAGGACTGGAACAGCCGCTCCTGCTGCTCTTCCGTCATGCCGATGCCGGTGTCGGATACCTCGAAGCGAACCACCGCCGCATCGTCTGTCTCCTCATTCATTTTGGCCCGCAAGATGACCTCTCCCTCTTCGGTGAACTTGATAGCGTTACCCAGGAGGTTAGTCAGGACCTGGCTCAGCCGTCCGGGGTCGCCCCTCAAAGCGGTCGGCACGCCGTACTCGACGAGGCTCGCAAGCTCGAGGCCCTTGTTCTGGGCGCGCTCGCCCACCAGGCTGACCACCTCTTCGACCGTAGTACGCAGGTCGAAGTCGATGATCTCGAGGTGCAGTTTGCCCGCCTCGATCTTGGAGAAGTCGAGGATGTCGTTGATGATGGTAAGCAGGTTCTCCCCAGAAACGCGCACCGTCTCTGCGTACTCTCGCTGCTCGGGGTCGAGATCGGTGTCCAGCAGCAGCCCGGTCATGCCTATAACCCCGTTCATGGGAGTCCTTATCTCGTGGCTCATGTTCGCCAAGAACTCGCTCTTTGCCTTATTCGCCGCCTCCGCCTCTTCCTTGGCCTGCTCTAGATCTTGCTCTGCGAGCTTGCGCTCTGTTATGTCACGATCCGCTCCCCTAGAGCAATGTGCAGTTCGGTTGAGCCATCATCTCTATCGGGGGCGAGACCTCATTGTCGGCGGGTGGCTGACCACGGCTATTCGCCCCGCAGAGCGTAATGCGGAGGTGGCTCAACCATTCTGAT
>JACDCC010000286.1 GCA_013694595.1 Chthoniobacterales bacterium
CGCTTCGAGGGTGATCGCGGACATGCAAGGAGAGGGCAAACGTCCAACGTCCAACGCTCAACGTCCAACGTTCAACTGCAGAGACACTGCAGGAGCTCGCATTGGAGCGTGCCGCGTTCTGCCGCGAAGGCTGCGGCGAGCCTCCTCACCTTCCCGCCGCCATTCGCTTCAGCGCGAGCTTCACCAAATCCTCCGCGGATTTGATGTCCGGCTGCTTCTCCTGCAGATCGCGGACAGTTTTGTGCGCCTCCACCTGCTTGTAACCGAGCGCGATGAGCGCGAGAACAGCTTCGTTCGCCTGCGTCTCTTCTGCGCTTGGCGCGTGCGTCGCGCTCGCCACTTCCCACGCAGCGGCGACTCCGAGTTTATCTTTCAACTCGAGCACGATCCGCTCCGCGGTTTTCTTGCCCAGCCCGCTGATCTTCGCGAGCGACGCGACGTCGCCGTTCACGACCGCGCTTTTGAAGTTCCCGACGCTCATTCCGCTGAGCACGGCAAGCGCGAGCTTCGGGCCGATGCCGCTGACGTTGTTCACCAGGAGCCGGAAAAGATCGCGCTCGGCGGCGCTCATGAAGCCATACAAAATGTGCGCGTCTTCGCGGACGTGGAGATGCGTCAGGATGTGCAGAGGCTGCCCGACGGCTGGAAGTCGGTCGTAGCTGGAGAGCGGAATGAGCAGCTCGTATCCGACGCCGTTCACGTCCACGATCGCCTGCGTCGGCAAGGCGGCGGCCAGCTTGCCGGTGAGGAACGTGATCATTGCACCAACGGGTATCAGAGCAGTCGCAATCCGCAACCGCTCCGCCGCTCACTCGCGCTTCAAGAGCAACGTGAGGTCTACCCACCTGCCCTTCGCCGCGTTCAAGCCTTGGGTGCGGTAGCTTTTCCACTCGGGCGGAACGGCTGGAAACACCTCCGGCACGGAGGAAGTGGGAAGCACGACGAAGCGCCCGCCGGGCCGCTCCATGAAAGGTCCGATCGTGTCGTCGTCGAGATCGGAGAGGAAGCCCTTCACGTGCTTCCGGAAGTACCAGATGAGGCTCGGCTCCTTGTATTCCATCGCGCCGAATTCCATCTCCGGCTTCAGATCGGGCCGCGCCTGCTCCACCAGCTGGAGCGCCGGGGCGTAGGCACGAAGAAACGGCGTGGTGCAGACGGTCACAAGGGCTGCGAACGCGCCGATGATGGCTGCGCGTCGGACGAATCGCGACGCGTTCGGCAGGTCGGCCAGCGCCTTCGCAAGCAGCAAAGCGAGCAGCGGAAACGCAGGCAGGGTGTAATGCGGCAGCTTGGTTTTCACGAGCGTGAAGAGCACGAAAACCACGGCCGTTCCGGCAAGGAGGTAGTTATCGAGTGGGTCCCGTGTTTGCCAGAGCCGCTTCGCGAGCCACGGCAACTTCACCGACCATGGCAAAAAGCTGCCGAAGAGGAGGACGAAGTAGAACGGCAGACTAATGAGATAGCTCCAGAGTGATTTGCCGCCGTGTCCTTCCATCGCGACCACTGATCGCGCGACGACATGTTTGCCGATTCCGACTTCGAAAAAGCGACCCTCCGTCCGCACCAGCGCCGGGATGCCCCAGACCGCAACGATCGAGAGCATGAACAAGATGCCGGTCGTGAACAGAAACCGGCGGTTCAGTTTCACCTCCGGCAGAAAGAATTTCGCGCCTGCGACCGTGAGCAAAGGTGTCCAGGCGATCGGTCCTTTCGCGAGGAAGCCGCACGCGAGCGCGCAGTAAAAGAGCCACCACCATCTGCGTTGCGGGGCGGCTGGGTGAGACACCGGCGTCGCGCCGCCGAGCCGGTCGCGCAGCAATTCGTACCCGGCCCAATGTGCAGCCGTCACGAACAGGACCAGCCACATGTCTGCGACTGCTGCCTTGGCCTGGATGAACACCTGGAGGCAGATCGTGAAGATAAGCGCCGCCCACCAGCCGAGTCGTTCACCTCCGATGCGATGTCCCCAATGGAACAGCAGCAGCGCAGTGAACGCAGCAGCGAGGGCGGACGGAAACCGCGCTGCGAAATCATTCTCCCCGAAGATGCGGTAGCTGACCGTGTGAGCCCAGTAGGTCAGCGGCGGCTTATCGAACCGATACTTATCGTTCAGAAACGGGACGACGTAATCGCCGCGTTCGAGCATCTCGCGCGAAGCTTCCGCAAAGCGCGGCTCGTCGCGATCCACCAACGGCAACGTCCACGTGCCGGCGACATGGAACAGAAGGCTCCCGACGAACAGCAGGAGCAAATTACGAGTTGCCGGTTGCAAGGGCGGAATCAAAGATACCGGCGGTTGAATGACAAACTAGAATTTCCCGCCTGATGCAGACGCCGCGTGCGCGATTCGCCTGGCTCTGGCTGCTGGTGGCCGGTGGATTGGCGCTGGGGCTGGCGTTTTGGTTCGATGCGGCTGTGGTCGATTGGATCGCGCGGCATCAATCGCGTGGAGCCCGCGAGTTGATGCGGAGCGTCAGCCGGTGGGGCGATTGGCCGTCGCACATCATCGTCGGGATTGTCTGCGCCGCGATCGCATACGCCAGGGATAAGCAACGCTTGTTTCGGGTCTTCGTCGCAATGATCCTCGCGTGCGCCATCGCCGGCATGGCAGCGCGCGTGATCAAGGTGGCAGCCGGGCGATCACGACCATCCGTGCAGGTGGACGTGGGATGGAACGGACCGCGCCTGAGCTCGAAATATCACGCGTTTCCGTCCGGCCACACCGCGGCGTCGACAGCCTTTTTCGTGACGCTGGCGTTCTTCAGCTGGCGCGCGGGCGCCGCGCTCGCCGTCATCCCGCTCCTGATCGCGCTCTCGAGGATGTACGTGCGAGCGCATCATCTGTCGGACGTCGTCTTCGCCGCGCTGATCGGCGTGGCGGTCGCGCTCGCCATCTCGCGGTCAGCGTTCCTGACCAAGACTGCGACGCCTGCCGAGACGCGAACGTAGCTGGCGGAGGGGGTGGGATTCGAACCCACGGAGGCTTGCGCCTCGCCAGTTTTCAAGACTGGAGCCATCAACCACTCGACCACCCCTCCGGATGCGCTGCGCGTCAACATAGTGGCAGTCGCCCCTTGAATGAGCAAGTCCTGGAGCCTGCGGGTGCGATGCGATAGCCGATGCCGGCACTCCCTCCTCTGCTCTGTCATTCCGACCGTAGTGGAGGAATCTCTGACCCGACCCGTGGGAAAACCGCGGCAGTAGAGATGTCTCGGATTGGCTCGACATGACACGAACCGGAGTGGATGCCAAGGGGCGCTGGCGCACTTGCGATCTACCACGCCGTTTTTGCGACGCACGTTTGCTTCTTTTACTCGCTGGACAATCGCAAACGTTCAGACGAACATGTTCCCGTGCCTGGGCACAATTTCAAAGCCTGCGAGGCTCTCTACCACAAGTTTCGCGATCATCCCGGACCCGCGGTGGCGGAAAACCTCCGTGGTCGCGGCGCATCAGGAAATCCCGGGAGCCGCTTCGACAAATTGCACGTCGAGTTCGACCCGATCGAGCCGGGTGGAGATGACGAAGATCGCCCGAAGCTGCCGACTCAGTTCTATCGGGACCTGACGAAGACAATCATCGCACGCAACGACAGCCCCGATGTCGGATTCGAGACGAGCGTGAACCCATACCGCGGCTGCGAGCACGGCTGCATCTACTGCTTCGCGCGGCCGACGCACGAGTACCTCGGCTATTCCGCCGGCCTCGATTTTGAATCGAGGATCATGGTGAAGGAGAACGCGCCGCAGCTGCTCGAGGCGGAGCTTTCCTCACCGAAGTGGAAGCCGCAAACCATCGTCATGAGCGGCGTGACCGATTGCTATCAACCGGTCGAGCGGAAGCTGCAGATCACGCGGCGTTGCGTGGAGGTGCTGGCGAAATTCCGCAATCCGCTCGGCATGCTCACCAAGAACCGGCTGGTCACACGCGACATTGATCTTTTTCGCGAGCTCGCGGCGCACAACGCGGTGGCGATCAATATCTCAGTCACCTCGCTCGATCCGAAATTGCAGCGCATTCTCGAGCCGCGCACCTCGCCACCGCAGGCGCGACTCGATGCGGTGGCGGAACTTCGCGCCGCTGGAATTCCCGTCGGCGTGATGGTGGCACCGATCATTCCCGGTATCACCGATCATGAGGTGCCGGCGATCGTCAAAGCGTGCGGGGAAGCAGGCGCGCAATTCGCCGGCTATGTCGTGCTCCGGTTGCCGTGGGCGGTAGCGCCACTTTTTGAGCGATGGCTCGACGAGCATTTCCCCGGCAGAAAAGAGAAAGTGCTCGGTCGCATCCGGCACATGCGCGGCGGTGACAAGTTGTACGACGCCCGCTGGAAAACGCGTCAGGAAGGCGAGGGGATCTTCGCGGAGCAAATCGGCTCGATGTTCGAAGTGGCATGCCGCCGCGCTGGAATGGGCGAACGCCCGACGCTTTCCACCGCCTCTTTCCGCAGACCGCGCGAGCAGCTGGAACTGCAGATGTAGTCATCCCCGAGCGAAGCCGAGGGATCCCGTGGCGCGCACCTAAAGGTCCGCCACGGGATTCTTCGACTCCGCTGCGCTCCGCTCAGAATGACAGCTATTGGGAGCGGTTCGCCGCCGCCATGCGGCGTTGTTTGCGCATGACCAGCAACATGCAGATGCCGCCGCTCAGCGCGAAGATCACCATCAACGGATACCACGCGCTCCAGCCATATTGGCCGAACAATCTGCCGAAAACGAAGAGGCTCAGCGCTGATCCGTAATACTGGAACGAATCGATCACGCCGGCAGCAAAGCCCGCCATCTTCTTGCCGCCGATGTCCATCGGAGCGGCTGCGCCCACGATCGAATGCGTGGAATTCACCGTCAGCGAGACCAGCACCAGAAACATCCCGCCGAGAAACACGCCGAGCGGACCAGGCTTGATCAGGCCTGAGAACATCGCGATCGCCGCACAAGTGATCACGATCGCCTCGAGGAAATAAAGGCCCATCGCCACCGGAGAGCGGGCGCCTTTGAAAAGCTTATCGGAGATGAGCCCGGCGCCGATCGAGCCGGCGATTGCCATCGCCGTCATCAGATTAAGGGTGATGAACACGGAGAGCGGCTTCGAGTTCATATCGACGAGCAGATGCTCTTTGAAGAACATGACCGACATCTGGTCGGAACTATGGCGCACAGCTCCGGTGCTCGCGTAGGCCGCTGCATAGAACCAGACGAGCGGATGGCGGAAGATTGTCCGGAACGACTCGCGGAGAGTGACTCGTGTGCCGAGCGCGTTGTCGATCTCATCCTCGATCACGTCGGGATACCCCGCTTGAGCAGGTTCTTCTTTCACGCTCAGCGCCATGAATACAGCGATGGCCGCGGTGACGAATGGCGGAACAATGAAAAGCAACCGCCAGTTGCCGGGCTCGACGACCCACGTTCCGATGCCCCAGAGCGTCAGAGTAAATCCGGCGAGCAGGAACGGGCTTAGCCAGTTCGCCGCAAACTGCCCGAGCTGAATCATCACGCCAAAGATGCCGGCGAATGTTCCTCGTTCGGTCCGTCGGAACCACGCCGCGTTGATCTTCACCATCCCGGGGGCACCGCACGATTGAAACCAGCCGTTGATCAGGGCGATCAATCCGAAAGTCGCAAACGTGCCGACGAAGGACGAAAAGCCGAAAATGAAGTTGCAGATGATGGTGCCTGCCGCGCCAATCAACATGATCGCCTTGCCGCCGATGCGGTCGGAAACAAGTCCGTTGAACAATTGGCCGGTGCCGTAGGCGAGCGACCAGATGACCCAGAGATTCGCGAGATCGGCGGTGTTGAACCCGAACTCCTGGTTCATGCCAGGCCCGGCGAACCGGAAATTGTACCGGCACATGTAGTACGAGGCGTACATCAGGCCCAGCGCTCCCCAGTTGAGTCCGCGGCGCGGGCGGAATCCGCCAGGATAACTGGCGATCATCGTGCTCATCGATCGCGGCGGAGCATGAACTCCGCTCGCCGTGGCGGAAACAACAAAATGCGGGCCGGTGCAACCATTTCGCGTTGTCTAACGTTTGTCTAAGTACCAGCCATGCGACCAATTAGAACCATCACGCTGGTCGCAAAGCAGACGGGGCTGTCGGTCCACACCATCCGCGTGTGGGAAAAACGACACGGCGCCGTGCGTCCGGTCCGCGCGAGCAACAAACGGCGCCTCTACACAGACGAGGAGGTGGAGCGCTTACGCCTCTTGCGCCAAGCGACCATGGCCGGCCATACGATCGGCCAAATCGCGCGTGCCTCCGCGGCGGAATTACGCCGCCTCCTGCGGCAGGATCTTACCACGCGCAATACTGATCCGGCGGCCGGGGCGCGGCAGGAACGGAGTGTCGCGAACGATCTGATCGCGGCCGCGTTGCGAGCGACGGAGCGGCTTGATTCGAACGATCTTCGCGACTTGCTGGATCGCGCGGCGGTGGAGCTCGGCTCGCCTGCGATGTTGCACAAGTTCGTTGGCCCCTTCGCAGAGCAGGTCGGCGAACGGTGGCGCGCGGGCGACTTGAACGTCGCGCACGAACACTTCGCGACCAGCAACATCACCGGCTTCCTCGCGAATTTCGCGCGGCCATATCCGACCGGCAATACCGCGCATCATCTCGTCCTTGCGACCCCCAGCGGGCAGCTGCACGAGCTCGGCGCCATCATCGCCGCGGCCGCCGCCCGCAGCCACGGCTGGCGCGCCACTTATCTCGGTTCGTCGCTGCCGATGGAGGAACTGATCGGCGTAGCGAGGAAACTGAAACCGCGGGCGATCGGCCTCAGCATTGTGTTCCCTCCGGACGACGACCTGTTGATCGCCGACCTTGCGAAGTTACCGAAGCTGCTGCCGCCGGATTGCGCCGTGATCGTCGGCGGACGCTCCGTGCGGACGTACGCCGACGTTCTGAAGAAGATCAAAGCGACCGTAGTTTCGTCGCTCGAGGATCTTTATCCTGTGCTCGATACGCTGCAGCGCGCCAGGAAGACGGCTGCCGCGAAACGCGCGAAATGACTCTTGCGCTGCGGCCCCGTTTCCACAGGGTGCACGGCACGTATGGCGTTGAAAATCGAGAGTCTACACATCGGTATGAAAGTGTTGCATCCGCGCTACGGCGTCGGGGTTGTCCGCTCGCTCAGTGAACACACCGCGGACATCAATTTCGACGATGCACCGCGCACTCTGGCCCCGGAATCGGCCGGTCTGACGTCAGCCGAACCCACAGCAACGCTCACCGATCTTCAGGTGCCACTCGCGAATCTCATCCGCGACACTGCACAGGCCATGGTGGAAGCGCTCGGTTTGGAGAAGGAGGACACGATCGTCGAGGGATTGGCGGCGCGATGGCAGCGCGGCAGCCTCATTATCCAATCGGCGGATACTTCGCTCCAGCCGAAGGAGGTGCCGCTCGAGACTTTCTTTCACAAGATCGTGATGATTCGGACCAACCTCAGAATTCTTGAAGCCAAAATCAATTCCAGCGATAAACTCACGGGAGCCGACAAGTTCGAGCTCCACCAATATATCACCCGGTGCTATGGGAGCCTCACAACGTTCAATGTCCTTTTTAAAAATAAAGAAGACGGATTCAGCGGGTCGGGCAGCTGAGGAGCCGCAGGACGAGCGGAAAACCGCTTACGCTTACATCCGTTTCAGCAGCGGAAAACAGACCGGCGGAGACAGCTACGAAAGGCAGCTCGAACGGGCTCAGAAATACGCAGACGACCACAAGCTGCGGCTAGACGACGAGACCACGTTAGAGGATTTGGGCGTGAGTGGCTATCTCGGCCACAACCTTGAACACGGCGCACTTGCAGCTTTTGTAAAGGCAGTTGAAGCAAAAACGGTTCTACCAGGAACGGTTCTAATAATCGAAAGTTTAGACCGTTTGGGAAGAGATAAAGTCTTAAAAGCTGTCGCTTTATTTACGACACTTTTAACAAACAAAATCGAGATAGCAACGCTTTTAGACAATCAATTTTATACAGAGGAATCCGTAAACAACAATGTAGGCCAGTTGATGATTTCGGTCGGCGTGATGCAAAGAGCCTACGAAGAAAGTAAAACAAAAGCCGACCGTGTTGGCTCCGCATGGGGAAAGAAAAAATCAGGGGCAAGTAAAGACATTATAGCAACAACAAAGGTGCCCGCTTGGTTAGAAGTTGTGGGACGAAGAACCGAAAACGGAAGGCAGACCGGAGGAAAGATTGTAGTAATAAAGGAAAGAGCAGAAGTCGTTAAACAGATATTCCAATTGAAGAAAGAGGGATTAGGAAAAAGGCTGATTAAGAAGAGGCTGGATGCAACGATAAGAATATCGAAGAAATTAAAACAAGAAAAGATTG
Source organism: Chthoniobacterales bacterium (assembly GCA_013694595.1). Taxonomy (GTDB): domain Bacteria; phylum Verrucomicrobiota; class Verrucomicrobiia; order Chthoniobacterales; family UBA10450; genus JACCTI01. The sequence goes on from JACDCC010000286.1 coordinate 8,340, forward strand.
CAGCTTTCGGCAGGTCGGGAGTTTGGCACGATAGCTACATTGAATCTATTTTGCACAATCGGGCAGTGCTGGGAGAGGCGCAATTTTGGAAGACGGAGAACGGAATTAGAGTAAAAGATGGAGAGTCCATTCCGGACTACTACCCCAAGATTGTGGATGTTGCTTTGTTTAATGAGTGTCAGGACAAACAGAAGCACACCCGAGGACCGGCCGGCAAACGAGTAGCAAATTTGTTTAGTGAACTACTTTTTGATGGAGACACCGGCGCACACGTCAAATACACGGATAAAGGAGAATTAAGCAAAGACGGGAAATACCGCTATTTATACTCCGATTCTCCAGACAAATCGAAAACCCAGCGACGTACGAAGGGATGGGACTACGGCGAGTTTGAACGGCTATTTCTGAAGCACATACAGGAAATCAACTGGAACAAAGTTGCGGGCCGGGAAGACGTAGCAGCAGTTCAAAAATTGAAAATTGCTATCGAAGAAGCAAAAGAAGAAATTAAGAAAATCGATAAACGAATTGAGAATTTGTTAGCGGCCCTAGAAACAGGCGAGAACCTCGATTTAATCAATCCTCGACTCTCGACAGCGAAAGAAGAGAAAAACGCGAAATTGGAGCTTTTAGGAGGTCTGGAAAGCACCCTAGACACCCAGGTAAAGAAAAGGGCTGATATCAAAGGCAACAGGCTGGCTGTCTTGGCTCAAAAGCGGGATTATCTCACAAGGGTGAGACTCCGGGCCGAGCTAAAAAAAGTAATTAAGAAAATCGAATTATTTAGGCAGGGAATTTTAGGAGTCAGGGGTTTTTATAGTCATGACCCCGCTTGCCGGATTATTTACCAAAATGGACACGAGATGGTCATTTTTTTAGGGGAGGACACAGACCAATCCATCATGCATAAGCATGACGACAAAATGAGCCACATCTCGGAGTTATTATAAAAAGTTTGTCGTTTTCTTCTTTTAAGAAAAAAAGAAAAGCAGAACTTATATAATGAAGAAGAAGATTATCTAAGAAGAAACAGTTAAATCAGCGGCAGCCAAATCAGCGGCATGAACGACTTTCGAATACGGAACGTCGGGATTCAGATAATCCCTTAAAGACTCTAATCCGAACTTTTTGTGTTGGTCATTAACTCGAATCCGGTGGTCTACTTGAAGATTAGCTGCCAAGTCGAGTTCCTCTTCTTTCGTCCGCCGTGAGCTATCAGGGACGACCAAAACCGAAAGGTCCGGCCGGTCATAGTCCTCGTTTCGGCTACAAAGGATTTTAGCGAGTTCCTCGGCGGAGTATTGTCCGGCTTCTTCGATTTTCTTTGTGTAATCCGTCTCTTTTGGTTTCCAGAAAAGACGCTTTTCAAATGAGTAAATGTGAAATTTGGGAGATAAAGTATTTGTATCCATGTCACATTATAGCAAACAACGTAAAGTAGTCAAATCACAGATAGAGGCTTCAAAAGAAAGCAAAGAGTAAAAGAAAAGGAACGTTCAGCAAGGAGAATCCCATTCTCCGCGCAGATGGCTTGGTTTATAAGCGTATAAATAAAGTTGATGTTAAATAAAAAACGAAACAGAAAACTATGAATGAGAATCATTCACTGCCTTATAATTACAGCCGCATTTGCTTCGCTCGGAGCCTGTAAAAAACAGCCGGAAGTTAAAGGACCGCCGACGCCCGCACCGACGCAAACACCGCACGTGTACAAACTTGGAGAGCCAAAGCCAATCGTGCTCAATGACCTGAACGCTCCCGTTGACCCGAAGGACCCAAACTATTTGCGACGAGCAGAGGAAGCCAGACGGCGCATGGCCACCCCGGCTCCGGAGGCAGGCGATGCCGAACACAAGCAAAACATCGCACGGCTCCAATCGGAAGCCGACAGGAGCAAACGGGACCAGCAGAACAAAGAGGCAGCCCAACGCAACCGATGGAGCAATGAACACCAAGACGCTGCATGGAGAGCCCGCTACGGAACCGAGAGGCCAACACCGCACCCGAAGACCGGAGCCCAACCAACTATCGCTCCAGGCAAGTAAAATAACCAAATTAGAAGTAACAACAAATATATGACTGAAAAAGAAAAGAACGAACAGGATAGGCAGTTCGAATAGGAATAAATCCCGCAGAAAACATTCAAACGAAAAACGCTATCAAAACGGCCTAACAAGTCTCGGCTCGGCTCTTTAGTGTTTCGAGAATCGAAACACGTTCAACTCCGAGATGTTGCACATCTCGGAGTTATTTGAAAGACCCCGTCAAATAGATATTCCTTTTCAAAAAAAAGAAAAAGAAACAGAAGCTATGGATGGAAGAGAGTATTGATGCACAAAAGAAAGAATGCCGAACCTGCACTGAATATAATGAATGGGTGCTGGCGGAATACCAAAGTTTACTGACCGAAAGCGGACGAGAGGATGCAGAAGCGTTTATCGCCGCATACAAACCCCTGCCTGAGGGCTGGAGTCCACATCAGTTATCCCTTGGAGGTCTGAACAAAAGAAGAAGAAAATAGCGAACCGGTAGTTTCGATAGACGAAACTAAAGAGGATTAAACAGGGCCGTCTTTATCCTCTTTATCTTTTTTCTTCTTTTTAGGCTTCCATTCCTTGACCGGGGAGTCGAGCGGAACGGAAGCAATGTCTTTAAGAAGTTTCGATTTGTTGTACTTGTTCGCCTTTTTGGCTCCGGTGAATTTGACGGAGATGGTGGACTCGTTCTGTCGGGTGATTTCATAGCCAAGCTTCTTTATCCCTTCAGCAAGTTGCTCAGGAGCAAGGGAAAGGCTGGCAAGTTCCTTGGCCAGCCTTGGATGTTTCTTTCCAGTAGCGGCAATGACATTTTCCCGGTGGACCGTCTGAGCCGATTTCAGACGGTCGGAAGGTTTGCGGGTCTTGTTGAGCTCTTGAATGATGGCGTCAGAGACGCGGTTAATGGTTGCGTAAATGTGGGGCTTACCAGTTCCACCGAATTCGGCCCAAAGGGTTAGAACGGGCGGCCAATCTTCATTCTTGCTGGCAATGAGCACATGCAAATCACACCGGCCAGTGGTTTCATTGGCGTGCCAAGCGAACCGACAGGCTGCATGTCGAGAGAACGTGTTCACAAGCGTCGACTCGATAGAGGTGCGTTCAAGGGCGTTGAGGTGAGCACCTACCGGAGTCGAGTAAATGAGTTCCTCGAATAGGCGGGTAGAAGGTTTTCCACCTTTTCGACGCTGCGGAGATTTTTGGTATTCTTCATCGGCTTTGAGACAAGCCGCTTTGAAGTGCTCAGGGTCTGGACCGGCACAGTTGGAATTCTTGGCTTCGTAAATAACGAGTCCGACGTGCTCTTGCACGTTTGGGTCAACAATGTAAGCCATTCGGGCGTCTAGAATCTTCACGGAACTAGCTCTGGAAAGGGTACGTCTAACTGGTTTAATCATTGGAATCAGACGATAAGTTTCAAAATCCTTTCTAAGAGGTCATAGCGGGCGAGTCGGGTGGGCGCGTCTTTAAGGTCTTTAGCGTTCTTTATGTTCTCTTTCATCCCATCCAGCCAAGAAAGAAGACCAGAAATGCGGCCGTGGTCGTCGGAGGTAAGACCGTTTAGAAGCTTCTGTTTCTCACGGAGGACCACGTCAAACGTGTCCCAATCTTCCAATTGCTTCTGAATTCGAGTAATCTGAGTAGTCAGCAATTCGGCCTGCTTTGGGTCCTTCGGGCGAATCGCATAGAGAGCCTTTCGGATTTCTTCGGCAGCAGCTTCAAGGGCGACCACGTCTCTACGGAGTTCGACCAAGACAACGGGGTCAGCCAGGTTGAACTTAACCGCCGAATTCCCCATTACTAAAGACTCCGCTTTAGTAAGGGCAGCCGAGACAATGTCCTTTCTCGATAACTTTGTTTTCTTGGCTATCGTCTCAAGGGCATCATAAGCTTCCTTTGTCAGGTTTATGGATGCTAGTCTCTTTTGTTCCTTCATGTGAATACTCCATGAAGTAAAAGCAGATGTCATTCCTAACGCGTAAGAAATGAAGATTTTTGGGGGAGTTCCGCATCCTGCATAGGACAAGATGGGAAACCCTGCGTAATTTTCGCGTAAGACGCTCAAATATACTTCAGGTTTCCCTATCTCGAAATGGGGCTATTGCCCCCTTTAACCCCCAAAAATGACCAAAGCGTTTCACGCTTTGTAGTACAGCAATTAGCTTGCCTAGACGTTCGGAAACGTCTAGGGCTCCGGAATGACCGACCCAATTGCAGATTACGAGGAGGGGCTGAAGAAGCTCGAAGCAAAGAAGGAAGCAGCAATTCAGGCATTGAGACAACGCCTGAAAGGGGAAAAGGCAGCCGCCAAAAAGACTGAGAAGCAGATTGCAGATTTGACGGGAGTGAGCACCACTGGAACCCAAAACTTACCCGAAGACGGGGAAAAGCCCCCGAGAAAAAAATCGTCATATGCGATGACCGACGCTCACAAAGAAGCCATCAGGCGAGGAAAGCAAAAGAAAAAAGCAGAGCTGGAAGCGTCAGGACAGCAGCCCAAGACGGCCAGCAAATGAGAAAAGTTGCACTTTGGGCTTGATGTTCGTGATGATCCGGAACAATCTCCGCGTGCTCGAGCAGAAGGTGAACGCCAGCGATAAGTTGAGCGACGCGGACAAGTTCGACATCCAGCAGTACATCACGCGCTGCTACGGCTCGTTGACGACCTTCAACGTGCTTTTCAAGAACAAGGAAGATCAGTTCTCGACTAGTTAGGCTTCTCCCTCACGCGGTCACGATCGTTTTCACGTTCACGAACTCGCGGATCCCTTCCGCACCAAGCTCGCGACCGAAACCGGACCGCTTCACGCCACCGAATGGCAGCCGCGGATCCGATGCCACCATTCCGTTGAAGAAGATCATTCCTGCATCGATCTCTGACGCGAACAGCTCTTGCTCTCCGGGGTCATTGGTCCAGACGCTGGCACCGAGACCGAACGGGGTGTGGTTTGCGATTCGGACGGCCTCGTCAGCGTTCCGGGCGCGGAAGAATGCAGCGACCGGCCCGAAGATCTCTTCACGTGCTGCCAGCGAATCTGGCGGCACATCGACGAGCACGGTTGGTGCGTAATAGTAGCCCCGCCCGGCGATCAACCTTCCGCCTAACAAGAGCTTCGCGCCCGCTTCGATGGTCTTCTGGGCTTGCTCGTGCACTCCATTCCGGATCTGTTCCGTCGCCAGCGGGCCGATATCTGTTTTGTCATCGAGCGGGTCACCGACACGCAGCGCGCGCATCTTCGCTACGAACTGCTCGACATAGCGCCCATAGACCGCCTCCGCTACGATGAAGCGCTTCGCCGCGATACACGATTGTCCGGCATTGATGGTGCGCGACTTCACGCCCACCGCGCTGGCGTCCTCGAGATCGGCGCTTGGCATTACGACAAACGGATCGCTCCCGCCGAGCTCGAGAACGCTCTTCTTGATCTGACGGGCCGCGCGGCTCGCGACCTCGGCGCCGGCGCGCTCACTCCCTGTGAGCGTGACCGCCTTTACCCGTGGGTCGTCGATCACTGCGGCGGTTTGCTTCGTATCGATGAGCAGGCTCTGGAAGATCCCTTCACCGAAACCCGCCTGCCGGAAGATCTGCTCAAGCGCGAGGGCGCACTGGGGCACGTTTGCGGCATGCTTCAGCAGGCACACGTTCCCTGCCATGAGCGCAGGTGCGGCGAAACGGAACACCTGCCAGAACGGAAAGTTCCACGGCATAATTGCGAGCACCGGACCGATCGGATCGAAGCGCACGTAGCTGCGGCTGGCAGTCGTCTTCGTCTCAGCCGGCTTCAGCAGCTCTTCGCCGTGGGTCGCATAATAGCTGCACACGCTGGCGCACTTCTGGATCTCTTCGCGCGCGGCGCGGAGCGGTTTGCCCATTTCGAGTGTGATGGTCCGCGCATAATCACCGCCCTCGCGCGCGAGGATCCTCTCGACTGTCCGCAACAACTCTGCGCGGGTCGCAAAGTCCGTCCGGCGATAGCTCGCGAAGGCGGCAGCTGCACGCGCGAGTCTCAGCTCGATTTCGGCCCTAGTTAAGGGATCAAAATGCCGGAGCGTTTCACCAGTTGCCGGGTTTATCGATTCGATGCGCATGCGTTTTTATATGCGCAGGCCTTTGGGAATCAAAAGCCGGTCAAGAAGATCGAATGACCACTGAACCAGCAGAGCAAGCACGGCCGCGGGGATGGCGCCCTGCAAGATGGTGGCGTGGTCGTTCAGGTTAAGCCCGCTGATGATCGGCTCACCGAGACCACCGGCGCCGATCAGGGCCGCGAGCGTAGCGGTGCCGACATTGATCACCGCGCTCGTTTTGATTCCCGCGAGGATCGTGCGTGAGGCCATCGGCAGGTAGATCTTCCGGAGTCGTGCGGCTGGCGTGAGGCCGAGCGCAATCGCCGATTCCCGGATTGGCTGCGCGATGTCCTGCAGTCCACTCGCAGTGTTGCGGACGATCGGCAGCAACCCGTAGAGAAAGAGCGCCGCGATCGCGGTGCGCGCGGAGATGCCAAAGAACGGCAGCGGGACGAGCAAGGCGAGCAACGCAAGTGAGGGAATCGTTTGCACCACGCCGGTCACCGCAAGGATCGTGTGACCGAACGCGCCGCCGCGGCTGGCGAGAATGCCAAGCGGAACCCCGACCACCACCGCCAGCAGCAGAGAAATGCCTGCGAGTTGCAGGTGGCGAGAGGTCCAGCGAAGCAGCTTGTGCGAGAGCGCTTCGGGCGTGTGGCGTGTCGCCCCGTCGGTGGCGCCGGTGAAGTAGAGATCCGCCGCACGCGAGTAATCTTTCGTCCGCTCCGCCTCGGCGTTGAGCCGGATCATGCGACCTTCATCGAGCGTTCCTTCCAGACGCCGCAGCGCGCTGACTCCATCCGGCGAGAGCGACAGACGATAAAGGAACACCGCCTTGTATTGAGGGAAGAAGTGCAAGTCGTCTTCTAGCGCGACGAGATTGTGCTCAGCGATCTTCGCGTCTGTGGAGTACGCGTCCTTGATGTCGGTTGCGCCGCTGCGTAACGCCTCATAACCGATGCCATGATCGATCCCGCGGATCTCTGATGTCGCGAGTCCATAAAGCGCCGAGAGTGGAGCCCAACCGTCGCGTCGGTTCAGGAATTCGTGCGTGAGGCCGAACTTTAGCTGCGGGTGTTGACGCAGATCGCTGATACGCCGGATGCCCAGCCGTTCCGCCATTTCGCGCCGCATCACCAGCGCGTAGGTGTTGTTAAAGCCGAGCTCGCCTGACATCCCGACACCGCTCTTCGCCAGCTCCGCTCGGATGGCGTCGGGCGAAACCAGCTCGGGATCTTTCAGGATCTCCTCCGCGATCGTGCCGGTGTATTCCGCATACACGCCGATTTGGCCTGTTCGCAGTGCTTCCCACAGGATAATCGTTCCGCCCATGCCTTGGCGGTGTTCAGCAGGGAGGCCGTCGGTTCGGAGCGAGCGCGTCGCGATCTCCGCGAGAACGTAGGATTCGGTGAATCTCTTCGATGCGACGATCACGGGGTCTGCCGCCATCGACGTTGACACGAGCGCCAGAAGCAGAGGCATGCCGTAGATCGTCATGTGAGGGTGAGGCTCCGTTGCGCGCGCAGAAATTCGGAGACGAAAGCGCTCGCCGGCCGGTCGCGCAGATCGGCGAGAGTGCCTTGCTGCACGACACGGCCATCGTTCAGCAGGACAATGTGGTCGCTGAGGTATGCGGCCTCCGCCAAATCATGTGTCACAAGAATTGCGGTTTGCTGCAGCTGCTGGAAGATCAGCTTCAGGTCTTTCTGCAACGCCGCCCTCACGAGTGGATCGAGCGCCCCGAGCGGCTCGTCGAGCAGAAGCAATTCCGGGGCAAGCGCCAGTGCCCGCATGAGGCTGACGCGTTGACGTTGTCCGCCGGAAAGCTCGACCGGATAGCGCTGCAGCGCGTCGAGTGGAAAGCGCGTTAACGCGCAGAGCTCCTCCACTCGCATGCGACATTCGTCTTCGGGCCTGCCAAGCTGCCGCGCCATCAGGAGCACGTTGTCGCGAGCGGTGAGATGCGGGAACAAGCCGCCATCCTGGATCACGTAGCCGATTCCGCGTCGGAACTGCGAGATGTTCTCAGAAGTCACCGCCGCGTCGCGAACTTTTACCTGGCCCGTGTCGGGCTGAAGTAAACCGACGATCAGGCGCAGGAGTGTCGACTTCCCGCAGCCGCTCGGCCCGATCAGGGCCGTCGTCTTCCCGGTTGCAAAAGAAAGGTCGAGCGAATGAACTGCTGTCGCCGCCCCGAAGCTTTTGCCGACTCCGTCGAGTTGAACGAGCGCGTCCACCCTGCCTAGTCTGGCACGGTGAAATGGAAAACAGCAAACAACTGCTGCGGATCAGTCCAGGTGCGGGCGAGCCGGAACCCTGCCGATGCTGCCAGCGCGGTAAAGCCTTCGACAGTGTGTTTGTAGGAATACTCAGTGATGATTTTGTCGCCGGCGGTGAAATGAAACTGCTGCCCCCCAAGTCGGACCGTCTGGTCAGACTCGCTGATGAGGTGCATTTCAATGCGGCCATCCTGATCATTGTAAATCGCGCGGTGCCGCCACTGCGAGATGACGAAATCGGCACCAAGTTCGCGGTTCGCCCTAACGAGGACGTTCCGATTGAACTCAGCCGTTACGCCGGCCGCATCGTTGTAAGCCAGTTCGATAATCTCACGTGGCTTCTGCAGGTCGACGCCAATGATCAATCCGCCGCTCGGTCCGCAGAGCCGGTTGACGCGCCGCAAGAAGTCCCGCGCCACCGGCGGCTCGAGGTTACCGATCGTCGACCCGGGGAAATAGACCGCCACGTGCGCCGGTTTACGCGAGGGCTGTGGGAGGCGGATCTCCTGCAGGTAGTCTGCACAGACCGGCAGGATCTCGAGGTGCGGCATCGCGAGCTGAAGCGCCGCGGCGGAATCGAGGAGGCGCTGTTTTGAGATGTCGATCGGCACGTAGGCGATCGGATCGGCCAGGCACTCGAGCAGCATTCGGGTCTTCACCCCCGCGCCGGTGCCAAAGCCCACCAGCTCCGCGTTTGCACCTACCGAGTCAGCCAGTTCCGCTACGTGCAGCTGCAGAATCTCAGTCTCCGCACGTGTGATGTAGTACTCGGGCAGGCGACAGATCTCCTGAAACAGGTCGGAGCCGCGCTCGTCGTAGAAAAACTTGCTCGGCAGCGTTCGCGGCTGGCTCGACAATCCCGCGAGCGCTTCGGCGAGAAAATCGGACGCGGCCGGTTCGAGATCGAGCAATTGCATGCGCTCGTTCGTCGGCGTCATGCGAGGTCGCGCGCGAGCCGGATGCCGGTGAACTGCCAGCGTTTATCGGGCGGGAAGAAATTCCGATACGTTGGGCGAATGTGCTCACGTGAGGTGGCGCAGGATCCGCCGCGCAGCACCATCTGGTTGCACATGAACTTTCCGTTGTACTCGCCGAGGGCACCAGGCGCGGCGCGATAGCCCGGATAGGGCAGGTAAGCGCTGCGGGTCCATTGCCACGCATCGCCGAACATCTGGAGCAACCGGCACGTCACAAACCCCTCACCTGGCGCTTCGCTACGGCCTCCCGCCCCTGATTCCCAAGACACCCGCGGCCTATGTCCTCCTCTCCCCGGGGGAGAGGATTGAGGTGAGGGCGACAATTGTGGGTCATGCGCTGCTCGGGGGTGAAAGCGCTGGCTCTCGACGAAGTTGCCTTCGATCGGAATATCGGCGGCAGCGCGTTCCCACTCGAATTCGGTCGGCAGGCGCGCACCATCCCAGTTCGCGTAGGCGTCTGCTTCGAAGTAGCTGACGTGCGTCACCGGCTCCGATTCATCGACGGGGCGAAAGCCAGAGAGGGTGAAGTTCCACCATTGGCCGTCGCGCTTTTCCCAATAGAGCGGCGCCTGCCAACGCTGCTCGTTCACGGCCGTCCAGCCTAACGAGAGCCAGAACTCAGGCCGCGTGTAGCCGCCCGCTTCCATGAACGCGAGATACTCCCCATTGGTAATGAGGCGATCCGAGAGCGAGAACGCCGGCACGAGCGCGCGATGGCGCGGCCCTTCATTGTCGTACGAGAAATCGTCGCCGTGATGGCCGATGGAGACGATCTCCTCGTCAAAGTCCACGAAGCGCTGTGATGCGGGGGCGGCGGAACGCGGGCCGGCTGGGGCAGGTTCGAAGACCGGATAAAGCGGGTTGTGGGAGAAGACGTGCTTGATGTCTGTGAGGAGCAGTTCCTGGTGCTGCTGCTCGTGATTGATGCCGAGAGTCAGCACTGACGCGATCTCGCCGAGCAACGTCTGGTCTGCGCTTTCGATCAGCTTGAGGAGGCAATCGTCGACCGAGGATCGATACCGATAGGTCTCGGGCAGCGTCGGACGCGAAACGAGACCGCGAAGGTCACGCCGGTACATGTCGCCGGCCGCGTTGTAGTAGGAGTTAAAGAGATAGGCATACTGCGGCACCTCCGGGCGATAGCTCTGCATCCAGACCTTCAGAACAAAGGTCTCGAAGAACCAGGTGGTATGCGCAAGGTGCCACTTTGTCGGGCTCGCATCCGGCATCGATTGCACGACACAGTCCTCCGGCTGCAGGTTGCGGCAAAGACGCGCGCTGAATTCGCGCGTCTGCCGATAACGCGCGATCAGCGATTGCCGCAGCGTCGGCGTGCGCTGCGCCGCGGAGACGTCGCGGCTGTCCCCTTTTTCCCCTGCAACAGCGCGGAGCTCAGGCGCCCTCAATCACTCCGCCTTCCTGAGTCTGCTCGCTTTGGGCCGCCTGGACCATGCTGTCGTGCGTCGCCTCTTCCACTCCGCCGGCGACGAGTTGCTCGCCGAGCATTTCGTCATCATCCAATCCCGCGCGTGGCGCACGGTGGCCGGTATCGCTGGCGACCACATCCCAGTCGTCCGTCAGCTCCGCGGTCTCCGGCGTTTCCTCGGGAGCGGCGCCGGTCGCCACGCCCATCAGCTCGGCGCGGGCTTGGTCCCAATCCCCATCGGTGAACTCGTCCGGATTGCGTTCGTCGATCAGAGCGAGTTCGCGTGCCCGCTTCTCGACCAGTTCCGGCGTTGGGGCGCCCATCCCGTCGCCGTGCGTTGAAATCTTGCCGAATCCTGGCTGCGAGTTCTCGTTCATACTCCCTAATACGAAAAGCAGACGCCGAGTGTGCGCATCGCGCGGGTGATTATCGGACGGAGGTGGCTGCGCGGCGGGTGCTGGTGTAGCGGTGCTTGTATCAAGCACCGGCAGCGCGTCGCGTGCAGGCGTTTGACACAAACGCCTCTACATTATGCACGATGAGCGTGCGCGGTGCGTTGCTGCAGTTGAAATCGGGAGCTCGAATCGCGTACGACGAGTATGGGGACGTGCACGGGACTCCGGTGCTCTTCTGCCATGGCTGGCCGAGCTCGCGGACGATGGCCGAGCTGACCGAGACGGCGGCGCACGAACTCGGCATCCGCATCATCTCGCCGGATCGCCCGGGCATCAGCGACTCAGGATTTGAGCCGGAGCGGAAGCTGCTCGACTGGCCGGAGATCGTGCGCGGACTGACGGAGCATCTCGGAATTCACCGTTTCCGGGTGCTGGGCATTTCGGGCGGAGCACCCTATGCGTACGTCACGGGCTGGGCGTTTCCGGAGCGAGTGGAAGGCGTTGCCGTGGTCAGCGGGGTGCCGCCGATCGCCGAACTCCAGAATCACCGCGATCTGCTGAAGCTGTATCAATGGATGCTCGCGCTACATGCGCGGCAGCCGGAACTGCTGCGGCGCTTGTTTCGCGTGGCGCGGCCGTTCGCGCGGATCCGCCCGCCACTCCGGCTGCGACCGCTCGTTCTCAGACTCTTACAGCCGTGCGATGCCGATGTGCTGCGGGACACCGCGGCGTTCGAGGCCTGCTTCGAAAGTGCGCGTCGTGCGTGGCGCGGCTCTGCGCTCGGAGTGATGACGGACGCGGAGATTTACGCGCAGCCGTGGGGTTTTCGACTGGAGGACGTGCCGGTGCCGGTGCGGCTTTGGCACGGCACGAAGGATCGCACGTTCTCGCATCGGCTGGCGGAACAACTCAGCGAGCGATTGCCAAATTGCCGTCTGCGTTTGATCGACGACGCCGGACATTACTCGCTGCCGATCCGGAAGATGCCGGAGATCCT
>JACDCC010000297.1 GCA_013694595.1 Chthoniobacterales bacterium
TACGCTCCAGCCGCCGCAAGGCAACGCCTCAACTATTACCTCAACAACAAACCGAACCTGAACCAAATCTCTCATAACGAGTGGATCAAACTTCGGGAGCACACCACAGCCTGGGCAGGCGAGTGGCGGGGTTGTCTAACGCCGCCACTTCTAAGGCCCACCAACCTCAAAACTTCGCCATTCCCTTTCCTATGGGCCATCTCATGCCTCCCGCTCAATCGCCTCGCAGTGTCTCAGCACCCACCATCTGGTCTGCATGTATCGTTCGTGTCCTAGCCGTGATTCTGCTCGGCGTTTCGACGATGCCGTCGGCAAACGCCGCTCCGTTCACATTTTCAGCTACCGGCAGCATGAGCACGGGGCGCAACTTTCATACCGCGACTCTCCTGCGCAACGGCAAGGTGCTCGTCGCTGGTGGTGGCGGCGGAGGCAACATTGGGACGGCGGAACTATACGATCCCGCCACTGGCAGGTGGAGCCCAACCGGCAGTCTGCGAAGGCCGCGGGCATTCCACACCGCCACGCTGCTGCCGAATGGGAAGGTGCTGATTGCGGGTGGCACCGCCAACAGCGGCGGCTCGGAGCAGACGAGCGCGGAGCTGTACGACCCTGCGACGGGAACCTGGACATTTACCGGGAGCATGAACATCGGTCGCGGGTATCACACGGCGACGCTTTTACAGAACGGAAAAGTGCTCGTCACCGGCGGCAGCTTTCTGGGCGTGAGGGCAGAGCTATATGATCCCGCCAGCGGCACATGGTCCCTGACCGGCAGGATGATGGGTGGACGTGAGGATCACCGGGCTACGCTGCTGCAAAGCGGCGAGGTGCTCGTGACAGGCGGCCGTCGTGTCTCGGATGCGGTGGCGGACGCGGAGCTGTACGATCCTGCCACGGGCAACTTCTCACCGACCGGCAGCATGGCTGCACGGCGCGCCCAGCACACCATTACGCTCCTGCCGAGCGGCAAGGTACTTGTCACCGGCGGCTTTAACTTTGGTGGCTCCGGCGGCGCCATTGCGTCGACCGAGCTATATGATCCCGCGACTGGCACCTGGACCACGGGCGGAAATCTCTCCTCCGTCCGGAACCTGCACACCGCGACGCTGCTGCCAAACGGAGCGGTACTCGTCACGGGTGGAATCAACAGGGACGGGTGGCGACGGGAACCGCACAGTTGTCGAACGCCGCGGCCACGAGCTGGAGCGCCACCGCCAGCATGACGACGTCGCGCGTGGTTCATACCGCGACGCTGCTGCCAAGCGGTCACGTGCTCGTCGCCGGCGGAGATAGCAGCCGCGCCAGGGAGCTGGCGAGCGCGGAGCTGTATGAGACAAGCGGCCCAGCGACGGACTTCCGCAACATCTCGACTCGCCTCCCAGTGCAGACTGGCGACAACGTGCTCATCGGCGGATTCATCATCACCGGTGCCGTGCCGAAGAACGTCCTCATCCGCGGCCTCGGCCCGTCGCTCACGCGGCATGGAGTCCCGGGAGCACTGCCCGATCCCACGCTGGAGCTGCACAAACCCGACGGCTCCACCGTCTTCAACGACGACTGGCGCGAGAACCAAGCCGCCGTGCAGGCAAGCACACTGCCAACCGGAGCGCGACGAAGAATCCGCCATCGTCGAGACGCTGCCACCCGGCGCCTACACCGCCATCATTCGGGGCAAAGCTGGCGCCATCGGCGTCAGCCTCGTCGAAGTCTACGACCTCGATGCTGCCGCGCCTGCCATCCTCGCAAACCTCTCCACCCGCGGACGCGTGCAAACCGGCGACAATGTTATGATTGGCGGCTTCATCATCAGCGGGAGCACCAACGTGACGCAGGTGGCGGTGCGCGCTCTCGGCCCATCGCTCCGCGACGCCGGTCTCACCGATGTGCTGAACGACCCCACCCTCGACCTGCGCGACGCAAACGGCGCGCGCGTAATCTTCAATGACAACTGGCAGGATGATGCGGACGCCGCCGAGCAGCTGGTAGCAAAGGATTTGGCACCCCGGAGCGCCGCAGAAGCAGCGATCTTCACGGTTCTCCCGCCGGGAAGTTACACCGCGATTGTCGCCGGCCGAGACGGCGGGACAGGCATCGGATTGATCGAACTCTATCAGATCAGGTAAGCACACCCCCTAACGAGGGGCCGTCATCGCAGCGCCGCATCAGGCGGCCGATTGCGCGCGGTATGGCTGATGTGGGCCTAACGAATGGGTGGCGGGGCGGTGCGCCAAGCGAAGCAGATATTGGCCAGCCTCACCGCTGCCTTATGCCGATGAGCTGCGCTACTGGCAGGCCTTGGTCCGCGCATGCTTCGCGTCGGGTGATCCCGGCGATCCGCGGCCTGCTCGCGTGGGCGCGCGGCGATATGGAGGCACGTGGCGCCGCGTTCCGGCAGGCCGAGCAGATCGCGCCGAATGATCCACCGACTTAGACCTCAGGAGACAAAAGATTTTGCCCGCAATTGTAGTTGATCAACGAAGGCTTGTGTAACCGGAGAAAGCCGACCGCACCACAAAACCCCAAACGTCACTGGATCAAAACCGGGCAAAGGCAGCGCACGAAGTTCTGGTGAGAAATTTCTGTTAGGTATCTGCAGCGAGAGGCCGATGCCGTAACCACTGGCGACATACGTCTCGATGAGATTCAAAGAGTCGGCCCCGAAACTTGGATTCCAATCGACTCCGAGGCGAGCGATCCCTCGTTTGAATGTGTTTCGAATAGCGGAACTGGGAGCGAGGTGAATCAATGGTTCATCAATTCTCTGTTGTTTCCATAATTCATCCGCGGATTTCAGCTGATGATCTTTGTTCACCAGCGGGACGAGCGGGAACTTCGCCAACGCCAATGCGTGGATTCCAGCTTTCGGCTTGTCCTGGATCAACGTCAACGCGAGGTCGATTTCCTCGTGCAACAGGGAGGCTTCCAATTGCGGATAGTAGCCTTCGCGCATCGTCAGTTTTAAATCAGGAAACTGTTTCCGGACTCTTTCCACCAGGGCAGGCAGATGATCGCGCAGAAAAATTTCCGAAGCGCCGACACGAACGCGATGTTCCGTTCCACCCAGGAGTTTAGCAGCCACGACCCCGAGTCTTCCGAAGAACGGTTCGATGAACTGGAACAACTCCACTCCCGCCGCCGTCAGCTCAAAAGGCCGCCGTTTAAACAGAGTCACACCCAGGGATTCTTCCAATTGAATGATCTGGCTGCTGACTGCCGGCTGTTGAATGCCATAAGGCATATTCCGCACCGCCTCAGCGATGCCGCCATGTTTGGCGACATAATAAAACAGCTCCCAGGTGATGAACGTTCATGGATTGATTCGATAAGCCCTGCTTTTTTATATTAACCTCGCCGAAACGTCCAAAAGCGGAGGCCGCTTCCCGGAACGTCGACCTCGGCTACGCGCTGGAAGCCCATCCGTTCGTAGAACGTGATGTTCGCCGCGTTCAGCGTTTCGAGATAGCACTGCTGGCTGGCGGCGTCGGCGCGGTGCATGATCGGCTCGAGGAGAGCCCGGG